>CANPYT010000006.1 GCA_947588705.1 uncultured Acetatifactor sp. | reverse complement strand
GGATCGGCGGGACGCTTTTTGTGGCCAGGGTGTATACGGGGTCGGAATATGCGGACACGCCGGAGGAAAAAATCTGAAAGAAATTTGATAGGAAAATTTGGTTGAAATTTGATAAAAAATTATATTGACAAATTTCAACGGCCGCGTTATACTTTACTCGTATTCTAAATGAAAGTCATTGAACTCACATATTTTTGTAAGTCATTGCTACTTTGATGATGGTTTACAAAAATATGTGATTTTTTTGTCCTACGTTTTAGAATAACAAAACATTATATTTTCAAGGAGGTACTGATATGAATAACGGTACAGTTAAGTGGTTCAGCGCACAGAAGGGTTACGGTTTCATCACCAATGATGCTACCGGTGCAGAGGTGTTCGTACACTTCTCTGCGATCAACGCGGAAGGTTTTAAATCCCTGGAAGAGGGCCAGAAGGTTACTTTCGACACCGAGACGGATCCTCAGAACAGCAGCAAAGTCCGTGCTACGAACGTTACTGTTGTCAAGGAAGAAGCATAAACCACAGATCCTGGAACTGCCATCCGGTAACTTATTTGCCAGATGGCAGTTTTTTTGAGGAGAATACCATGAGCTTACTTACTCTGTTCATCACCGCGGTTGGCCTGTCCATGGACGCCTTTGCCGTATCCATATGTAAAGGGCTGGCCCTGAAAAAGATCCGCCTGAGAGATTCCTGTGCCGTCGGGCTCTGGTTTGGGGGATTCCAGGCTTTGATGCCCCTTCTTGGCTATCTCCTGGGAAGCCGGTTCAAACAGGCCGTGGAGTCCATCGACCACTGGATCGCCTTTGCGCTGCTGTCCCTGATCGGCGTCAGCATGATAAAAGAAGCCCTCTCCAAGGAAGAGGAGAAGGCCGACGATTCGCTTTCCGCAAAAGCGATGTTCCCGCTGGCGGTCGCCACCAGCATCGACGCCCTGGCAGTGGGCGTCACTTATGCTTTCCTGGACGTGAATATCCTCCCCGCCGTATCCTTTATCGGGATCATTACCTTTGTCCTCTCCGCCATTGGCGTAAAGGTCGGTAATGTGTTCGGAATGAGGTATAAGTCCAGGGCGGAACTGGCCGGGGGCGTCATCCTGATCCTCATAGGCATCAAGATCCTCCTGGAACACCTGGGGATCCCGTCCTTCTGAATCACCGCCTCAAGAGCCGCACCCCCGGCTGGCGGCCTGCCCTTTCGAATTATCACCCCAGGCCCGCAGCCCCCGGGCTGGCAGTACGCCCTTACGGATCACCGCCCCAAGAGCCGCGCCCCCGGCTGGCGGCCTGCCCTTTCGAATTATCACCCCAGGTCTGCGGCCTCCGGGCTGGCAGTACGCCCCTCTAAATCCTGATTCAGTCCGGCAGCCTCCGCAGCTCCGTGTAAGCCAGCAGCAGAGGCCCTACGCCCTTCGCGTCATTCTCCACCACAGGCTCGGACATATAATATTCAAAGCTGCCGTCCCGGCGCGGGTTGTCCTCGGGTCCAAGCCCGGCCACCAGGCAGATCCCTCCCAGGTTCAATCCCGTCTCCGTCTCCCGCAGATACCTCCTGCAGATCCCCTCAAAAGCCTTTTTCCCATATTCCCTGTAGCCCTCCGGCAGATAACCCAGCCGCGCACCCTTTAACAGGGAATAAGCCATGATCGCGCTTCCGCTGGTTTCCGGGTAGTTGGGCTCCCTGTCAGCCAGCGCCGGCAGCTGATACCACATTCCGCCGGCATCCTGGAATTTCAGCATATCGTCCATCAGCTGCACAAATGTCTCCTTCAGCTCCCCATACTCTTTCGCATAATCCTGCCCCGGCTCACACTTGTCCAGGGTATCCAGCAGCGCCATGGAATACCATCCCAGCGCCCGCAGCCAGAAATTCTCGGATAGCCCCGTCTCCTTGTTGCACCAGAAGATCTTCCGGGAGGCGTCATAGCCGTGGTAATACAGGCCCGTCTTTTCGTCCCGCATATACTTTTTCACATTGGCAAACTGGTGAAAGATATCCCCATAATTCTTCCGGCCGTTGAACTTGGTCTCGTATTCCATGTAGAAGGGCTGCCCCATGTACATTCCGTCCAGCCACACCTGGTCCGGATATATTTTCTTATGCCAAAAATTCCCTTCCGCCGTCCTGGGCTGGGTCTGCACCTGGCTGTAGAGAAGGTCGATAGCCCGGCGGTACTTCTCCCTGCCATTGATCTCGTAGAGGGCAAACAGGGTCTTCCCGGCGTTCACATTGTCGATATTGTATTCCAGCGGGTCATAGCCGTTTATGGTCCCGTCCTCCCTCACCCGGTGGTCGATAAATGCGTCAGCGAAATCATAATACCGCGCCTCCCCGGTAGTCCTGTACATTTCCAAGAGCGCAAGGATCATACAGCCGTCAATGTAATTCCAGCCCCCGGCCTTTCCGGCCATAGCCTTTTCAATATTCCAGACAGGCACATCCAGGGTGCTCTTTTCGATCAGCTGGTCAATATAGCTTTCAAAAACAGGCATCTTCATACAAAAAACCTCCGTATTCAGGTAAGACTCTGCTTATCATTTTACCTGAATACGGAGGTTTCGTCAACTGGACGATCCTTAATTTCCAAGCCCTACACCACCGGGATACCGCCCATTCCCAAAAACCATGCCACAGCCCACAAAAGGAAAAGATGCGCCGGGTAAAAAATATAAAAGAAATATTTCAGCTTCCATCCCCTTGTGCCGTTGTACCTGCTCACGGGGATCAGCGCCAGGAACGCCGGCAGCTCATTGAACGCCATGCACGTCAGCACCACACAGCCCCCCGCCATAGCCCGCACTTTCGACTTGCGCAGGAAGTACATGACCTCTATAGTCAATACGCCCATCCCCGAATAATCCGTCCGCAGAAGATCCGCCAGCCACATAAACAGGGACACCGCGGCAAGATCCGCCCCCGCCGTCAGCATCTTATCCCATCTTTCCTGGCTTTCCTGCCTTTCCTCTCTTTCTTCTCTCTCCTCTTTTCCTTCTTTTTCTTCTCTCTCTTTTCTCTCCCCGTTTTCCAGCCCGGCCCCGCCAGCCTTATCCGGCCTGCCCGCGCCTCCCCTTTGCCCGTAGCATAAGAGGATCAGCGCCGCCAGGATACTAAAGATGCCAAAAGGGATCCATCCGGCATCCTCCCGGAAAACGCCCGGCAAAAGATTCCCCGCATACTGCGCCATATGCCACCCGGCGCCTATACAGCCCCCAAAAAACAGCAGCCAGCAGGCCCACCGGGGAAGGCTGCCGCTTTTCCGGCCGCAGTGTTTTTCCAGGAAATCGCAGGTACACAGCGCCAGCATCCCGAGAAAAAGCGTGAAATACACATTCTGGTATCCAAATTCCAGCACCTTTGCGCTAAGCGCCAGGTCAAAGGGGATCTCCGACAGCAGCGAAAACAGCCCCAGGCGGAGCGCATATTTCCCGCGGCTCCTGGTTTTTTCAAAGCCCTCCACAAGAAGGAAACAGAAAATCGGGAAGCCCAGCCTCCCCACCATCCGCAAGATAAAATAAATCCAGTACAGTTCATCCGTCCAGCCCCCTGAGATCAGGATCCGGGCCAGCAGCGTCCCCGCGAAATGGTCCAGGAACATCGTGATGATCCCCACCAGCTTTACCGTGCTCCCGCTGATCCCGCCCTGCCTGCCCCGCAGCGCGGCCCCATCTTGACATATCGTCTCAGTCATATCCGTTTTCCAGCCTTTCCGGCGGGATCTCTATCCCACCTTATACCCGTTCCCCCACACTGCCTTCAGATACCGGGGTTCCCGGGGATTTGCCTCGATCTTTTCCCGGATATGCCGGATGTGTACCGCAATCGTGTTGTCCGCGCCGATGGCCTGCATGTTCCAGATGCTCTCATAGATCTGGCTGTTGGAGAGCACCTTGCCCCTCTGCTGTACCAGGAGGCGGAGGATCTTGTACTCGATGGGCGTCAGCCGGACGCCGCGCCCCTCCACCGTCACCGTCCTGCGGACATCGTCTATCACAAGCTCGTCCACACGGTATATGCGGTCGATATTCGACTGCATGTTGGCCAGCTGGGTGTACCGCCGCAGCTGAGACTTCACTCTGGCCAGCAGCTCCAGCGGATTACAGTCCGCCGTCACATAATCGTCCGCTCCCGCCTCTAAAGCCATGATCTTCGCCGTCTCCGCCGACTGGGCGGAAACCACGATCAGCGGTACGCTGCTCCGCTTCCTCAAGTCAGCGATCCGTTCGATCCCTTTATCCCATCCCTTGTCGTTCAGCTCCACGTCCACCAGCATCAGGTGGAATGTCTCTTCCTCCAGCACCCGCCGCAGCTGCTCCGCGTCCGCCACCACCATTGTGGCCAATTTTTCCCCTGCAAACAGCGGCTCCATCTTCTGGGCGATCCCCGTCTTATTGTTGAACACCAAAACCCTTTTTTCCATCGTTTCCTCCGTCGATCCAAGAAACAAACCGGCAGATCCTTCCGCGCGGCGTTTCCCGGACACCTTTTCCGTATATCCTATCCCCATGCCTGCCGTTTTACTGAAATCATTCTAAAATACCTTTGTATCAAAGTTGCATACATTAGCGCCCCGTTTTGCATTTTTTCCCAAAAAAAGAAGAGGGCGCTGTTCCCGTGCCCTCCGCCTTTGCCGGACCGCTGTCCCACAGGTCCGTCTCACTTTTCCCCGGCCTTATTCCGGCCCTTTTTCCCTTCCTTCCGGCGAAGCTTTTCCGTCATCTTCATCTCCGCCTCTCTCTTACGCTGCTCCTCCACCACCTGAAAGGTATCCCTGTTGCGTATGTTCATCTCTTCCACCTCATACATGTCCTCTCTGCCGAGACGGCGGAAGCGGTTGACTCCGGCGATCAGGATCAGGAAGCTGTTCTGCAGGCTTTCAAAGACCCCTTCCTGGTACATGGAATAAGCCAGGAGCCCTACCGGCACCGAAATGATCATTCCGGTCACACCGCCGAGCTGATACCCCACATACAGAAGGATCAGGGTCGGCAGGGGCGGAACGCCGATGGAATCCCCCACGATCTTCGGCTGGATCAGCTGGCGGGCAAGCTGCCCGACGCCCCATATGATCAGCAGGCCCACCGCCACCTTGTAATCCGCCGCAAAGATCTTGATCACCGCCCAGGGGATCAGCACGGTGCCGGTCCCCAGCAGGGGGATGAAATCCAGGATAGCGATCCCCAGCGCGATCAGGGCGTAATAATTTACCCGCAGTATGCCCAGGCCCACCGCCAGCAGCACATACATCCAGACCTCGATCTTCAGCTGCGCCTTCAGGTAGCCGCCCACCGACTTTGTCAGGCTGCGCCTCACCATGCCGAAATACAGCTGTATAGTGGCGGGCATATGCTTCCGCAGCCATTCGCTGATCTGCTGGTGCTCCGCCACGAAAAAGTAAGCGGACAAAAGAGCCATGATCACACCGATAAAGATAGACGGCAGCTGCATAGCCAGGCTTCCGGCCGTCTCGATGGCGGGCGTTCCGATCCGCTCAAAAAAGTCTCCGATATAGTCCCCGATGGGGCTCGTCACATCGTCGATCTTCCGCTGGTTGTTCCCGGGGATCCGCGCCAGTATGGAGTTCAGGCTTTTCCCCATATTTTCCAGATCCGCCTCCATGCTGTCCCACATATCCGGCAGCGCGGCCAGGAGGCCGACCACCTGCTCCGCCAGCCAGGAGATCACAAAATACAGCAGGAGCACTACCAGCGCGATCACCGCCACGATCACGAACGCGCTCCCGATCTTTCTCTTCAGCCGGATCTTTTCCTCAAAGAAGCGCACAAGAGGCGCCGCTATCAGGGAGATGACCCAGCCCACCACAAAGGGCAGGAAAAACATGAGCGCCCTCGGCAGCAGGAAAACGATGCCAAGCAGGATCACAAGTGCGATGGCTATATTGACCAGGGCTTTACTGTACTTTTTCATACTTCCTCTCATTCTGCCGCCTGCGGCTCCTCCAGGATCCGGTCCAGGATCTCGTAGATCTCATCCCTTCCCTGTTTCGTCTCCGCCGAAAAAGGCAGGATCACCGTATCCCGGGCCGCCTGCAGCCCCCCGCGGATCAGCTCTACCTGTTTCTGGACCTGGCTCCGTTTGATCTTATCCAGCTTTGTCGCAATAACCACCGGGCTGTATCCGCTGCCGCAGATCCACCGGTACATGATCCTGTCGTTCTCCGTGGGCGCATGGCGGATGTCCACCAGCAGGAACACCTGCCGCAGCTGTTTCGAACTGTGCAGATATTTCTCTACCATCTTCCCCCACTGTTCACGGTTGCTCTCGCTTGTCTTCGCATATCCGTAGCCCGGAAGGTCCACAAAATAAATGGCGCCGTTTATGTTATAATAGTTGATGGTCTGCGTCTTTCCCGGCTGGGCGCTGGTCCTGGCCAGAGACTTGCGCTTCATCAGCGCATTGATCAGCGAAGATTTCCCCACATTACTCTTGCCCGCAAACGCCACTTCCGGACAGGTATTCTGCGGCAGCTTACTGGTGATGCCGCAGACCGTCTCCAGGCTGACATTCTTAATGATCATCCTTCTCCTCCGCCCGCTTTCCTCCGGGCCCGGGTTTCTCCTGAAAAGACAACGCCGTCACACGGACGGCGTCATCTCCCCGCACAGGCGTAAGTCCATCCTGTGCCCTCCTGTCTCCTGTCTTCTACATAGCCGGGATAAGCGGGGTCCTCACGCCATCCTGATGGATCGTCAGGGGCTGGCTCTCCCCATCCACCGCTTCCCTGGTAATGACACATGCCTGTATGGAATCGTCCGAGGGGATCTGATACATGGTGTCCATCATAACGCTTTCCATGATAGAGCGAAGCCCTCTGGCCCCTGTCTTGCGCTCAAACGCCTTCTCGGCAATAGCCAGGACAGCGTCATCCTCAAACGTAAGCTCCACATCATCCATATGAAACAGCTTCTGATACTGCTTGATCAGCGCGTTCTTGGGCTCTGTCAGGATCCGCACCAGGGCTTCCTTATCCAGACCCCGCAGAGATACACAGATAGGCACACGGCCCACAAACTCGGGGATCAGCCCGAATTTCACCAGATCCTGTGGCGTCACTTCCTGCAGCAGGTCGCTGAGCTCCTTCGTGCTCTTCTGCGTCACCTCGGTGTTGAAGCCGATAGCCTTCCGGTCCAGCCTGGCCTCCACGATCTTATCCAGTCCGTCGAACGCCCCGCCGCAGATAAAGAGGATGTTGGAGGTGTCGATGGTGATCAGCTCCTGGTGAGGGTGCTTGCGTCCTCCCTGGGGCGGCACACTGGCGACAGTGCCCTCCACGATCTTTAAAAGCGCCTGCTGGACGCCCTCCCCGGACACATCCCGGGTAATGGAGACGTTCTCGCCCTTTTTCGTGATCTTGTCGATCTCATCGATATAGATAATGCCATACTGAGCCCGCTCCACGTCATAATCCGCCGCCTGGATCAGCTTCAGCAGGATGTTCTCCACATCCTCGCCTACATAGCCGGCCTCCGTCAGCGTAGTGGCGTCCGCGATGGCAAAGGGCACGTTGATGATCTTTGCCAGCGTCTGTGCCAGATAGGTTTTGCCGGAACCCGTGGGCCCCACCATGATGATGTTGCTCTTCTGGAGCTCCACATCGTCCAGGGTCTTGGGCGCCGTCACTCTCTTATAGTGATTGTACACGGCCACGGCCAGGACCTTCTTGGCCTCGTCCTGCCCCACCACATAATCATCCAGAAATTTTTTTATCTGGATCGGCTTCAGGAGATGGATATCGGGATGAACGGAATCGCCCCTCTCCTCGTCCTCCAGTTCCTCCTCCAAAATATCCGCGCAGATATCGATGCAGTCGTCGCAAATATAGACCCCCGCAGGCCCCGCAATCAGCTTGCGCACCTGGTTCTGGGTCTTATTGCAAAAAGAGCACCGGATATCGCTTCCTGTCATTTTTCCTGCCATTCTATTCTTTTACTCCTGTCCGCTAAGTTTAAATTGGCAACTGTTCAGCCCGCGCCATTCGCAAAGCCCCGCTTACGCGCTTTTCGTCGCTCCGCGGCTTCCTTCGCTCAAAAAAGCGTTCCCTCGGTTGCCTAAATCGTATTATTTTACAGCGTCATGGGATGTGATCACCATATCGATCAGACCGTAATCCAGCGCCTCCTGGGCGCTCATCCAGTTATCCCGCTCCGTGTCGGCGCAGATCGTCTCATAATCCTTGCCCGTATGCTCCGCCAGCATATGGTTCAGCTTTTCTCTTGTCTTCAGGATCTGCCGAGCGGTGATCTCGATCTCCGTGGCCTGGCCCTTCGCCCCGCCGGAAGGCTGATGGATCATGATCTCCGCGTTTGGCAGGGCGAAACGCTTTCCCTTTGCGCCGCCCGCAAGCAGAAAAGCACCCATGCTGGCCGCCATGCCGATACACACCGTGGACACGTCGCACTTGATATAATTCATGGTGTCATAGATCGCCATGCCCGCCGTGATAACGCCTCCCGGGCTGTTGATATAAAGATGGATATCCTTCTCAGGGTCTTCCGCCTCCAGGAACAACAGCTGCGCCACCACGATACTGGCAGAAGTATCATTCACCTCTTCTCCCAAAAATATGATTCTATCCTTTAAAAGGCGGGAGTATATATCATAGGACCTTTCTCCCTTGCTGGTCTGTTCAATGACATAAGGCACCAAACTCATCTGAAATCCCTCCGTTTCCTGTTTTTTCCAGACAATAAAATCTCATTACACATCATATCCCAGTTTCCTTGAATTTTCAATGCGAAACGCTGGATTTAAGAAAAAATTAATAGAAGTCAGATTTGTCCCAGGATAATACAGCGGCTGCGCCCCACATGGCACAGCCGCGTCCGTTCCCTTCCCGGAGTTTTCTCCTGAAAAAGCAAAGATCACTCTTCCGCGTTTTCTGCCGTATCCCCGGCATTGTCGACATTGTCGGCCTCTTTTGCTTCTTTTGCCTTTTTTGCGCTCTTCTTCGCCGCGGGCTTGCCCTCTTTTGCATTGTCCACGATGAAATCCGCCGCTTTTCTCACGGCAAGATCCTCCATCACCTGCTCGACGCCCTTTTCCCCTAAGATCACTTTGACCTGGTCGGGCTCCATCTGGTAAACTTCCCCCATGGCCTTGATCTCTTCTTCATACTCTTCCTTGGAAGCCGTCAGGTTCTCAGCCGCCGCTACCGCCTCAAGCACAAGCCTCGACTGGATCCGCTTCGTCGCCTGGGGCTTCAGCTGCTCCATAAGGCTCTGGGCCGTCTCGCCGGTAAACTGCATGTACTGTTGAATGGAAATGCCCTGTGACTGAAGCCTCTGGCTATACTCCTGCAGCATCTGCCTCTGCTGCGTCTCCACCATGGCGTCGGGGATGTCCATCTCCGCTTCCGCGACCACCGCGTCGATGGCTTCCTCCTCCTTCCGTTCCCTGGCGATAGAAGCCTTTCTCTCGGAAACCTTCTTCCGGATCTCCTCCCGGTACTCCTCCACCGTGTCGCTCTCGTCGGAGACCTCGCCCACAAAATCCTCGTCCAGCTCCGGCAGCAGCCTTTCCTGGAGTTTCTTCACAGTGCACTTGAACACGGCAGCCTTCCCGGCCAGATCCGCCGCCTGATAATTCTCGGGGAATGTCACATCCACGTCGATCTCCCTGCCGATCTCCGCGCCTACCAGGGCCTCCTCAAAGCCCGGGATAAACGCATGGGAGCCGATGGTCAGAGGATAATCCGTACCCTTTCCGCCCTCGAACGCGGTTCCGTCCACGAATCCCTCAAAATCGATGGTCGCAATATCCCCTTCCTTCACTGTCCTGTCCGTTACGTCCAGGATGCGGGCATTCTTCTCCCTCTCCCCGTCGATCTCGGCGGTCACTTCCTCCTCCGTCACTTCCGTATCCGGCTTCTCCACCTTCACGCCCTTATACTTTCCAAGGGTCACCGAAGGCTTCAGCGCCACCTCGGCGGTAAAGATAAAGGGTTTTCCGGCCTCCATCTGGACCACGTCAAACTTGGGCGAAGAGACAATCTTTTCCGTGCATTCTTCCACTTCCCTGTCGTATACTTCAGGGATCAGCGCGTTGGCGGCATCCTCATAAAAAATATCCTTGCCGTACATTTGCTCGATCAGCTTCCGGGGCGCCTTGCCTTTGCGAAAGCCGGGGATGCTGATCTTGTTTCTGCTCTTCTGATATGCTCCTTCGATGGCTTTCTCCAGCTCTTCAGCGGGCACCTCAATGGTCAGTTTCGCCATGTTGTGCTCTGATTTTTCCACTTGTAAACTCATTCCACGTTTCCTCCTTCAATCGTCTGTGCACCATCTATCTCATCTGTCCCGCTGCGAAGACAGAACAAAGCCACAGTCATTTAAAGATTATACCACAGGAAACCCAAAATGACAAACACTTTTTCATTCATACCACTGTTTCTGCTCCTGGTACATCCGGGCATATTCGCCGCCGAGGGCCAGAAGCTCCTCATGGGTGCCCGTCTCGCAGATCCTGCCGCCGGCCATGACCAGGATCCGGTCAGCCAGCCGGGCGGCCCCGATCCTGTGGGTCACCAGCACGGCGCTCTTCCCCTCGGCAAACTGCGCCATGCGCTTCATGATATCCAGCTCTTCCAGCGGGTCGATGGCCGCCGTAGGCTCGTCAAAGACAAAGAAATCACATTTCTTTCCCGCCGCCCGCGCGATAGCAAGCCGCTGCCACAGGCCGCCGGACCAGTCCACTCCCCCAAACTCCCTGGAAAGCAGCGTGTCATACCCCTGTTCCTCCTGCGCCGCCTTTCCCGAAATATCCGCGAAATCCGCCAGCCGCTTCATATCCGCTTCCTCCATCGACCCGTCGGCCAGGCATAGATTCTCCCGGATCGTCAGCGGATAACGGTTCACATTCTGGAACACCGCCGATACCCGCTTTAGTACCGTGTCTCTCTTCAGACGCATCCTGTTCCTGCCGTTGATGGCCATAGTTCCTTCGGAGGGCCTGTACAGGCCGCACAAAAGCTTAGACAGCGTCGTCTTGCCGGAACCGTTCTCCCCTACTATGGCGATCAGCTCTCCGTTGCGGATATTCAGGTCGATCCCCTGCAGGGCCGGCTGTTCCGCGTCAGGATAGGAAAAGCTGACCCCTCTCAGCTCCACCTGGTATCCTTTTCCATCCAGGGTCTCCTCCCCGTCTTCGCTCCCTGTCTCCCGCAGTTTGTTCATGTAATAGAGGCCGCTCAGATTCTCAGCCATGCCCGCTATATGGAAGTTCATCAGCTCATCCATCTCGCTGTATATCGCCAGCACAACGGTCAGCACGGTAGCCACCTCCGCGCCGGATACCGCCTGGATACGCACCAGATAGCACAGGGCGGCCAGCACAACGCCGAATCCCACGACGTAAAACAGGCTGCACACCAGATCACGAAGATTCTGACGCCGGAAGCTGCGCAGATAACAGCTCCGGAACCGGTCTCCCGCCTCCTGGTACCTGCCCTGCAGCATTTTCTCCGCACCCCAGAAACGGCTCTCCTTAAAAAATTTCGGATCCGTCACATAGTCAAAACATGCCTCCCGCGTCCTCCTGTAACGGGCCGCCTCTTCGTCCGTCTGGATACTGACCTTATGCTTCTGCCGATAAGTAAACACGGAAGGAATATAAGCCGCCAGGATCACCACCGCCAAAAGCCAGTGCATCCTGTACAGATAGACCATCAGGAACACAAAATACAGAAAATAATACCCTGCCGTCAGTTCCGCATGGATCAGAAATTCCGCGCTGGCTTCCCTGCCGTTCCTGGCGCTGTTCACCATGTCCAGGACCTTCGGATCCTGCAGGCGCTCCGCCCCCAGTCCGTCCACTTTCTCAAAAAAGGAGACCATATAGCCCTTCTGTACCTTCATCTCCTGCCAGGAAGTCATGTAATTGCTGACACCGTTTAAAATATCCCGGGTGAGCAGCATGGCGCACAGGCCAAAAAACGCCGCCAGGACACCGCTGCCCCAGCTCCCGCCTAAGATCGCCTCAAAAAGTCGGTTCAGGGCCACCGTATAACCCAGCCCGGCCAGGGCCGACACGATATGTACTGCGATCACCGCTGCCGCACATCCCTTTGAGACCCGCAGCATCCGGCCCATTTCTTCCCAAATATATCGAAATTTCCCTTTCAATCCTCGTACCATCCTTTCTGCCCTTCAAACATCTGGGCATAGATGCCGCCCTGTTCCAAAAGTTCCTCATGGGTTCCCCGCTCCCGCAGGCTGCCTTCCTGCAATACCAGGATCTCATCCGAAAGCCTGGCCGCCCCCAGCCTGTGGGTGATCAAAAGAGCCGGCCTTCCCTCGAGCAGCTTCTGGAAATCCCGGTAGATCGCGCTCTCCGCGGAAGGGTCCAGCGCCGCAGTCGGCTCATCCAGCAGGAAAAAGCTGCCCGGATGCACCAGAGCCCGTGCCATGGCGATACGCTGCCACTGCCCTCCCGAAAAATCCCGGTTTTCGCCTGCCAGCCGGCCCACCTGGGCGTCCAGGCCCTCCTGGCCCAGCTGCTGCGACAGATCCAGCTTCAGCGTCTCCATCAGCTCCTTCGCCCTGCCGTCGTCCGACGGGCTCCCCAAAAACAGATTGTCGCGCAGGCTCAGCTCATAACGCGCGTAATCCTGGAACATAACGGAGAACACCTGGTTCAGGTTTGACAGTTCCCGCAGCTCCGTGCCGTTGATCTTTATGCTCCCCTCGTAGGAATCGTACATGCCCGAGAGCAGCTTCATGACCGTTGTCTTTCCCGCGCCGTTTTCTCCCACCAGCGAATAGGACTTATCCGCATCCAGCCGGAAGGAAAGATCTTTCAGCACATACGGCAGATCCTCCCCATAGCGGAAGCTGACGTTCCTAAACTCTATGGTTTCCACCCTGTCCACGGACTTTTCCTTCGCGGGCATCTCCGGGGCTGCGTAAAACTTGGCATAGGAAGCCATATAACTGCGGCAGGAAAACAGCTCATGGAGATACATATACAGATTCCAGGTCAGACGGTTGGCCATAGACAAAAGCTGTGTGATCAGCATGGTACACACGCCCATCGTCATACGTCCGTGAAGCGTGATATAGATCAAAACGCCCGCCACAAACAGCAGGATCACCTCGATCAGTACGCTGGTGATCTTTACGGAAGTAAAGCTTTTGCGCCTGGCCCCCAGGAAAATATCGGTGGCCTCGTCAAATTTCTTCTTCCATTTTTCCACGAAAAATTTCGTATAGCGAAAAACCATCCTGTCATCCGCGTACTGCTGCGAGGTCAGCGCCTCCTCATAACTGTTAAGGCGCCGCTCCGCCGCCTGATACCGCTCAAAAGCCTCGTAATCCTCTTTCCCTCCGCGGGAGGACACCAGCATGATCGGGATAAAGCAGACCAGCACCACCAGCGCACTTTGCCAGGAATACCGGAAGATCACGAGCAGGATGCCCAGCATGTTCAGCATAAGCTCCAAAAAGCCGGCCATATAGACCAGGCTGCCAAAAACATACTGATTCTTCCCCTGGGATACGCTGTACATCAGATCCCGAAATCCGCTGTCCTCCGTCAGGCCATAAGGAATCTTCACGCACTTATCCATGAACGCCGTCGCTTCCTTCTGTGACACCTGAAGATTGCATTTCAGCTGGATATAGCCGTCGAGACTGTTTCCGGCATACTGGAACAGCATCACCAGGAACAGCGGGACCGCGCTGTACGCCACCTGGCTCATGGCTATCCCGCCTCCGTAAAAGGCCAGGATATCGTCGATAAACTTGCCGTACAGCACCACATAAACCGCCGGCAGGATACCGTAAAGCACCTTGATACAGCAAAATGCCGCTGCCAGCCCCGGCGAGAGTCGGAACACTCTCCTGATCCCCAGCCATACGCCGGGAGATTTCTTTTTTTTCATATCACGTTTCTCCTTCTAGCCAAATCAAGCTGTGAGGCATGATTCAGCTTGTTTTTAATTCCATCCCGTTTTCTGCGACTTTTATATCTTACAACAGTTTATTGCGTTTGTACATGACGTTTTTTGAAACATTTTTTAGAAAAAAGTTTCAAAAAACGTCATGTACATAAATCCCTGCACACTGTATAATGAGCGGATAGCGTTTTGATCTACAGGGATTTCTCTCAATATGTAGATAATGCTATCACCTTGGACAGGCATGTCCTCTCAAAAAGCACCTTTGGAAAATACATTAACAACTTGCGATGTGGTAGAGGACGACTCCATCGAGTTTTGATTATATAAGCGGATCGCCAAATTTCTTATCATAATAATTTTTCACGAGCCGGGCATCTTTTTCCTGGCCGTAAAAGCGCAGCAGTACATAGCTGTACCAAAAGCTTTTCTGACATAGCTCCTCCGCCCCCGGCATCTGGCTTTTTTCATAGACACAGGACAGGTTCGCCAGTATGCTCCCTGCCACATCCCCTTTCTGCCCTCTAAGGGACAGCCGGATACCGGAGAGCGCCTGTTTTTCCGCTTCTTCCAGAAAACCGCACACCTCCAGGGCGCCAGTGTAATTAATGCCGATCAACACCCTGTTTGTAAAATGGTCCTGGTCTGCCACCGCGCTTTCATTATACTTATCCAATATCTGTTTCCAGATCTGAATTGCCTCCTCCACCCGGCCGGAATGCTTTAAACACAGCGCGATCCGGTTCAGGAGGACACACTCCTCCCGAAAAGGAGCCCTGTACACTGTTCCGTCATAGTCCTTCATGGTGTACCGCAGGACTTCACTTAATTTCTCAATCGCCAGATCTTCCTCTATCTCTTTTTTCCGGATGGCTAACAGCAGCCTGTTCCCTTCTAAGAACTGCTTATTTATCGGTACCGTGACGTCCAGACTCTTTTCAAGGTCTTTCAGAATGGCTTCTCTCTCCTCCACGCTTTTATTCTTGTCAAAATTAAGGTACGCCTTTTCATATACCTCATAATCGTCTGCCAGGACATAACTATAATAGTTTTCCCGGCTCAGGCTCAGCCTTTCGTACATTTTATAGAGATTTTTCCGGTTAGGCTTCCGCCTGCCGCTTTCGATCCTGGACAATGTCTCCCAGCTGCATATGCCGTCGCTGAGTTCCTGCTGAGACATGCCCTGGGACAGCCTTAAATCTTTCAAGAGCTCCCTGTCGATCAATAATTCGTTCCTGCAGCCGGCAGCCAGCAAATTTGTCATGTCGTCCGGCACGTCACTTCCCGTTATCTCATAAAGAAACAGGGCTGCCTGGCGTACCTGTTCCGCCTGGGGTATCTTTTCGTCCTGTCCCAGTTTCTCCAAGCAGGTTTTCTGGATTTCCGACAGCCGGTCGAGCAGGGTACTCGTTCCGCTCGCCGCAAGGCACTTTAATCCCCGGCTGCAGGCATCCTGCGCCTGCCCGTAATCCGCTCCCCGGAGGCATTCCCTGGCCAAGAGCCACGCGCACTGGGGATAGACCTCCGCAAGCGCTTCCTGGTCCGTATATTTCTCGGACAGGTAGGACAGGAGTTCCTCCAGCCTCCTCCGGACAGGCTTTCCCTCCCCTGCCTCCGCCGTCACCCATAATAACAGGAGCAGGATCTGAACCTCCTGTGTGCACAGGCTGTACCCTCTCCACCCTTCCTCTCTCCATTCCGGGAAAGTGACTTCCAGCGCTTGGACCAGGCCCTGGCGGCAGAGCTCCGCGTCTCCCCCTACGCAGTAATCCAAAAGCGCTTTCTGCTCCAGCACAAACTGCCTGTGCAGGGGCTTCCCGCTATCCGGCTGGGCCTGGTATTCTTCCAGAAATAAGGCCGCCATGGCATAATCCTTTTCCGTCAGCTTCTCCAGTACCAGGCTGTGCAGCAGGAGCAGACGGTATTCCTCCCCTGACACGGCCATTTCAAATTTGTCGGCGGATTTCCCAAGCCTTTGGAATAAAGCCGCTATCAGAAAGCGGTCCGCCTCTTTCCCGCCGTTTTCCAGGCGCGACAGCTCCGCCTTGTCCGTCAGGCCCCTTCCAAGCCATTCCTGGGACACCCCCATCTTTTCCCGCAGTTTAAAAAGCATGTTCCCCACATGGTAAAGCATCCTGACACCTCCCGTTTCGCTGATATTTTCCCGAAACCTTTTCAAGCCGGTCCAAAGATTTTTGTCATAAAGATTCTATCATAAATCAGAATATACGGCTACTTTTTTGCGCCAAAAGTTTCCAACATATTTTCTTTTCCCAGGGCCATAATAAAACCAAGATAAGTCGCAGCAGGCGCTTAAACTGAGGACTTCAGGATAAGTGCGGCGGCACTTATCTTGAAGATAGAGAAAATAAAAAAGTATTGGAGGTGAAAATAATGTCCGGTAACAGAAGCAATAAAGTAGAAGTGCCTGAAGCAAAGGCAGCTATGGATCGTTTCAAGACCGAGGTGGCATCCGAGCTGGGTGTAAACCTGAAAGAGGGATACAACGGCGACCTCACTTCCCGTGAGGCAGGTTCCATCGGCGGCGAGATGGTTCGGCGTATGATCAAGAAGCAGGAAGAGCAGATGAAGTAAGGCTCCCCGAGCTGACATGACGGATCGAAAAAAAGGGAGGGCCAGGCAATATGCCTGGCCCTCTTTTTCTTCCCGCAGGGTCGCTGTATCCGTTTTAATCGCCAAACACTGCCCTGTAATCGGCCTGGAACTTTGCAATGCCCGCGTCGGTCAGAGGATGCTTTACCATCTGCTCTATAACGGCGTAGGGAACGGTGGCTATATCAGCTCCCGCCAGGGCGCAGTCCGTCACATGGATGGGATTGCGGACGCTTGCGGCGATGATCTGGGTGTCGATATCGGTCACTGCAAAAATATCGGAGATCTCTCTGATCAGGTCTACGCCTCTCTGGCTGATGTCGTCGAGACGCCCCAGGAAAGGAGACACGTATGTAGCCCCTGCCCTCGCTGCCAGCAGCGCCTGGTTTGCGCTGAAGATCAGGGTCACGTTGGTCTTTATGCCCTCTGCGGAGAGAACTTTGCATGCCTTCAGGCCCTCCACGGTCATAGGGATCTTTACGACCATATTGGGATGGATCTTTGCGATCTCCCTGCCCTCTTTGATCATGCCCTCCGCGTCAACTGTAGTTGCCTTCACCTCACCGCTGATAGGGCCGTCAACAATGGACGCGATCTCCGCGATCACCTCTTCAAATACTCTTCCCTCTTTTGCGATCAGGGAAGGGTTGGTGGTAACGCCACAGATCACTCCCATATCGTTAGCCTTCCTGATGTCTTCTACCTTTGCGGTGTCAATAAAAAAACGCATAGCCAAATCTCCTTTCGTCTGGTGTGCTCGCGCACAAATTTGTTCTGATCCCAGTATACTGAATTGAAAGGCAAAACTCAAGTATTTTTATACCTGCTCTCCCAAATATTTTTCAGGCAGACCGCAGAGTCTCCCCGGGATCCCCCTTTCCCCGAAACGCCTTCTCCCTTTTTGCCCTTCCGGCACAGCGGCGCCAGGGCTGCCATGACCCCCTGCATGTCGGGCGGCCGCCTTCCCGGATCCGGCGCCGTGCAGGAAGCTATCAACCTGCCAAGCCCTCCCCCGCATCCTTTTCCGGCCATGGCCTCCAGGACGCGCCCTAATCCGTACACATCGCAGGCGCAGGACAAAACGGCGCCGGATATGAACTGCTCCGGCGCCCCATAGCCCGGCGTTCCGGCCACAGCGTCCGCCGGACGCCCCGGCTCCCACGCGCAGCCCATATCCAGTAGCTTCGCCCTCCCGTCCTGGCGTATCATGATATTGGCCGGTTTCACATCCCGAAACAGGACGGGTTCCGGCATCTGATGCAAAAAGCGCAGCCCTTCCGCAAGCTCCATCCCTACCCTCGCGGCCTGTGCCTCGGAAAATCTGCCGCGCCGCCTCAGGTGCGCCTCCAGGCATTCCCCCGGGACATACTCCATAAGGAGAAAGGCTCTGTCTCCCCTCTCCCACAGGTTCCCGAAGGCCGGAAACAGGGGATGGGAAGTCTTTTCCAAAAGCCTCCCCTCCCGGCAGAGCAATTCCCGCCGCCGCGATACCTTGCAGGCCAAAAGCTCCCCCGCCGCGCCGCCCTTTACCAGAAACACCCGGGAGAACGCCCCCTGCCCCAGCAGGCGCACCACATCCCATCCCTGTTCCCGCAGGGCCGCGGCCTCCGCCCGGCCTTCCGCCTTGTCCGTCAGTCTCTTTTCTGTCTGATTCCGCCCTCTCCTGTCCTCATCTGCGGCGGCCTGTTCCATCCTGATCCCTCCCATCCGTGTCTTGGTCCTGCTTTTTGTTTTTCGGCTCTGCTTTTTATCTCCCGGTTCTGCTTACGGCCTTGCCAGAAAGAGCACCGCCCCCATGTCCCGTCCGCCCAGGGCCTCGCCTCTTTCCCCAAGCTCGCGCAGTCTCCTGTCAAGCTGCTCCTCCGTCCCCAGTTCCTCCACATAAAGGCATTCTCTCAGGTCTTCTCCCCGCTGCACCCGGGCAAAGGCCGTGGTGGCGAACAAAAGCCCTACATCCTTTTGCAGGACTCCCTGTTCCAGCGCCAGCGCCTTCGCTTCTCCCGCCGGGCCAAGCTCCCTCCCCAGTTCCTGCACACTGCCGCGGCCAAACGCTTTGTTCAGCAGATAGATCTCCTGTCTTCCCTGCCGAAAGATCAGGAAACTTTCCTCCACACACATCATGCCGGAGAGAGGAAGGGGTTCTCCCGGCTCCAGGAGCCCGCAGGATACCAGCTCCCGGTTCCGCCGGGCCATAAACCCCGCCAGCTCCCCTTTCAGCGCGGATACCTGTTTTTCCGGGCTTCGCGCCAACTTTTGAAAGGGCAGGCCCCGAAACCACTGCAGCATCTGTTCCGTAATATAAGCTCCGGCCCTGCCCTGAGCCTCGCTGCCGCCGGAACAGACCGCGATCAAAGAGACCGGGCAGGAACCGGACCTGTATTGCTGGAGAAGCAAGGCGCTGTGATTTTGGGTGCGCTGCCAGTACGCCGCCGTCTGATGGACCATAGGCAAAATATCCTCCTGTTTCCGTTATCTACTCTGATTGTTTTTGATTTATTTTGGATTGTTTGATTTGGTTTTGGATTTATTTTGGATTTATTTTGGATTTCTTTTGATTTACTTTTTTGATTTGCTTTTTTAATTCACTTTTTGATTTATTTCGGATTTCTTTTGATTTGCTTTTTGGTTCACTTTTGATTTACTTTGGATTTCTTTTTGGATTTGTTTTTGATGCCTTAAGCGTTCCCTCCGGGAAAATTTCCCGGACAGGACGCTTAAAAAGCTGAAAGGGCGAAGAAAACCTGAAATCCTGAAATAAGATACCTCAGTGAAAAAAGATATTTGCCAGATCGTTAAAGAAAACCACCACCATCAATACCATAAAGAACAGAAAACCTACAAAGTGGACAAGCCCCTCCTTTTCCGGCGGAACCGGCTTGCCCCGTATCACCTCCACCAGCAGGAACACCAGCCTCCCGCCGTCCAGCGCCGGCACGGGGAGCAGGTTCAGGATTCCCAGGTTTACCGAGAGCATCAACGTAATGTTCAGCATACTTAAGACCACGCTCTGCCAGCCGTAATCCTTGGCGGTCTCATACGTCTTGCCGACAACGTTCACGGCGATCCCCACAGGCCCTGCCACATCCTCCCGGCCCACACGGCCCCGGAGCAGCATCCCAAGGCTTTTGTAGGTAGCCTTTACGGAATAACGCATCTCATACCAGGCATAGCGGAAAACTTCCATACCCTTCGGCTCCACAAAGTCAGCGTTCGCCACCCCCAGCATATAGATCCCCGAAGCCTGGTCATACTGGGGCGTCAGCGTGGTGGTGTATCTCTGGCCGTTCCGCTCATAAACCACTTTCAGGGCGCCGCCCCGGTAAGTTGCCTGCATATACAGGGAGATCTCCTGATACAGCCGTATCCTCTCCCCGTTCAGGGAGACGATCACATCCCCGTCCTGAAGGCCGGCCGCCTCGGCTCCGCCGCCCTCCACCACCTGGGATGCCACCGGGTCGCGAATGGCAATCACGTCGGACATGTTCACCATGATGAACGCGATGACAAACGCCAGGATAAAGTTAAAGAACGGGCCCGCGACGACGGTGGAGATCCTTCCCCATACCGGCGCTTTCAGGAAAGACCCCTCCCCCGGTTCCCCTTCCTTTTCGTTCAGGCCGTCTTCCCCCTCAAACATGCAGGCGCCGCCGATGGGGAACAGCTTCAGGGAGTATTTGGTGTCTCCCTTTTTCACCGACACAAGGTTGGGCCCCATCCCCACCGCAAATTCTACTACATGGATGCCGTTTGCCTTAGCCAAAAGGAAATGGCCAAATTCATGGGCGATAACGACCACGCCAAATATCACAATAAACCATATCAATGTTACCATCAGCGATCTATCCTTCCCGAGATATACTCATAGGTCTGCGCCTCCGTCTCCAGGATCTGGTCCACAGTCGGCTCAGGTATCGCAGCATGCCGCTCCATGGCGTCTCCGATCAACTCCGATATCTGCAGGAAGGAGATCTTTCTGTCAAGGAACAAAGCCACTGCCCTTTCGTTGGCGGCGTTAAAGACCGTCGGCATACTGCCGCCCTGACGCGCCGCCTCATAAGCCAGCCTGAGCCCCGGAAAGTTGTCCGGATCCGGCCTTTCAAAAGTCAGCTGCCCCAATTCAAAGAAATCCACCCGCTTTCCGGCCATGGGCCTCCGGTCCGGATAGAACAGCGCGTACTGGATCGGGAGCTTCATGTCCGGCATCCCAAGCTGGGCTATTATCGCCCCGTCCACGAACTGTACCGCGGAATGGATGATGCTCTGAGGATGCACGATCACCTGGATCTGATCCAGGCCCACGCCGAACAGCCACCTGGCCTCCATGACCTCCAGCCCCTTATTCACTAAGGTGGCGGAATCCACCGTGATCTTCCGGCCCATGGACCAGTTAGGGTGCTTCAGCGCGTCCTCCACCTGCACCTCCGACAGCTGCCGCCGCGTCTTCCCCCGGAACGGGCCGCCCGACGCGGTCAGCAGGATCTTCTCCACCCTCTCCCGCGGCTCGCCGTTCAGAGCCTGAAAGATGGCGCTGTGCTCACTGTCCACAGGCAGGATGGAAACGCCCTTCTTCCGCGCCAGGGGCATGATCAGATGCCCTGCCGTGACCAGCGTCTCCTTGTTGGCCAGGGCGATATCCTTGCCGGCCTCAATGGCCGCTATGGTGGGCCTGATACCAAGCATTCCCACAATGGCTGTGACCAATACCTGGCTTTGTGGCAAAGCCGCGATCTCTAATAGCCCTTCCATGCCGGCTACCACTTTCACGTCCAGATCGGAGAGCCGCGCCCGAAGGTCAGCCGCCGCCTTCTCCGACCACATGCCCGCCACCGCCGGGTGAAATTCCCTGACCTGGGCCTCCAGCTTTTCCACATTGGTCCCGGCGGCCAGCGCCTCCACCTTCAGCTCCGGGTTGCCCCGCACCACATCCAGGGTCTGCGTCCCTATAGAACCGGTAGAGCCTAATATGGCGATTTTCCTGCATTTGTCCATCCTGTTCCCATCCCTTCCTTCCGCTCCCGCCCGGCGGCCTTTCCTCTCCCCGCCCCATGGCGGGGCTTTCTTCCGTTTCCTTATTCCACCGCCAGGAGCAACAATGCCAGGAAGTAGATCATCGGCGCCGTGACGATCACGCTGTCAAAGCGGTCCATGACCCCGCCGTGCCCCGGGATCAGCCTGCCGTAATCCTTGATCTCGCTGTTCCGTTTGATGGCGGAGGCCGCCAGGTCCCCCACCATGCTCATGACGGCGCCCACGCCGCAGATAAGCGCGATCAACAGGCTCACGTTCTTTTCCGGAAAAGCGTTCTCCACATAGAAATGGCCGTAGAGCCATCCCAGGAGAGCCGCGCCCAGGATCCCCCCGATACAGCCCTCCAGGGATTTCTTGGGGCTGAGCACCGGGAAGATCTTCTTTCTGCCGATCAGCTTTCCCACCACGTAAGCGCAGGTATCGCAGCCCCAGGATCTACATAGTGTGGATGATCCTGATCAGCCCCAGGAGCTGATCAGGATCATCCACACTATGTAGATCCCCGCCCCCTGCTCCCTCGTCAGGTAGATAAAGGAAAGCATGACCGGCGCATAGAGGAAGGAGAATACCACCGCCGTCACCTGTTCCGCCCGGAATTTTGGAAAAGTCACTACATAGGCCAGCATTTCCAGCATAAAGACTCCCACGATGCATAAGATCAGGATCGTATGGCTGCGCGTGAAAAACAGCGCAAGGTAATAGGCCGTAACCCCCGCCATCCCCAGGATCTCCAGCAGGTTCAGCCTTTTGGGGTCAGTTCCGCACTTCAACGCCTTTGTCAGCTCCCGCAGCGCCACAAGCGAAAGGGCCCACAGGGTCAGGGCCAGAAAAATATTGCCAAAACTTAAAGCGCCCAGGGCAACGATCACCAGCACGATACCGCTGGCCAGTCTGGTCCAAAACATAGCGCTACTCCTCCTTTAATCCCCCGTACCTTCTGTCTCTTTGATTATATGCCTCCACAGCTTTTACCAATTCTTCCCTGGTGAAATCGGGCCATGGGACCGGCGTAAAGTAAAATTCCGTATAAGCCAGCTGCCAGAGAAGGAAATTGGAGATCCGCTGCTCATTACAGGTGCGGATCAGCAGGTCCGGGTCCGGGATCCCCGCGGTATCCAGAAATCCGCCCACGGTCTCCTCCGTTATCGCCTCCGGCCCCAGCTCACCGGCCGCCGCCCGCTCCGCCAGCTTCCTCGCCGCTCTCACGATCTCGTCCCTTCCCCCGTAGTTGATGGCGATCTGGAAGTGAAGGCCGTCATTGTTCTTCGTGGCCTCCTCCAATTCCCCTATCCTGACCCGGATATCCTCATCCAGCCTTGTCTTATCCCCTATCACGCGCACACACATGCGGTTCTTTTCCGCCGTCTTCAGGCAGTTCTTCATGTAATCCCGCAGCAGCTTCATCAGGGCGTCCACCTCGTCCTGAGGGCGGTTCCAGTTCTCCGTGGAAAAGGCATAGACCGTCAGATACTGGATCCCCATTTTATATGCCTCTTCACAGATCACCTCCACTGTCTTGGCTCCCTGGGCATGGCCATAGTTTCGGGGCATATGTCTGGCCTTGGCCCATCTGCCGTTGCCGTCCAGAATGATCGCCACATGACGCGGCATTTTCAGTTCTTCGCTCATAGCCTGTTCCCTTTCCGGCCTTTCAGCGCATCGGGGGAGCGGAACACCTCTCCACTCCCCCGGTAAAGCTTCCTGAAAGGCCATCCCTCCAGTCCGCGCTCAGACGGTCATGATCTCCTTGGATTTGGTCTCCATCAGGGCGTCGATCTCCTTGATGTACTTATCGGTAAGTTTCTGCAGCTGCTCCTCCATCTGCTTGACATCGTCCTCGGAGGTCTCCGCTTTCGCCAGCTTTTTGAGGGCGTCGTTGCCGTCTCGCCGGATATTGCGGACAGCCACCTTGGCCTCCTCCGCCTTTTTCTTTACGTCCTTCACCAGATCCTTCCTGCGCTCCTCCGTGAGTTCAGGAAAGACGAGACGGATCACGCTGCCGTCATTGGAAGGGTTGATCCCGACATCAGAAGCCTGGATCGCCTTTTCGATCTCCTTGATCAGGGATTTCTCCCAGGGTGCGATCTGAATGACACGCGCCTCCGGAACCGTGATGTTGCCCACCTGCTGGATCGGAGTAGGCGTACCGTAATAATTCACACGGATCTTGTCCAGCACATGGGGATTTGCCCGTCCGGCACGGATGGCGGCGTAATCCGCCTCCAGATACTCCCATGCCTTTTTCATCCTGACATCATACTGCTCTAATCTTGCATCCATATGGCTTTCCCTCTCTCCCTTATGCTTATTCGGCCGAAACCGTGACCTTGGTGCCGTTGAACCGGCCCTTCAATGTATTTACTATGCTGTTTTCCTCATTCAGCCCAAACACCCACATGGGCATTTTATTGTCCCTGGCCAGAATAGAAGCTGTCATGTCCACCACCTGCAGGTTCTTCGCGATGACCTCGTCAATCGATACCTGGTCATACTTCCTGGCCGCCGGATTCTTGTTGGGATCGTCGTCATAAACGCCGTCGATGGACTTGGCAAGCAGGATCACGTCCGCCTCCACCTCCACGGCCCGCAGCACGACGCCGGTGTCCGTGGAAAAATAAGGATGGCCTGTGCCTCCGGCAAAAAATACTACCCGCCCCTGCTCAAAATACTTGTTGGCCCGGTCCTTGGAAAAGAGCTTCGTAAAGGAACCGCACTCAAACGGGGTCATAATGTCGGTGCGCATCCCAACAGAGCGAAAGATCTCCGACACGTAAATACAGTTCATCACCGTGGCCAGCATCCCGATCTGATCCGCCTTGGTGCGGTCTATGTTCTCGCTGGTACGCCCCCGCCAGAAGTTTCCGCCGCCGATCACGATCCCTATCTGAAAACCGTCCTCCGTCAGCGTCTTTACCTGCAGCGCCACCTTCCGCACGGTCTCTTCATCGAATCCTGTCTTTTTCTCGCCCGCCAGGGCCTCGCCGCTGAGCTTCAATAATATTCTCTGCATGTTTCCTCTCATTCTGCCGCGCCTACGGCCTGATCCCACTTATTTTGCCTTGCCTTTGCGGGGGGAGGGCTCCGGCTTATAGTCGTCGAAGAAAGCGGTAGGGCTTACATCCGCATAGCACTGCGAGCACATGCCCTCGATCACAGCGCCGTTGTTGATCTGTACGGATTTCGACTTGATATTTCCCATCACGATGGCGGAAGCGTCTAAGATCACAGGGCCCCTCACATCGATATCTCCCTTCACAGCTCCCGCGATGGCGGCGCTGGTTGCGGAAATATTGCCGATGACCACGGAACTTGCGCCGATCTTCACCGCGCCCTCGCTGATTACCTCACCGTTGATCTTCGCGCTCTCCGCATAGATTTCCGAAGCTTTGGAATTGCCGTTGATATGGCCGGTGATATTTAATTTCCCATAGGCGTCAATGTTGCCGTTCACGGTTCCGACCACGTCGATGGACCCCTCCGAGAAAATATCGCCTGTGACCATCATACCTTCTGTGATGACAGATGTCTCGTCCACTGCAATTCTTTCACTGTTGCTGATTTCCATGTCCTTCTCTGCTCCTTTACTCTCTTCATTCTGATCCTGCTGATCTTCTTGCTGTTCCTCGCCATATTCTCCGGCGCCCGGCGCGGCCTCTTCCGTCAGGCCGAAAGCCTCCCCGTCCGCAAAAGATTCCTCCGCAGACATGCTTTCCGCCGCCAGGCCCTCTTCCGCCAGACTCTCTTCCTTCATAGATGCCTCCTGCCTCATGGCCGCCTCCTCCCCGAGAATTTCCTCCCCCGTGGGGATCTCCTCTTCCACAGGTATTTCTTCTTCCCGGAAAGCTCCTTCCGCCATGGGCGTTTCCTCTTCCTCGGGGATTTGTTTTTCCATGGAAATTTCTCCTTCCATGGAAATTTCTTCTTCCATGGAAATCTCTCCTTCCATGGAAACTTCTTCCAGGGAACTTTCTCCTTTCATGGAAGTTTCTCCTTCCATGGAAATCTCTCCCTCCATAGATGCCTCTTCCGGAGAAGCTTCTAATTCCATAGATGTTCCCTCTTCATTGGGGGCTTCTAATTCCATGAAACTTTCTTCCACGGGAGTTTTCTCTTCCAGAGAGGCTTCCTCTCCCATAGAAATTCCCTCTTCCACAGATGTTTCTGCTCCCATTGGAATTTCTGCTCCCATTGGTGCTTCTTCCTCCATGAAGGTCTTCGCCTCCATAAGGGATCCCATAGAGAATCCTTCTTCCGTGGGGATATCCTCTTCCGCAGAAATATCTGATCCCGCAGATGTTCCTTCTCCTATGGGAGTTTCCTCTCCCATTGAAATTTCGCCTCCCATGGGAGTTTCCTCTCCCATTGGAATTTCTGCTCCCATTGGAATTTCTCCTCCCATTGGGACCCCATCCCCCACGGGGATGTCCTCCCCCATGGGAAATTCAGAAGCGCTTTCCATAGGCGTGTTCGGGATCTCACCGATCATCTGCTCCAGCAGCGCCGCCATATCCGAATCCTCCGGCTCGACCGTTTCCTGCACGGGTTTCTGCTGCTCCGGCTCCATCTCCGGCAGCTGAAAATCGTCGAGATTCTCAAGCATTTCATTCAGCGACAATTTCCGTTCCGTATCGGTTCCTTTCTCCGCATCCGGCTCCGGCGCCGCCGGGCTTTCATTTACAGGCTGAACCGGGCTTTCTTTTTGCTGCCGCTTTTCCCTGGACTGCTCATCCGGCATCAGTTCATTCACGGCCTGCGACAGATCCTCCCTCAAGTCCGAAAAAAAACCCATGATAAATCACCCTCCATTCTATTCTTCCGCTATTCTGCTTCCGTTTTCTTCATCAGAGATCCCGTCTTCCAGGGCCTCATCTTCCTCCATGGGAAGAAAGCCTTCCATGTGTATATGCTGAACCGGTTCCGTGTCCTCCGTAATAGGCAGGATCACGGTATCCTCCATCGCCTGGATCTTTTCGATTATCTCCGGCAGCGCCTCCACCGTAGTCGTTTTCCCCGCAGCATCGTGCAGCAGGATGATCGAGGTCTCTCGATTTGAGATCCCTTCCAGGGAATTTTCCACCAGCTCATCCACGGTCAAGAGCTTCCTGCCCCCGTCCCCGGAGGATACGTTCCAGTCAAAGAAACGTACATCCCAGCTTTCCAAATATGCCGCGAACTCATGCATGTCCACATCGCTGACGGTATTAGAGCTGCCCCCGGGAAACCGATAGATCCCGCTTGTGACTCCGGTCACATCCTCCAGGTATTCCCTCAGCTTCACAAAGTCCTCGGCAAAATCCTCCAGCGACTGGTAAATTTCCGCGTACTTATGGGTGTAAGAATGCATACCGAGGCTGTGCCCCCGCCTTACAATATCCGCCAGGGCTTCCTCCGCCCAGTCTCCTTCCTTTCCCACCACGAAAAAGGTTGCCTTCACCCCATACTGATCCAGGATGTCCAGGATCTCTTCTGTATTTGAGCTTGGCCCATCGTCAAAGGTCAGATAGACCTTATGAGCAGGAGACGCCTCCGCGCCCTCTGCCTCCAGGCTTTCTGTTTCCGGGCTTTCTGCCTCCGGGCTTTCTGCCTCCGGGCTTTCTGCTTCCGGCTCCTCTTCGCCCTGCCCCTCCTCTGCCGGGGGCTCCAGCTCATATCCTTCCAGTTCCCGCCCGGCTATGTTTTCTTCCTGCCCTACCTGCACAGTGGTCTGCATGTGGTCCAGCAGTTCCTGCAGCATCTCCCGCTGTGCCGCGGTCTCCTCTGTCAGAAGCTCTACCTGTCCGGCCAGCTTCCCCATCTCCCTGTCCATGCCGCGCACTTTAACAAACAGGAACGCGCACAGCACGGCCGGTACGGAAATAAACAGAAGCAGCGCCAGGACAATGCTTTTTTTCAGTCGTTGGATACGCCTTCGCCTGCTTTCCGCAGACCGCACATGCTCTCCTGACATATCTTCACCTGATCTCTTTTTAGACTTTCAGACTTTAGTATAGCATATTCCTCATTTTTGGGAAAGATAAAAATACAAAATACTTAAAATCTTGCACAATTCGTTTTCTTATACTATAATTGACAAAAGCCAAAGCAAAAAACCGGCTCTGCAGCCGGCTTTCACCATGGAAAGGAACGTGACTGCGAAAAATGAGTTTTGAATTTGTAAAAAAACTGCCTACACCGGACGAGATCCGCGGCGAATACCCGCTTCCTCCTGAACTTGTAAAGATCAAGGAGGCCCGCGACGCGGAGATCACGGACGTGATCACCGGGAAAAGCGATAAATTCCTTGTGATCATCGGCCCCTGTTCCGCCGACAACGAAGATTCCGTCTGCGACTACATCAACCGGCTGGCCAAGGTAAACGAAAAGGTAAAGGACAAACTGATCCTGATCCCCAGGATCTATACCAACAAGCCCCGCACCACCGGGGAGGGATACAAGGGCATGGTACATCAGCCTGACCCGGAAAAAAAGCCGGATTTCCTCGCGGGCCTGGTTGCCATGAGGAAAATGCACATCCGAGCCATCCAGGAATCCGGCCTCACGGCGGCGGACGAGATGCTGTATCCTGAAAACTGGCGGTATGTGTCCGATATCCTGTCTTATGTGGCCATCGGCGCCCGCTCTGTGGAGGATCAGCAGCACCGGCTGACGGTCAGCGGCTTCGACGTGGCCGCCGGCATGAAAAATCCCACCAGCGGCGATCTGTCCGTGATGTTAAATTCCGTATATGCCGCCCAGCACGCCCATTCCTTTATTTACCGGGGCTGGGAAGTAAACACCACCGGGAACGAGCTGACCCACACGGTGCTTCGGGGGGCCACAAACAAACACGGAAACAATATCCCCAACTACCACTACGAGGATCTGAACCTGCTGCTTGAAATGTATCATAAAATGGACCTGAAAAACCCGGCCTGTGTCATCGACTCCAACCATTCCAATTCCGGGAAACAGTTTGAGCAGCAGATCCGGATCGTGAAAGAAGTCATGCACAGCCGAAAGCTGAACAAAGAGATCCACGGCCTTGTAAAGGGCGTGATGGTAGAAAGTTACATCGAGGAGGGCTGCCAGAAGGTAGGCGGCGGGGTATACGGGAAATCCATCACGGATCCCTGCCTGGGATGGGAAGATTCGGAACGTCTGATTTACGACATCGCCGAGTATGAGTGATCCCGCCGGATCCAGGCGGGAACGCCCTGCCCGCTCAGAACACCCGCAGGTAGCTTAACAGGATCGGGGGATTGACATAGGCTTCCAGTATGCAGGCCCCCACGGCCGCCAGGAAGATACAGGCCAGCCGAGCCAGCTTTTTCGGGAGGACCGTTTTGTCCTCCCGAAAATTTATGGCCTGGTGATAGATCCCCCGGTAGATCGTCTCACACCAGGCCAGCAGCGCCACGAACATCGGCACATATACAAGATAATGGGGAAACACGGCGGCTATCGCCAGGAAGAACCCTTTTATTCCGTAACGGATCATCAGCGCCGCCAGAAAACCTCCCGCGGCCATCCCGTACCAGATTACGGTCCCGGCGCACACCGCCAGCCCCAGGTAGGTGGTAGAGAGCACTGTAAGTATCAGGATGCCCAGAAGGCGCTCCCTCAGGACATAAGAAAACAGGGCGTCACTGTCAAGCGCCATATATTTCATGGCATAGAGAGTAGATTCGTCAAACAATCCCGTATTCTCCAGCAGGATGTTCTTTCCGATGTTCATCGCCAGTATCCCGGCAATAAGACTGACACAAAAAATAGGGGCCACAGGAAGCCTTGCCCCCTGTTTCCACGTCTTTCCTATCCGCAGCCTCATGTCAAACCCCCGCTTTACCGCGCCCAATGGCCTGTTCTCTTTTCAAATGTATGCGGGCCGGCCGGACTTTAGACATGGCCCTTCCCTCTTCCAGACCATTTTGTCTCCCATTGAGTCATTTTGTCTCTCATTCTGGTTTTTTCTCCCATTCCGGCTTTCATCTCTCATTCCGGTTTTTTGTCTCTCATTCCGTTTTTTCTCTCATTCCGGCCGGGGCCCTTTGGCGGAAGACTGGCCCGCTTTTTCCTTTTCGGAACGCTTTTTGCTCTTCTGAGGCTTATGATGCCTGACGATGCGCTCTGGATCGTCGTCATCCCGCTCATCCACGCCCTTGTTGTATTCCCTCAGTTCGAGAAGTCCGGTAGTCAGCTCATCCTCCGGGTCCGCGTGGGCGGGCTCCCCCGGTGCGGGCTTTCCTTTTTTCTTTCCCTTCTTTTTGGAAGATTTCCCCGGCAGCCCTTCCGATACCGGCCCGCCCTCTTCCCGCGTCCTCCGAAGCGCTCCGCTTTCCGCCGGGTCTATGCCCTCCGTTGCCCCCGGCTCCGCCGGATCCATATCCTCCTGTCCTCTTTCCTCCGATGTGTCCGTTTCGGAAACTTCCCCGTCCTCCGGCTCGCCGCTTTCCTCACTGCCCTGCCTCTGGATGCTGCCGGAGAGGAACAGGGCGGCCTTGGCACATAAAGGCCCCACCATCTCGTAGAGCACCGAGGAGGAAAGGATGATGGTCAGCATGAATTTCCCCGTGTCCTCCGGCAGCAGCCGCTGGCCCAGGAACGCCAGCCCGATGGCCACGCCGGCCTGGGGCACCAGGGCCAGCCCTATATAATTGCGGATCTCCCGGCTGGTCTTCACGGCGGTACAGCTTAGGTAGGCCCCCAGGTATTTCCCCACGATGCGGATCAGGAAATAGCTCACCCCGATGGCTCCCACGGTCTTCAGGGCATTGATGTCCAGATTCATGCCCGACACCACAAAAAACATGGACATGATCGGCGGCGCAAAGTTATTGATCTGGCGGAAGAGCTTTTTGTCTCTTGTGAGATTGATATACACGGCCCCGAATACCATGCAGGACAGCAGCGGAGAAATGTCAAGGGCGCTGCACAACCCCGCCAGCCCCAGCAGCATGGCGATAACAAGTATCAGCCGGTTGTCCCGGCTTCTGGTGGGGATGACCAGCAGGCGGCTCAGGAAATAACCACAGAATATGCCCAACGCCACGGCCAGGAAATTGTAAAAGACCGGCCAGGCCACATCCGACAGCGCCAGCCTGCCGGCGGCCAGCCCGTTGATCACCGCGGAGACCACGCTGAATACCAAAAGGCAGACCACATCGTCCAGGGCTACCACCTGCAGCAGCGTGTTGACAAACTCCCCCTTGGCCTTATACTGGTTTATGGTCATCATGGTGCTGGCCGGGGCGGTGGCTGTTGAGATCGCGCCCAGGATCAGCGCAAATTCCCAGTCCAGCCGGAAAATAAATTTCAGGCCAAACGTCACCAGGACTCCTGCCGCCAGAGCCTCGCTGATGGTAATAACCACGATCCGTTTCCCGGTGCTGAGGAGCACCTCCTTCTTAAAGAATTTACCTACCCCAAAAGAAATGAACGCCAGCGCCACATCGCTGATAAAGCCCATCTTCCGGATCATTTCGCCGGGGATCAGATCCAGCATATAAGGGCCGATGAGGATGCCCGCCAGGATATATCCGCTGACCTTTGGCATGTTCAGCGTATTGGTCAGCCTTGTCAGAATAAAACCGGCAAACAGAATGATCGACAGGGTCAGGAGTACCTCTGTCTCCGTATTCATCTGCTCCAGTATTTCAACCATCTTCACTCTCATACCTCCCCGTCCGCCGCGAACGGTCTCTCCCTCCGGCAGCGGAACGGCCCAAAGCCCGCCAGAGTTTCAGCCCGCTTTGGCAAAATGGCCTCCCTGCCTTCTGTAAATCCACAAAAAACCCGCGTAAAACAACAGCATCGCCGCCGGAAAGATCACCCGGCAGACCCCAAACCCCACAGCCTCCACCAGGCTGCCGAACACGCCGTTAAAGCCAATGTCGAACAGCGTTCCCACGCTGATCACCGCTCCGGTGGCCGTGGCGATCGTCTCCTGCGGGAACAGCTCCTGCAGGAATAAGACGATCGTGGGATAGATGATGGAAATGCCGATGCCGCTCAGCCCAAGCAGCCAGATCCCGGAAGCTCCCATCAGCACCCCCGCCACATACACCGCGCTTCCCAGGCCGCCCAGGAGGACGATACTGCGCCCGCTGCCAAGCCGCTGTACCAGCGGGGCCATCACCAGCCGGCCAAGCGTCATCGTGCCGAAAAACAGGGACACGCTGGTGCTGGCCCGACTGCCGCTCAGCCCAAGCCCCTGGCTACAGTACATCGCCCACCAGTTCATGATACCGTGCTCCGCCACAAAATAGAACCCGAACACCAGTCCCATGGCCAGGGTCATTCCCCCTATGCCCTTAACGGAGGCTTTGGTCCGCCCCGCCCGGGGGATCTGCCCGGACCCGCCGCTTTTGCCGTTCCTTTCCCCTTCCGCGCCCTCAAATCCCACAAAGGACAGCAGGGCCAGGCAGACCAGGCCGCCGATCCCAAGGATCCCGCACAGTGCGCGGTAATCCCCGTAGCTGTCCGCCAGCGTACCCGTCAGCTTCTGGTTCCCGCTGGTGCCAATGCCCTGCACAAAAAACAGCACGTTCACATACAGCCCGGCCATGGCGCCAAAGAAATAGGGAGACAGGATATTCAGCATGGTATTCATCAGGGTGGAAGCCCCCATGCTGATAAACATACCGGCGAGCAGGCAGGCGTAACTGTCTGTAAAGAAGAACAGGCCCTGGGCCAGGGTCCACAGCCCCAGGATCCCGAGGCAGGCCGTCTTTTTCTTCACCCGGTCCACAGCCCGCCCCCCAAAGAGCATAAACAGCAGGTTCCCCACATAGCTCACCGTAACGATCAGGGAGAGCCGGGGCTTCGACAATCCCAGATCCCGCTCAAAGACGGCGGAAAACACGCCCCGGTTCGAATCGCTGATCCCAAGGCCGACCATGATCAGCATAAAGACCGCCAGCACAAGCGCCTTTCGGGCAGCTTCCTGCCCCGTCCGATTCCCTTCCCTTCTCATTGTCGTTCAAACACGCTCCTCTTGTTCCGTATCTCAATGGTCCGGTCAAAGGGCGTATAGGCCGTGAGATACAGGGTGGCCGCCCCCGGGGTCTTAGCCTCGCTGTCCTCTTTTCCCTCTGTAAAATGGTGCTCCCCAAAGCAGGGGCCCAGTATCATCGCGTCCCTGCCGTTGGACACCTCCGTATAGCCCTGCTTTACCACCAGCACCTCGCTGCCCGTCAGCGGCAGGTCCATATATTCATTGGTCAGGAAATCCACGCCGGAGAACGCCAGCTCGATCCGCCATGGCGCCCCCTCCACGCCGGAGGTCTTTACCTGTATGTCCACGCCGTCCTCCGCTTCCCGCACCCATACGTCGATCTGCATATCCGGGCCCAGCTTTTTCTCCCGGGAGGCATTGTCCATCTTCCACCAGTCGCTTGTCTCGGGCTTTTCGGCAAAGGGCAGATAATACCAGCCCCGCATGGTCTGGGCGAGATGGTACGCGCCGGAAGGAAGCTGCTCCATCGTTTCCCCCCGGAAAGCCCGGTGCTCACAAAAGCTGCCCGCCACCTTCATCTCCACCTTCATGGTGCCGTTGTGCAGATAAAAGAAATTGGATCTTCCCTTCATCACCGTGTAAGTGAACCGGCCCTGCTGCGCCCTGGCGATCCCGGATTCCCGGTAATACCTGTGAAAATCAGGCCGCACATAGCCGCCCTCCGCCTCCAGGCCGCGGAAACCGGGATATAACATAAACCAGATCAGGAAATCCGGGGAGGTAATATGCTTCTGGTCCACGATCTCAAAGAGCGTGTTGCACATCTGCAGAAATTCCGGGATCTGGTACTTCATCCCCATCTCAAGATATTCCAAGTAATAATCCTTGGGGTAGATCAGCCTGTCCTTGTCAAACCGGGTAGAGTTTGCGGTAAATACGCTGCCGTCCGGCTCCCAGTAAGTCAGCATCATCCAGAGGTTCCTAATGGCATGGCGCTCATAAGCGGGATCCCCCGTGGCCCTGGAGAGCATGATCATAGCGTCATTGTTGATGCGGTTATAATTTCCCGCGGATCTCTCCGCAAATTCCCCGTCCTCGTTGCAGTCGATCCCCTCCCGCAGATAAAGGCCCGCCGCCTCTTCCATGGCCCGGTCCTCAAAGAGCTTTGCGCAGGTCATCAACACGGAGGCGATGGCCCAGCGGTGGTTGGGGGTGTGGAAACCGCCCTCCAGAAGGCCCTCCGCGCCCTTTCGCACGATCTCCTCCAGCCTGTCAAAAATCTCCCGCTCCCCCTGGGCCAGGCCCTCTCCGTCCCGCCTGCCGCGCAGGTACTGGCATACCGGCAGCAGCTTCTTCACACAAAACGCCGTGTCCGGCGCGGAGTAGAAGTTGCAGGTCACATAGTCAAAAAGCCCGTTCTCATGCTGCACCCTCCTGATATAGTCCAGCCCCAGCAGAATACGCTTAAGCACCTTTTCGCTCTGATAATATCTGGTGTCACTGTTGCAATAGGCCGCCGTCATGGAGGCCACCCTGTAAATAGAAAACTTGGCCTGGACAATGCCGTTGTCCTCATAAAAGCCGCCGTATCTCGGGCTGTCCTCCTCCAACACCTGAATCTGCAGGGATCTCAACACCCTGTCCTCTGTGTCCCGTACCATCTTCCAGTAATGTTTTTCCATAATTATACCCCCAGTGCTCCTCAGCACCTCTTTTCTCTTTTCTCTTTTCTTTTTTCTCTCTTCTTTTTTCTCTCTTCTTTTTTCTCTCTTCTTTTTTCTCTCTTTTCTCTTTTGTTTTTTCTCTTATCAATATTCAATATTTGAAAGTTTCCTTTTCACATTCCCTATTTCCGCGCCGATCCCTGCGCATAACGAGCCCGCCGTCCGGCCCGCGGCCGGGCGCAAAATGATTTCCGCCCTACAGCAGAAGCAGCACCGTCAGGATCTCAAAGGGCCGGAAGGTAAGCTTCAGGCTGTGCTCCTCCAGGGAAAGCTCCCTGTCCCTCTCTTCCAGCATGTTGCAGGAATACGCCCGCTTTACCCACGCTGGAACCCGCAGCCAGTCTGTTCCGCCCTGTCCGTAGGGCTCATACAGCCGCAGGACAACGCCGTTTTTCACGTCCATGGCGGGCTTGCATGTCTCCAGGATACAGCGTCCCCTCTCCAGTCGGAAAAAGCACACCGCCTCTTTCCCCAGGCCGCCCTTCCCTGCAACCGTCACAGGCACATTACACCCGTAGGCTTCCTGTACCACCCCGCTCTCCGAAAAAGGCCCCCGGAAGGGCATGACAGAATAGGTAAAGCAGTGCAGGCCCTGGTCCGCGTTCATATCCGGGATCACCGGAGCCCGCAGCAAGGTCAGGGATAGCCGGCTGTCCGCCGCGGAGATCCCATATCTGCCGTCGTTGAGCACTGCAAGGCCGTTGGCGCCGTCGGTTAGGGCCGCGTATTTGTGGTGGCTGGTCTCATACAGATCCCGCTCATACCGCCGGGAGCGGTGGGTGGGGCGCTTAATGCAGCCAAAGGGGATCTCCTCCAGGACTTCCCTGGTAAACACCGCCGTGGGGAAATCCGCTTTCAGGATCCTATGCCGCTCCCGCCAGGTCACCTGCGTCCGGAAGTCGATCCTCGGCGTATCCGCGCCAAAGCAGATCATCTGGCGCAGGCTGAAATATTCTTCCTCTCTGTTTACGATGACAGAAAACCCTTCTCCCGACGCCTTTGTCTCCAGGACGACCCTGCCCGTAAGGGGCTCTTCCGCCCGCTGGTACATCCGGCCAAGCTCCCAGGCGTCGTAGTCCACATTCACATCCCGGTACAGCCGCAGCCGGTTCAGGGGGCCCGCCGCATATTCAAACTCGGTGACCGGGTCGGTCAAGCTCTCTATCTGGCCCAGGCTGTTTACACATGCCCGGTAGCGGCTGTTTGCGACCCACAGCTTTTGATCCGCCGTCCAGCCCCAGCGCAGCCCGCCTGCCTCTCCCCCGGCACCGTCCATCGTTCCGGGCGCCTGCTGCCCCCAGGGAATCCCCGCGGGCTCCGGTTCCCAGTCTGCAGGCGGCTCATCCTCCTGCCCGCCGCCCGCTTCCTCCGGCGTCAGCCGCACATAGCCGCAGCCGGGAAGCATTCCCTTCCTCCAGGGCCGGTCCCAGCTCAGGGAATTGAACGCGGCGGGGCCGTCCGCCAGCCGCTCCAAAAGCTTCCGGGAAAGGCTGCGGCACTCCGCCTCCGCCTGTTCCAGGGCCTCCATCGCCTCCTCGTTGACCCGCTGGATGGACGCGCCGGGCATGATATCGTGAAACTGCCGCACCAGGACTATCTTCCAGAGTTCTTCCAGCCTTTCCTCCACAGGCAGATCCGGGTCTTCCTTCCCCGCAAGGCGCAGCAGCCCCGCAAGGTATTCCGTCTCCCGCAGCGCAAACTCTGTCCGGCGCATTTTCCGCTTCAGGCGGGCCTGGGAAGAATAGGTTCCCCGGTGCCAGGCAAGGTACAGCTCCCCGTAATAGACATTCTCCACCGTTTCCTTTTCCGCACGGCGGAAAAAGTCCAGCGGCGATCCCATCCGGCATCTTGGCAGCCCCTCCAGGTCCTCACATCGGAGGCAGCTCTCCACCATCAGCTCCGTAGGGCCTCCGCCCCCGTCTCCATAGCCGAATGGATACATGAGCCCGTCGATATCCTCCTTCTGGTTCCGGTCCCTTTCCCAGCGCTGCACCAGATCCTCGGGAGAAAATACCGCGTTGTTTTTCTTATAGACATGGGCCAGCACCCTGGTGCCGTCAATCCCCTCCCACCAGAACAGGTTATAGGGAAAGGGCTCGCTTTCCGGGTCGCTGCGCAGCAGCTTCTGGGTGGCAAAATAAGACACCCGGCACCCCTTCATGATCTGGGGCAGGGCGCCGGAGAATCCAAAGGTATCCGGCATCCAGGCCACCTGGGAATCTACGCCAAGCTCATCCCGGAACCAGCGCTTTCCCAGGACAAACTGCCGGATCAGGCTCTCTCCCTGGGGAAGGTTGGTATCGCTTTCCACGTACACCGCCCCATCCGCCACGATCTGCCCCCGGCGCACCTTCTCCCGCACCCTTTCGTATAAGTCCGGGTAATACCGCTTCAGGTTCTCCACCAGGGCCGGCTCGCAGAGCAGGAAACGATACCCGGGGTAGCGCTCCATCAGCCCCAGCTGGGTCGAGTATGTCCTGGCCGCCTTTCGCTTTGTCTCTTCCAGGGTCCACAGCCAGGCCAGGTCGATATGGGACTGGCCAAACACGGTATATTCCGGCACAGTGGGGCCGTTCGTCTCCCGCAGCAGGGGCTTCAGGCCCTCCCCCGCCCGCAGGATGCTCTCCCGCCTGCGGGGATACGCCGCCTCAAAATCCGCCGCGCAGGTAAAATCCTGCAGGGCACGGCCGATCTTCATTCCCCGGAGGTCCTCCTGGGGCAGCGCTTTCCACACCCCGTAAAGGGTATGATAATCCGCGTATACAGCAAAGAGCTCCTGATCCCACACCCCAAAATGGCTTTCCTTAACGGTGCACTGAAAAAGCGGAGGCTCCGGCACCGGCACATCATCCCTGGCATAAATGCCTCCGTTTTCCGGCCGGATGCCGTGTCCGGCGTAGACCTCCGCGTAGACCTCAAACGTATCCCCGGGATTTGCGCAGGGCGTCAGCTCCACGTAAAAATGCTGCCGGTCTATTGAGCCCGCCTCCCGGCCGTTTATATACACCAGCATTTCCGGGCCGGCGCCCAGGTGCAGCAGGATCCGCTGCCCCCGCGCCTGCGGGGGCAGCTCCACCCTTCCCCTCACCCAGCCGTACTGCCACTTCTCCCCCCAGCGGGTGCCCGGCGGGAAGGGCCGGAACTCTTCCCCTCGGGCCTGTTCCAGGCGGATATGTTCCATGGTCGTGAACGCGGAGAGCTCCACCTCCCCCAGCTGCCGGTAAAGGTTTGGCAAAAAAGCCTCATCCCATATCTCAAGCCGCCTATCCCACTGTCTTCCCAGCTTCATCCAGATACCTCCATCCGCTTCCTGTATGCGGCCCGGCGCAAAAATCTCCCCTCTCCCGCGCGTTTGCCCCGCCGCCAGTCTTACGCCATGCTCCTGTATTCCATCAGGAACAGCATAGCCAGCGCCTGCCCATAAGGCATGGGCTTCAGCGCGATCTCTTTGTAAAAATCTTTGCTGGTACGCCCCATTGGCGTACCGTAGGAAACCTGCTTTACCACTCCCTCCGGGGAGATGCAGTCCATGACCGGGCGCAGCGCCTTCTCCGCCACCTCCAGGTAAGAGGGATCCGTCAGGCCGTCCTTCACCGCCTTCAAAATGCCATACGCGAAGCCGCATGTGGCGCTGGCCTCCAGGTAGGAGCTCTCATCGTCCACCAGCGTGTGCCACATCCCGTTTTCGGACTGGTATTTTTTCAGGCTCTCTATCTGCCTGTTCAGCGCGGCGGTCAGATACTTCCTCACCGGCCCGCCGCAGTCGCTTATGGAGAGAAATTCCGGAATAGCCATGGTGATCCAGCAGTTTCCCCGGCCCCAGAACGCCCCCGCGAAATTATGCTTTTCCAGAAAGGTCCAGCCGTGGTACCATAGGCCGCTGACCTTGTCGCTGAGGTACTTTTCGTGAAGCAGGAACTGGTACTGGGCCTCCTGCGCCATGGCCTCATCCTTCAGGATCCGCCCCATGTTTGCCAGAAACAGCACGGTCATATAGAGGGTATCGTCCCAAAGCTCCTGGAAATTGACGGAATCCGAAGTGATATGCTGGAAGCCGCCCTCCTGCGTCCTTGGGAAGCTCTCCATGATCCTGCGGGCAGCCTGGACACAGGGCTCCATGTATTTTTCCTCCCCGGTGTATTCCGCCAGGAAGGACATGGCCAGGTAGGGCGCGGCGGTGTTCACGTTCAGGGATGGAAATCCGATCTCGATCTGCCGGTCATAATATTTTTTCAGCGTTTCCAGGTAACTGTCCTTCTTCTGGTAGCAAAACAGCTTCCATAGGCCGTAAAGCCCCACGCCCTGGGGCCACTCCCAATATCGGTATTTGGAAACGTCATCCCCAGCCAGGTTGTGACTCTCCATATTTTTCAGGAAAGCGTCGTCCGTCTCATATAGGATAGGCGTAAACGCCTCCATGGCCTTTTCCAGCTTGCCGTCCACTTCCTCCAGGAGCCTCCGGCGGTCCTCAGCCTTCGTCTCCAGCGCATCGATCAGCCGTTTCAGTTCCCCGGGCGATTTCACCGTGTAATCCGGCTGCCAGTCCGGCTCCTCCACACTGTGGAAATATCGGGGGGACCAGTCCAGCCAGATGGAAGTGATCCCAAACCGGTTCGCGCCGGCCACATCCTTTTTCAGGTTGTTTCCCACCATGACGATCCGGGATTTGTCCTGCTCCGTCAGGCGCATTTTTTCCATAGCCGTCTCAAACATGCTCCTTGCGGGCTTCTGTTCCCCTACCACCTCGGACACGATCCACTGCTCAAAGCAGTCTCCCATCCCGTTTTCCCGGTAGACGTTCTGGAAGGATTCCCATTCCCCGTCGGCTACCAGCGCGATACGGTATCCCTCCTCATGGAGGGCCCGGAGCACCTCCCCCGCCTGGGGAATGAAGTCCGCCCTGGCGACAATGCCGTTTTCGTCGTAAACCTGGCTTCCCTCATCGATAATGGTGTCTCCGCTGTCCGTAAAAATAATCAGGTTCTTACTCATGCTTTCTCTCTACCCCTGTCTGTTTTTCTGTTCCCCCTGCACTTCTTCCTCATAATGAAAGCCTCTCAGCTCCCACTCCTCCGCGTAATGACATGCCACAAAATGCCCGGGCTCCACTTCCCGGTACTCCGGCATCACTTCCTTACATTTCTGCTGGCAGCAGCGGCACCTGGTATGAAAATAGCAGCCGCTTGGAGGGTTGGCGGGATTCGGGATCTCCCCCATCAGAGGGATCCGATCCATCTTCACATCGGGATCCGCCACCGGGACGGCCGACATCAGGGCTTCCGTGTAGGGATGTCTGGGCCGGGAAAACAGAGCTTCCGTCTCGGCATACTCCACCATCCTCCCCAGATACATGACACCTACTTTATCGGATATATGTTCCACTACCGACAGGTCATGGGAAATAAAAATATAAGTCAGGTTCATTTCCCGCTGCAGATCCTTTAACAGATTGATCACCTGGGCCTGGATGGACACGTCAAGGGCGGAGACCGCCTCATCGCACACGATGACCCTGGGCTTTAACACCAGCGCCCGGGCAATCCCGATACGCTGTCTCTGGCCGCCGGAAAACGCGTGGGGGTAGCGCTTCAGATAACTGACATTCAGCCCCACCTTCCCCGCAATATCCATTACCTTCTCTTCCATTTCCGCCTTGCTCATGCCGGGGAAATTGGCCGTGAGCGGTTCCTTGATGATATCCAGGACCGTCATCCTGGGATCCAGGGAGGAATAGGGATTCTGGAAGATCATCTGGATATCCTTCCGCAGCTCCTTCATACGGTTTTTGTCGATGGTCAGGAAGTCCACGGGCTCCCCCTTTTCGGGATAATAGATGACCTCCCCCGAAGTGGCGGGGATGGCCCGCACCACGCATCGTCCCATAGTGGTCTTGCCGCAGCCGGACTCCCCTACAATACCGACGGTCTCTCCCTCGTTTATCTGGAAACTCACATCGGAGACGGCGTGGACACAAACCTTTTTGGAAGGAAAGTCCTTGGTCAGATGGTTGATCTCCAATATGGATCTTTTGTTATTCGGCATCCTTTTTCGCCTCCTCTCCGCTGTTTGCGCCGAAAGCGCAGCCCTGGCAGCCGCCGCAGAGATGGCATGCCACCGCATGGCCGTCGCTCAGCTCCGTAAGCTCCGGCTCCTTCACATTACAAACGCCCTCGATCCGCTTGCCGCACCTCTCATAAAACCCGCATCCGGGCGGAAGATTCAGCGCCAGCGGCACCGTGCCCTCAATGGAGAACAGCCGCTCCTCCTTTTTGGTGCCGATCTTATGTACCGAGCCGATAAGCCCCTGGGTATAGGGGTGGGCGGGAGCCGCGTAAATGTCCTTTACCGGCGCGATCTCCACGATCTTTCCCAGATACATTACCGCCACCCGGTCACACATAGCCGCCACCGTGCCCAGGTCATGCGTGATAAAAAGGATCGCCATATTCAGATCCTTCTGCAGCTCCTTCATCAGCTCCAGGATCTGGGCCTGGATCGTCACATCCAGGGCCGTGGTCGGCTCATCCGCGATCAGCAGCTTTGGGTTGCACACCAGCGCCATGGCGATCAGCGCACGTTGCAGCATACCGCCGGAAAACTCGTGGGGATACTGGTCATAGCGCTTCTCCGCGTTGGCGATCCCCACCTTTTTCATCATTTCCAGGGAGATCTCCCTGGACTTTTTCCTGTCCTTCGTAATATGGAGGCGGGTGCACTCGTTGATCTGGTTTCCGATGGTGTAGAGCGGGGAAAACGCCACCATGGGCTCCTGGAACACCATGGAGATCTGTTTGCCCCGGACCTGGCGGATCTCCTTCCCCTTGGGGCTCAGGCTCAAAAGATCCACCATTCCCCGCCCGTCGGTGTCAAAAACGATCTGGCCCGTGGTCTTACACTTTTTTTCATTGATTCCAAGGATGGCTTTGCTGGTCAGGCTTTTCCCGCAGCCGGATTCCCCCACAAGGCCCAGGGTCTCCCCCTTTTTGATGCTGAAGTTCACGCCCCGCACAGCGGTGAGCGTTCCCTCGTCCATCTCAATGTTGATCCGCAGGTCCCTGACGTCCAGCACAATATCCTTTCCGTCGTTCTCTATCTTTTTTTCTTCCATATCGATCTCCTATCCTGCCGCTTACTTGTAAGGGTCCGCCGCGTCCCTGAGCCCGTCTCCCAGAAAGTTGAAGGCCAGGACGGTGATGATCACCGCGATCAGCGGGATCAGCCTCCAGGGGTACTGTGCGATACTGGTGATATCCTGCGCCTCCTGCAGCAGTACGCCCCAGCTGGTAGCGGGCGCCCGCATACCCAGGCCCAAAAAGCTCATGGAAGTCTCACCGATGATCATGCTGGGGATACCCAGCGTCAGATTGACGATCAGGTAGCTCATAAAGCCCGGTACCAGGTGCTTTGTCATGATCCGGAAGGGGCTGACGCCCGCGACCTGGGCGGCCATCACAAATTCCTCATTCCGCAGGGAAATGAATTTGCCGCGGACCGTCCGGGCAAGCCCCGTCCAGGAGATAAAAGAAATGATCACCGTAATGCTCAGGTACATGGCGGGCACCGGCACATCCGCGGGGATCGCCGCGGAAAGCGCCATCCAGAGGGGGATGGTGGGAAGCGCCGTCAGCACCTCAATGATCCTCTGGATCGCCGTATCCACGGCGCCGCCAAAGTAGCCGGAGATACCGCCAAGGACGATGCCCAGCACAAAGCTGATCAGGGTTCCCGCAAAGGGGATCGTCAGGGAGATCTGGCTGCCGTACAAAATACGGGAAAACAGGTCGTTCCCCAGGTTATCCGCGCCCAACAGCAGGATCTTTGCGCCGGTCCCGCCGTTTTCTCCCTCCACCTCAAAGAGATGCCTGCTGCAGGGGAGGAACCCAAAGAGCTTATATTCCCTTCCCTTTGCAAAGAATCTCAAAAAGAATTTTTCACTGGTGTCCTCCGCCCACTCCCGCTTAAAAGTCTCCCGGTTGTTGACATAGGTCATCTTATAGACGTAAGGGCCTGTAAATTTTCCGTTTTCGTCCACCCAATGGATCTTGGTGGGCGCGCTGTTTTTATAATTGCTGTCATAATCGTTCAGCCCGTAAGGCGCGACAAAAGGGGCAAACAGCGCCAGGACATAGAGGACCGCCAGCAGAACGATGCTGAACTTCGCCAGCTTATGGTGCATGAGTTTGCGTCCCATGAGGGTCCATTGGGAGGCAAGATAATAGTCCTCGTCCGATTTCTTTTTCTTTTTCCATAAACTCATGAGTTAACTCCTCTTCCTCTCAAAACGGATCCTGGGATCCAGCCATGCCAGCAGGATATCCGACAGCAGCGTACCGATGACCACCAGCACTGCCTGAGTCATCAGAATGGTGCCCGCAAGATAGGTATCCTGCGTCTTCAGCGCCTCATAGAGCACAGGGCCCTGGATAGACAGGTTCATCACGATCGCCGAAATAGTAGAACCGGAGAAAATACTGGAAAGAGACCCGGCCAGTCCGCTTGCGACCGGGTTCAGCGCCGCCCGGAGGCAATATTTATAGACGATAGTTGCCTCCGACACGCCCTTTGCCCGGGCCGTCAGGGCATACTGCCTGGACAGCTCATCCAGCATCTGTGCCCGGACAGTACGGATGACCCCGCAGGTACCCGCCGTGCCAATGACGATCGTGGGAATGATCATCCTCTGAAGGAACTCCCCAAAGTTGTATAGATGGATCCCCTCCTGGAGCATTTCATTGGAGAACAGGCCCAAAAGGGGATCCCCCGTCCAGGTAAACGACAGATACATCAGGATGATCGCCAGCAGGAAATTTGGCGTGGCCATTCCCAAAAAGCCGATGGCGGTAAAAATATAATCCCCCGGCGAATACTGATGCAGGGCGCTGTAGATGCCGATCGGTATGGACACCAGGTAGGTAAACGCCATGATCGTCAGCGACACGGCGATGGTGATCCCCAGCCGATCCATGATCACACTCCATACGGGCCTTCCGTAAGCAAAGGAATATCCGAAATCACCCTTGGTGATGATTTTGAATACCCAGTCGAAATAGCGCATCACCCAGTTTTTGTCCAAACCGTACTGCGCCCGCAGGGCGGCGATGTCCTCCTGCGTAAATACCTCGCCCTCCGCCTGCATCCTGGCGATATAGCTGCTCACATAATCGCCTTTCGGAAGCTGCATGATAAAAAAGACCACAAAAGAGATGATGAGGATGGTGGGAATGAACATTAAGATCCTTTTTCCGACATATTTCCACATAATTCAAACTCACCTTTCTATGCTTTTTATGAGAAAGGCAGATTTCCTTTCCAGGTGAAAAGGAGATCTGCCTTTCTCTCAACGCCTGTTTTTCGGGCCGATATGTTATGTTTTACTTTTTAAAGAAGCAGCAGTCGATGTGCGCGATGCCAAGCCCGCGGTATTCATCGCTGAACATTTCTGTCTCGGGGAAGTTCACAAAGTCATTATCCACGGAAAACAGGATCGCCGCGGACTCCATGTAACCGATGACCCAGATGTTGTCCTCATGGAGCTGGTACATCTTATCGATGATCTCGGAACGCTCTTCCTCCCCTACGGCAACCTTCAGCTGGTCATACAGATTGCAGAGCTCCAGCAGATCGCCCTCAGGCGCGATCCCCTCTGTTCCGCCGCTGGCGTACCAGGTGCCGACCTCGCCGTACCACTCCGCGTAATTCCTCACGGGCACCAGGGTATCGGGCCTTAATCCCAGGCTTACCGTCTCCGCCGGCGCTACAGGGCTCAGCACCGCGTCATATTCGTTGGAGACGATATTGTTGTTCAGGGTATCCTTATCCATGGTCTTATAGGTAGACTTAATGCCGATGGCATTCCAGTAATTGCTCAGCACCTGATAGGTGTCGTCCGCGCCGGAATCGGAATAGCTCAGGATATTCAGCACAAAATCCTTGCCGTCCGCCAGATCGTAGTAGCCATCGCTTCCCATTACCATTCCCAGGCCCTCCAGAAGCGCCTTTGCGCCGTCAGGGTCATATTCCGTCCACTTGGTCGCCCACTCCTCGCTGTAGCCAAGGGCGCCCTCCGCCGGGGATGCCTGACGTCCGGCCTGCCATCCGTCGGAGATCAGCTTTGCGAACTCATCGCGGTCAACAGCGATAGACAGCGCCTGACGGAATTCCCTGGTCTGGAACAGCGCCCTGTAGTCCTCGTCGGGGGCGGTCTGGTTCAGTTCCAGCTGAGAAGCCGCATGGCCCCAGGAGCTGCTGGGCCACTGTACGATGTGGTACCCGACGCTGTCCGCGTTCTCCGTCAGCGTCTCAATGTCGTTCCATCCGGCGTCCGCAATCGTAACTTCCCCTGCCAGCGTCTTGATCAGCACCTGGCTGGCATCGGAGATCTTGGTGTATTCGATCTTATCGACATAGGGAAGCTGCTGGCCGTTCTGGTCAACCTTCCAATAATAAGGGTTGCGGACAAACTCAAAGTAGTCTCCCTCCACGTCGCTCTTGCCGGGCTCCGTGGAAAGGACCCAGGGATTCAGGGTAGGTACGCCGGGCACATTCCAGTAATAATAACCGGTCTCCTTGCCCATGGTCGCCACATCCGCGAAGCCCATCTCCTCAGCCTTTGCCTGAGCCGCCTCCTCGCCGATGAACTCGGGAAGGATGGTCTCATGGTAATGTTTGGGGGCGAAGCACCACTTTGCGTTGATACACAGCTCATTGATGAAATTGGGCTTCGGAACATCAAAGGAAACGGTAAAGGTATAATCGTCTACCTTTGTAAAGGTGGCAGTGCTTCCGTCAGATGCCTTAAAGCAATCCCAGAGAGACTTGCCAAAGGTCTCAGGCACACACATGTGGTCATAGAAAAAGACACAATCTTCCGCAGTAAAGTCCACGCCGTCAGACCACTTCATGCCTTCCCTCAAATGGATGGTGTACTCGGTGGCGTCGTCGTTGACATCATAGCCCTTCGCCACATTGGGCTCCACCTCGCCCTCGCTGTTAAAGCGGAAGAGGCCCTGCTCGATGGGCTTTCCGGTTCCCCATCCGGCGTCGGTCAGCACCATCTTGATATTTTCATCGCCGTAGCTCCCGACCTGTTCTACGTTCTCCACCATCACGCCCTCCGCGGAAGGGATCCTCTCCTCCACGGCGGGAAGCGAGCCCGCGCTCACCAGCTCCGCCAGCATAGGCGCTTCGCTGTAGTCCGATGCCCCCCCTGCCTGGGTTTCGGCGGAAGACGACCCTTCCGCGGTATCCGTACCCTGGGCGGATCCTGCGCCGGTGCTCTCAGTACCCTCCGCAGCGTTCCCGCCGGCGGAAGCGTCCTTTGGAGTGCCGCCGCAGCCTGCCAGCGCGGACATACACATCGTCGCCGTCAACAGGACTGCCGCAAGCTTTTTGCTTGTACTTGCTTTCTTCTTCATAAAAACCTCCTTCAGTTTGATCTCATGTCCAAAAAGGACATCCATTGGTTCCGTTTCTTAGGTTCTTAGGTTCATGTACATCAACCGGGATTCCCTTCCCTGCCTTAAGGGTAACAGGTACTATAGGAAAATTCCACGCGCTTCTTGTTTTTTTCACGTCCAATATTGCGTATTTTGCTTTTCCATCACAAAATCTCTTGATGACTTGCACAATATTTACGAATATGCTACTCTATTTTTGTAAACTTTACACAAATACAGAGCACATTTTACGCAATATTTACAGTGCAAAGCCAAAATATCCCTTTGGCTCCGCAAAATGCAGGGCAAAATGTGAGACAAAAATGTGGGGCAAATAAGCGGCGGCCCGCGGAGGAACCTGTATGCTGATAGACAATACCTTGATTTACGAACAGCAATATAAGATTGAGATCGGCCAGCCCGGCAGAAATCTCTTTTATTTCTTTGATTATGACGAACGTTATTATTCCATCAATATGGAGTTCCAGCACTTTCACCAGTTTTATGAGATGTGCGTCTTTCTGGATGAAAAGGCCGGGCACATCATCGACGGCGTCTGGTACGACCTGCGCTGCTGCGACATCGTGGCGCTCAGGCCCTCGCTGCTGCACAAGACCGCTTATCCGGAGGGTGCGCCCAGCAAGCGTCTGATCATCCAATTCCACATCCCGCCCATGATCTCCCAGCTGGAGAACTGTATGCGGCATGTGTATGAGATCTTCAACGGAGACTGCCCCATCTACCGCTTTGAGGACAGGTACCGCAAAGAGATCCTGGAGAAGCTGAACGATATTTATTACCTCTCCCAGTCCCCCAACGAGCTGACCGAGCTTTCCATCAACGGCAGGTTCATCGAATTTCTCAGCCTGATCTACTTTTACCGGGACAAAAACAGCTACTCCAACCGGTCGGATTTTGACAGCATCACCAGCAAGATCTACAGCATTACCGCCTATATCCACAGCCATTACACGGAGCAGCTCTCCCTGGATGTGCTGGCAAAGAAATTTTACATCAGCAGCTTTTACCTCTCTCATCAGTTTAAGAAAGTGACGGGATTTACCCTGACCGACTACATACAGATGACCCGGGTGAGAAATGCGCAGACCCTGCTGCTGTCCACGGCCGCCCCCATCACGGAGATCGCGTTCCAGTGCGGCTTTACCAGCTTTTCCCAGTTTAACAGGGCATTTAACAAGTTCCTGCACATCTCTCCTTCCGGTTTTCGGAAGAACAGCGGGGCCTCAACCATTTACAGAAAGGAAACAGGACTATGAAACTCATCGCAGCAAAGGATTACGCCGGCTTAAGCCGGAAAGCCGCAAACATCATCTCCGCCCAGGTAATCATGAAGCCCTCCGCCGTCTTGGGCCTTGCCACAGGCTCCACGCCCCTTGGGGCCTACCGTCAACTCATCGACTGGCACCAAAAGGGAGACGTGGATTTCTCCCGGGCTGTCAGCGTGAACCTGGACGAATACTTAGGGCTGTCCGGCGCCCAGGAACAGAGCTACCGGTACTTTATGGATCAGAATTTCTTTTCCCACATCAACATCCGCAGGGAATGCACTTTTGTTCCGGACGGGCTCGCCGGGGATCCGCAGGCGGAATGCGCCCGCTACAATCAGATCATCCGGGGCCTGGGCGGGATCGACCTACAGCTCCTGGGAATCGGCGGGAACGGGCATATCGGCTTTAACGAGCCCGGCGCCGCTTTTGAAAAGGAGACGCATCTGGTAGAGCTGACGGAGTCCACCCGCCGGAGCAACGCCCGGTTTTTCCAGTCTCCGGACCAGGTTCCTACCCACGCCATCACCATGGGGATCCGCAGTATCATGCAGGCAAAAAAGATCCTGCTCCTGGCCTCCGGGGAAAACAAGGCCAGCGCTCTCTGGAACTCCTTCTTCGGGCCGGTGACGCCCGGCGTTCCGGCCTCTATCCTGCAATTGCACAACGACTGTACCGTGATCGCAGACGAGCCCGCCCTTTCCCTGATCCGAAAAAATACCGGCTGGGAGGACATGGTTTATGATAATTAAGGGCGGAACGGTTTTCCGTGAGGACGGTAGCTGGGAGAAAAAAGACCTCTTTGTGGACGGGGGCAGGATCGCGGATTGTCCGGCATCTGCATCGGACGAAATTGTCCTGTCCGCCGAGGGGCTTCTGGTGCTCCCGGGGCTTATAGACATTCACAGCCACGGCGCCATGGGGCAGGATGTTTCCGACGGGAATCCCCAAGACCTGGAGCGCATACTGGCTTATGAATTGGAGAACGGCATCACATCCTATTGCCCCACCACCATGACCCTCCCGAGGGAAAAGCTTCTGCGGGTGCTTAAAACCGTAGGAGAATTTACGGACAGGCCGGGGCTGGCCCATGTCCTGGGTATCAACATGGAGGGGCCTTTTCTGGATCCCGCGAAAAAAGGCGCCCACAGGGAAGACTGGATCGCCGCGCCGGATCCCGCATTTTTTGAAACGTGCCAAAAGGCCGCAAAGGGAAGGATCCTGCTGACTACCGTGGCCCCGGACCGGGAGGGCGCCCTGGAGCTGATCGCGGACATCGGAAAAAAAGTCACCGTATCCCTGGGGCACACCTCTGCGGATTATGGCCTGGCCCGCCGGGCGTTCCAGGCGGGCGCCACCCATGTGACCCATCTCTTTAACGCCATGCCGCCCCTGAACCACCGGGCGCCGGGGCTGGTCGGCGCCGCGTCGGAGACGCCGGACTGTATGGCGGAGCTTATCTGCGACGGCATCCATGTGCACGAAAGCGCCGTCCGGGCCGCATTCAGGCTGTTCCCCGGCAGGATCGTGCTGATCAGCGACTCTATGCGGGCCGCGGGCATGGCGGACGGCATATATGACCTGGGCGGGCAGCAGGTAAGGGTGCGCGGCGGAAGGGCTGCCCTGGCAGACGGCACGATCGCGGGCTCCGCGGCAAATCTGTTTCAGTGCATGAAAAATGCGGTGGCTTTCGGCATTCCCCTGGAGGATGCCATTACTGCAGCCACCGCCAATCCCGCAAAAAGCATCGGCGTCTACGGTCAGGCAGGTTCCCTTTCCCCCGGAAAGCGGGCGGATATCCTGCTGACAGATAAAGACCTGAACCTGGTAAAAGTGCTCCAACAGGGCGAAGTCATCCACTCCTTCTGAAGCATGGGCCAAATGCCGCCGGCTCAGCCAAACTTCGCGGCATAGGTCATGATCGCGCAGATGGTCTTGGAGTCCTGGATCTTGCAGTCAAACACCATCTGCTTCAGCTCCTCAAGGGAGTAGGCTTCCACATTCAGGTACTCATCCTCGTCCAGATGCTGTTTCCCCGGCTTTAGATCCCTCGCCACATAGATATCGATCTTTTCATTACAGAAAGCCACCGTCGTATAGATGGAATTTAAAAGCTCTACCTTGTCGCAGGTATAACCTGTCTCTTCCTCAAGTTCCCGCATGGCGGCCCGGTCCGTCGGCTCCTCCCGGCCGTTCAGGCCGCCGGCGGGGATCTCGAGGGTTTCCCGCTCCAGCGCGTTCCGGTACTGGCGGACCATCAAAAGCTTCCCGTCACTGCGGACCGCCACCACAGCCGCGGCCCCCTTATGGTCGATCAGGTCCCACTTTGCCACGTTTCCGTTCGGGATCAGCATGGTGTCCTGATAATAGTCTATGATAGCCCCTTTCGCCACCAGCTCCCTGTTAAGCCTCTTATATTCTTCCATGTCCTTCTCCATTTCCAGATGCCCTATTTCTTTTCTTCCAACAGTTTCTCTACACTGACCAGTTTTACGCAGAGCACGAAGAGAGCTGCCGCCTTTGTCATCTCCTCCGGCGTGGGGAAGGAAGGCGCAATACGGATGTTGCTGTCTTTCGGATCCTCGCCGTAGGGATATGTAGCTCCGGCCCCGGTTAAGACCATTCCCGCCTCCTTACACTTTGCCACGATCGCCTTCGCACAGCCGTCCATCGCCTCGAAGGAGATGAAATAACCGCCGTTTGGCCGCGTCCATTCCCCGATGCCGAGGCCGCTCAGCTCCTCGTCCAGCACTTTCAGGACTGCGTCGAACTTGGGCCGCATCCATGCGGCATGTTTTTTCATATGCTCCCGGATACCATTGATATCCCTGAAATAGCGCACATGGCGCAGCTGATTTACCTTGTCGTGCCCGATTGTCTGGATTTTCATGCTTTTCCGGATCTCGTCCAGGTTTGCTTTGGACGCCGCCACCGCCGAAATACCGCTGCCGGCGTAACTGATCTTGGAGGTCGAACAAAATTCGTACACCATGTCAGGATTGCCCGCCTCCGCGCAAAGGCTCAATATCTCCGCCAGCTCATCCCGCCTGTCCTCATAGAGATCGTGTACCGCATAAGCGTTATCCCAGTAGATCCTGAAATCCTGTGCCGCAGGCTTCAGATTTGCAAAGCGGCGCACTGTCTCTTCCGAGTAGGTATACCCCTGAGGGTTGGAATATTTAGGCACACACCAGATCCCCTTGATGCTGTCATCCTCCGCCGTCAGTTTTTCCACCATGTCCATATCAGGCCCCTGGGGCGTCATGGGAACCGTGATCATCTCGATCCCAAAGTGCTGTGTGATCGCAAAATGCCTGTCATATCCCGGAGCCGGACACAGGAATTTCACCTTGTCGAGCTTACACCAGGGCGTACTCCCCAGCACTCCATGGGTGACGGAACGGGAAACGGTATCGTACATAATGGTCAGGCTGGCATTCCCGCAGACGACCACATTCTCCGCCGGCACTCCCATAATATCCCCCATCAGCTTTTTCGCCTCGGGGATACCGTCCATGTCTCCGTAATTGCGGACGTCCACCCCGTCCTGGGCTTTCAGCGGACTGTCCGTATTCAAAGCGTCCAGAAAATCATTTCCCATGTCCAGCTGTGCCACAGCCGGCTTTCCCCTTGACATATCCAGCTTCAGCCCTTTCTTCTTTGCGTCCTCGTACTCCGCCGTCAGCAGCTCCCGCAGCGTCTGAAGCTCTTCTCTGCTCATTTCCTGATATGCTTTCATATTTCCTCTCATTCTGCCGCCGTCCGCGGCGCTTTCACCTTCCGGAAGCCCGCGCCGGTCCGGCCGAAGGCTCCTGACTTACTTTTTTCACGGTTTTGCCCCGTCCTGCATAATCGTATACAATCATACACTTGCTCTACTATACTATATGAACCAAAATTACACAAGAGAAAAATGACAGAAAATCGAAAAAAGTAAAAAAGAAAGGATACTCCTATGAAGAATATCCTTCCTTTTACACCGTTTTTACGGCTGTTTTGTTGTTATGAAATTTTCATTTTCAAGCCTTGAACCGGAAATGGCGTCATTTTGCGTAATCGATGACGCGGCTCTCGCGGATCACATTTATCTTGATCTGACCCGGATACTCCAGCTCCGCCTCTATCTGTTTCGAGATATCACGGGCCAGGATCACCATGTCAGCATCAGAGATCTGCTCGGGCACTACCATTACACGAACCTCACGACCTGCCTGAATAGCAAAAGATTTTTCTACACCTTTGAAATTGTTTGTTATTTCCTCTAACTGGGTCAGCCTGCTGGTATAAGTCTCCAGCGTCTCCCTTCTTGCTCCCGGTCTCGCGGCAGATATTGTATCAGCAGCTTGTACAATACACGCGATCAGGGATGTCGGTTCCACATCGCCATGGTGAGATTCCACAGCGTTGATGACCGTTGCGTTCTCCTTGTATTTCCGGCAAAGCTCCACGCCAAGCTGGATATGAGAACCTTCCATTTCATGGTCTACCGCTTTTCCGATGTCATGAAGCAGCCCGGCCCGCTTTGCAAGCCTTATGTCCAATCCCATCTCCGCGGCCAGCAGCCCGGACAGCTGCGCTACTTCGATCGAATGCTTCAGCGCGTTCTGGCCATAGCTGGTCCGGAATTTCATCTTGCCCAGAAGTCTGACAAGCTCGGGGTGGATGCCATGTACGCCTACTTCCAGCGTAGCGGCCTCGCCCTCCTCCTTCATCATGATCTCCACTTCCTTCTGAGCCTTCTCCACCATTTCTTCGATTCTGGCGGGGTGAATGCGGCCATCCACGATCAGTTTTTCCAGTGCGATCCTCGCCACCTCGCGGCGGATCGGATCAAAACCGGACAGAATTACTGCCTCCGGCGTGTCGTCAATGATCAGATCCACGCCTGTCATGGTCTCGAGGGTCCGAATGTTGCGGCCCTCCCGGCCAATGATCCTTCCCTTCATCTCATCGCTGGGAAGCTGGACAACGGAGATAGTGGTCTCAGAGACATGATCCGCCGCGCATCTCTGGATCGCGGACACCACATACTCCTTTGCCTTTTTGTCTGCTTCTTCCTTGGCCCGACTCTCCATTTCCTTGATCATCACGGCCGTTTCATGCTTTACTTCGTCTTCAACAATTTTCAATAAGTAGTCTTTTGCCTGTTCAGAGGTTAATCCTGAAATTCGTTCCAGTTCCTGTAAGCGCTGCTCGTTCAGCTTGGAGACTTCTTCCTTCATCTTGTTGATGGATTCCTCTCTCGCCGCCAGACTGCTCTCACGCTTTTCGATTGCTTCCGCTTTCTTGTCGATGTTCTCTTCCTTCTGCTGGACCCTGCGCTCGTACCGCTGGGCCTCCGCCCGCCGTTCCTTAATCTCCTTGTCCAGCTCATTCTTAGTCCGAATGGACTCTTCCTTGACCTCAAGGAGAGATTCCCGCTTTTTGGCTTCCGCAGTTTTCAGAGCTTCATCGATGATCTCCCTCGCCTTGTCCTCCGCGTTTCCGATGGTGGCTGCCGCTGACTTCTTCTGGTAATTGACCGTGGCCAGATAAGTTACGGCTGCGACTACCACAGCGACCACAAGGGCGACAATAATCGTAATAAGCATCTACAGGAGCACCTCCTTATTAAATTTTCATTGTACACTTAGCCGCGGGCCGCTGCAGACCTGCGGTTTATATAGAATGTATGTACATGCCTCTGAAAGAGAGGCGCTGAAAACATTCTAACAAGCAATTTACAACACTTAAATTCTATACGCAATTCAGGCTTATGTCAAGTACCGATTTCTTCTTTCAGTTGAAATCTTGTAACAGTTCAGCCAGCCGCCTGATTTGGCGGAAAATCGTGCTCGCACGAATTTTCCGTCATGTCTGGCGGCTGAGGGAGCGCCATCTCATGAGCAAAGGAAGTCGCGGAGCGACGAAAAGCGCGTAAGCGCGGCTTTGCGAATGGCGCGGGCTGAACTGTTACTGAAATCTTCACCGAAATCTTGTAACAGTTCAGCCAGCCGCCTGATTTGATGGGAAACCGTGCCTACACGAATTTTCCATCAAATCAGGCGGCTGAAGGAGCGCCATTTGATGAGCAAAGGCAGGCGCACAGCGCCGGAGAGCGCGGCAGCGTGGCTTTGCGAATGGTGCGCTGACGCGCTCCCCTGCAAAACGGAACCGTCATCGGAAAAGCGCCTTCCGCACACTCTCGCCGGAAAATCCCCGCCTCATCAAAAAAGCCCCCTGCTTCTGTTTCTCTTTTCCGTCGGCCGTCTCCGGATCATATCCCCGTTTCCGCAGCAATTCCTGTATCATGGCCTGCTCATCCTGCCTTCCGCCCTGCTCTTCCCACTCCCGCCAGGCTTCCTCCAAAAGATCCGGCGCAATACCGCGCCCAAGCAGATCCTGCTGAATCCTGCGCCGGCTCCGCGTGTCCTCATGGCAGGTGATATAGGCAGTCGCATACCGCAGATCGTCAATATAGTGGAAACTCTCCACATAGCTCAGAGCCTCCTCTACGATCTGCTCCGGATACCCGCCCTCACAGAGTTTATCTCGGAGCTGTTTTTCGGTATACTCCCTGTTCTTCAGCAGATTCATCGCCCGCAGCTTTGCCCTCCGGGGCAGGACCTGGGTCAGGATGGCATCATGATCTTCCATGGAGAGCTCCTGCCCCTCCACAATATGGTAAGTGCGCAGTTCGCCCCTGTACAATACAAAGGCAAATTCCCCGTCAATAAAAACCCTGCTGCGGGATCCCGTCATCTCTTCTATCCGCGTTATCTTCATAGCTGCCGATCTTCCTGTCGCTCTGCTTTCTGCCGCTTTCTGCTGTTTTCTGCTGCTTTCTGCCGCTTTCTTTTACGGCGTTTCGTTTTCCGTTATTTTCCCTTGGGCGCCGTTTCCCCGCCGTTTTCCGCCTGTGCCCCGCCGGAGGCGGCTGTCTCTCCGTCGGTAAACCCGTAATGGGCGCGTACCTTGGCTTCCACTTCGGCGCAGACCTGCGGATTCTCTTTCAGATATTGTTTTGCGTTTTCACGGCCCTGGCCAATCTTATTTCCCTCGTAGGCATACCATGCCCCGGATTTTACAATGATATCCAGGTCGGCAGCCAGATCCAGGATATCGCCTACCATGGAGATCCCCTCGCCAAACATGATATCAAATTCCGCCTCCTTAAAGGGCGGCGCGATCTTGTTTTTCACGACCTTTACCCTGGTGCGGTTACCGATGACCTCTCCGCCCTGCTTTAAAGACTCGATCCGCCGCACGTCCATGCGGACGGAAGAGTAAAATTTCAGGGCGCGGCCGCCGGTGGTCGTCTCCGGATTGCCGAACATAACGCCGATCTTCTCACGCAGCTGGTTGATAAAGATCACGGTACAATTGGACTTGCTGATAATGGCGGTCAGCTTTCGCAGCGCCTGGGACATCAGGCGGGCCTGCAGCCCAACGTGGCTGTCCCCCATATCTCCGTCGATCTCCGCCTTGGGCACCAGCGCCGCCACAGAGTCCACGACCACAATGTCGATGGCCCCGGAGCGCACCATCGTCTCCGCGATCTCCATGGCCTGCTCGCCGTTGTCCGGCTGAGAAATATAGAGATTGTCGATGTCCACGCCGATATTCTTTGCATATACGGGATCCAGGGCATGTTCCGCGTCGATAAAGCCTGCTATGCCGCCCCTCTTTTGCACTTCCGCGATCATATGCAGGGTGACGGTAGTCTTTCCGCTGGATTCCGGCCCGTAGATCTCAACGATCCTCCCCTTCGGGATGCCGCCCAGCCCCAGCGCGATATCGAGGCTCAGGGAGCCGGTGGGGATCGTCTCCACGTTCATCTGGGCCGATGGGTCGCCCAGCTTCATGATAGCGCCTTTCCCATACTGCTTTTCGATCTGGCTGATAGCCGCGTCCAATGCTTTGAGTTTTTCTTCTCTTTCCATATGAAATCTCCTTATAATCCCTTTCCGTAATAATCCTTTTCTGTAGAACAAATGTTCTAATCCCGTTTATCCAAGAATAAAACATTTGTTCGGTTTTGTCAACTACCTTTTTTGCCGATGTCCATCGCGGAACCGGCTATGGATACAACAATAGCATGGTTTATGTACAATAAGCTTCCCTCAAAGGCGTCTCACCTCCGTTCTTTCAAAATCCATCTGAAACCTGTGGCGAAACTGCCGGAATAAAAGATGTTTCCGCCGGGGCGGACCTTCATTTTTGAAATGTCAGATATCAGATATAGAAATCTTATCACAATTTTTCCCGCCAGGCAAGAAAAACTTACTTTGCCCATTAAATGACGCTCCCTCAGCCGTTACTCCAAAGACGCGGCCAAAGACCGTGATCCGGCCGAGGGGCACACAGCCGGACCGCGGAAAGGGTCACCGCCCCGCTTCCTTCAGGCACCGGCACAAAAGCCGAAGGGCCGCCGTGACAGAGGCATCCCGCACCTGCCTGCGGCTGCCGGAAAAAAGGTACCTCCTCACAGTGACCTTCCCTCTGACGCTGCATCCGATATACACCAGCCCTACGGGCTTCTTTTCCGTACCTCCGTCCGGCCCGGCAATACCCGTGACCGCCAGCGCCGCATCCGCTCCCGCCGCCCGCGCCGCCCCCAACGCCATCTCCCGGGCGGTCTGCGGGCTCACCGCGCCAAATCTTCTCAGCGTTCTGTTCCTCACCTTCAGGATCCTGTGCTTGGCCCGGTTCGAATAAGTGACAAAGCCCACACGGTACACGTCGGACACTCCCGGCACATTGACAAGCCTTCCGGAGAGCAGGCCGCCGGTACAGGACTCTGCGCAGGTGACGGTATACCCCCTGGCGGCAAGGCGCTCTACTGCCTTCTTCTCCAGGGCGCCGCCGTCTCCCGCACAGCCGCCCTCCGCGCCCCGCTTCCCTGCTCCGCAGGATCCCGCGCCCTGCCGCTTTTCCTCCTGCGCCCTGCCAGGCCCGCTCAAAACCTTTCCTTTCATCCACTCCATCCGTTCCTGCCCCCTATCTCTGCTCCTTCAAAACATTTTTGTTCTTCACAAGATAATCCGCAAGTGACACCACAGTCAATACCAGCGCGATCCACATGACTATCTGAGTCAACGCGTCAAGCCATCCGATCCATCCGGGCACATTGACCATCATCAGGCACACCATCACCATCTGGAAAGTCGTCTTAAATTTTCCCCAATAGCTGGCTGCGATGACAACCCCATTATCGGAGGCCACCAGGCGGAACCCGCTGATGATAAACTCCCTGGCAATAATCAGGATCACCGCCCAAGCTGGGATCCGCCCCATCTCCACCAGCGCGATCAGCGCGGAACAGACTAAAAGCTTATCCGCCAGGGGATCCATAAACTTTCCAAAGTTTGTGACCATGTTGTATTTCCTTGCGATCTTGCCGTCCGCCAGGTCCGTGAGGCTGGCCACAATAAAAATGACCAGTGCAGTCACATTGGGGATCATCACGTTGCTTCCAAACCATCCCGCATTTCCTCCCAGCAGAAGCACCACAAAAGGCACAATGAGGATCACCCGGAAAATCGTCAGCTTATTTGGCAAATTCATTTTACTCATGATATATCTCTCCTATCAGATCATATTCGTTGGAATCCGTGACCAGCACTTTCACAAAATCCCCCGTCATCAGGGCCGCCGTGGTGTTCAGGAACAGATACCCGTCCACATTGGGCGCATCCCGGTAGGTCCGTGTCACATACACATCCTCGTCGGCTACCTTTCCCTCCACCATCACCGTGAGCACCCGGCCCACCATATCCTCCGCTTTCTCAAAAGCTATGGCCTGCTGCAGCTCCATCAATTCCTGACGCCTGCTCTCCTTCAAGGAGTCCGGAACCTGCTCCGGCAGCTCCGCCGCTACGGTGCCTTCCTCCTGGGAATAGGGAAACACCCCCAGCCTGTCAAATTCCATCTCATTTACAAAACGATACAGTTCCTCATGATCCTCCTGGGTCTCCCCCGGAAACCCGCTGATCAGTGTCGTCCGCAGGCAAATATCCGGTATCCGGGCCCTGAGCTCCCGTATCCGCCGGCGCAGCTCCTCCTGATTAGTCCGCCTCCCCATGCGGCGCAGCACACGGTCGGAGGCATGTTGGATGGGAATATCCAGGTAATGGCATACCTTTGGTTCCGCCGCTATGGTTTCCACCAGTTCATCCGTGAGCTCCTCCGGGTAACAGTAAAGGAGCCGGATCCAGTAGATCCCGCTGATTGCGGCCAGCCTGCGCAGCAGTTCAGGCAGCCGCTTCTCCCCGTACAGATCCACGCCGTACAGCGTTGTCTCCTGGGCCACCAGGATCAGCTCCCTGACCCCTTCCGCCGCCAGCTTTTCCGCCTGGGATATCAGCGCTTCCATTGGTACGCTTCTGTAATTCCCCCTGACCTTGGGAATGATGCAATAGGAACAGCGCTTGCCGCAGCCCTCCGCGATCTTCAGGTAGGCGAAATGCCCTCCTGTAGTCACGATCCGGTTTTGCACGACCGCGGGGGGAGAATCCAGATCCCTGTAATGGGCCCGTCCCCGCCCTGCCAATGCCTCCTCCACGGCGGCGCCGATCTCCTCTATCGCCATAGTTCCCACCACAGCGTCCACTTCCGGGATTTCTTTCTGAATCTCCTCCCGGTAACGCTGGGCAAGGCATCCGGCAGCGATCAGGCATTTCAGCCTGCCCGCCTTCTTCCTCCCGCCCAGCTCCAGCAGCGTGTCAATGCTCTCCTCCTTGGCGTCTCCGATAAAACAGCAGGTGTTCACCACGGCGATATCCGCTTCCTCTTCATCATCCGTAAAGGAATACCCTTTCTCCCGGAGCAGCCCCAGCATCATCTCCGTATCCACCAGATTCTTGTCACAGCCCAGAGATACAAACAGTATTTTCATAAAAACCCTTCCGATAACTTAAGACAGCCGGCCATCCGCCGGCTGCCTTGCTCCCGATATCACGCGCCGTAAAGCCGCCCGGTGGCGGGATACGGCGTCCTATTCCTCGTCGCCAAGGATTTTGATCTTTCCCTGGTTCAATTCCTCCACCGCCACGGAGAGCGCCTTTCTGTCTTTTCCTTCCACCAGCGGCTCCTCGCCGGAAATGATCTGACGCGCCCTTTTTGACGTAGCCATCACGATCGAATACCGGCTGTTTACTACCGGCGCCTCGCCGGGCTCCACTTCACTGTTTACCACCTTCATCAGGTCAGAATAAGAGGGATGTAACATATTATTCTACTCCTTTCACGAAACTTTTCAGTTCCTTTCTGATTTCATTTATGAATTCCCTTTGCCTGACCGGTGCCCTGCGTGCGGCCTCCACAAGCCTGTGGATCTCCTCCACGCACACATCCAGGTCATCGTTTACCACAATATAATCATAGGCTTCCACGCCTTCTGATTCCTCCGCAGCCCGGGCCAGCCTCCGGGCGATCACTTCCGGGCTCTCAGTGCCCCTCTTCTCCAGCCTGCGCCTCAGCTCCTCCGCGCTGGGCGGCGTCACAAAAATCAGCAGGCTCTCAGGAAATTTTTCTTTGATCTTCAAGGCCCCCTGGAGCTCGATCTCCAGAATCACATTTTTGCCGGCGGCCATCTGCTCCTCCACATACGCCCTGGGCGTTCCATAGTAATTCCCACAGTATGGCGCATACTCGATCAGGCCGTTCTGCTTGATAGTCTCCTCAAAGTGTTTCTTATCGGTGAAAAAATATTCTACGCCGTTTTGTTCCCCCTCCCTAGGCGCACGAGTGGTCATGGAGATGGACAGCGCATAATTCCCGTACTTTTTCAGCAGCGCCTTCACTAACGTTCCCTTCCCTGCCCCGGAAAAACCGGACAAAACCATTAAGATCCCTTTCTGTTCCATATTTTCCTCACCTAAACCCTCTTAAACTCTCTATTCTTCCTCTTCCATCCGCTCCGCGTCTTCCCCCCGCAGAGACTGCACACGGCCCGCTATCGTCTCCGGAAGCAGCGCGGACAAAACCACTTGGTTATTCTCCATGACCAGGACCGCCTTGGTCTTTCTCCCCTGAGTGGCATCGACAGCCAGCCCTTTCTCCTTTGCGTTCTGCACCAGACGCTTTATGGGAGCCGCATCGGGGCTGACGATAGCGATGATCTTAGCCGTATTCACAATATTTCCAAATCCGATATGAATCAGCATTCTGCCGCTTCCCAACCTTTCCGTTTTTCATGCGACCGGTCACAGCCCTACTCAATATTCTGGATCTGTTCCCGAACTTTTTCGATCTCCGTCTTAAGCTCAATGGCATAGTTGGAGATTTCCAGGTCATTCGCCTTTGACAGGATAGTATTTGCCTCCCGGTTCATCTCCTGGGCGATAAAATCCAGCTTCCGCCCTATGGAGCCGCCCTCTGTCAGCGTTGCCTTCGTGATCCCGATGTGGCTCCGCAGCCGGACGATCTCCTCGTCCACACAGACCCTGTCGGCAAAGATTGTGACCTCCGTCAGGAGCCTGCTTTCGTCCACGGCTGTGTCCTGCAAAAGCTCCCGCACCTTCTCTTCCAGTTTCCGCCGGTATTCCTCCAGCATCTTTGGCGAGCGCTCCGCAATATGATCCACAAGTTCCAGCATACCGTCCAGCTTTTCCGTCAGATCGACCCGGAGATGTTCTCCCTCCGCGACCCGGGATTCCACAAATATCCCCGCCGCCCCCTGGATCGCCTTCTGAAGCTCCTTCCAGAGTTCTTCTTCGTCCGTCCCGGCTTCCTCCATCGTAAGGACTTCCGGACATTTTGACAGAGTCGAAACGCGGATATCGTCTTCCAGCCCAAACTCTTCCGCCATCTGCCGGAGGTAGCCCAGGTATTCCGCCGCCACCTGGCGGTTATAGCGGACAGAAGACGTCTTTTCCGAGAGATCTTCATAGGTGATAAACACATCCACCTTGCCGCGGGCAATATAATTTTTCAGTTCCCCACGGATAGCGGACTCAAAGTAACTCAGCGCTTTTGGCATCTTGATATTCACATCCAGATAGCGATGATTCACTGATTTCATCTCTACCGTGATCTTCCTGCTGTTCTCGACGATTTCGCATCTGCCGAAACCCGTCATGCTTTTTATCATCTGGACCCCCATCCGGGCAATGGAATAACATTGCCACACTTCATTTTATTATAGATTATCTTTTGTAACGCGTCAAGGGGCGAATCGCCATCAAAATTGACCTCAAAAAAGCCCTGGCAAACGAGATATTGTCATTTTCATCGCCTCCCCTTCAGCCGGTTTACTCTGTCTGACACTGTCTGCATAAATTCCTCTTCAGACAAACTCGGATCCCTCGTTCCCAAGATCAACCCGCAGGGAATCTTTCCGCACTCACCGCAGGAAGAAAAGCCGTTTTGAATCCTGCAGCAGGCATAAATAGGACATTCCTTTCCCTCCGGCGCATGGAATACCTTCCCGCATACCGTATTGCAGCCTTGACACATTTCCCCATAACAATAGCAGGCGGCACAATCCGCACCGCAGCAACTGATCAGGCCGTCCTTTTCTGCTGTCTCCAGAATTTCTTTCTGCTTTTTCCTGCTCAGGCTTCCCAGTACGATCCGATAGGACTGATCCAACAGGTCTTTCAGAAGATCATCCGGCACATTGCCGTCGGCTTTCACCGAATTCCAGTGCATTTTGTTCATATAATAGCCGGGAATGATATCCTCATACTGCCTCCGCAGGAAATCGCCCTCCAGCGGCTCCAGTTTCAGCGTAATATAATAAGGATTGCCATTCCAGTCCATGCACACCGCGGCAAACATTTTCCCGCCGATCTGATACCGCATCCAGTTCCAGTCCTTTTGCAGATCTCTGGTCACACCCGGTTTTTCCATCAGATACTCGTCCAGCCATTCATACTTCATATGATTGGTCCCTCCCATAAGTTTTCCCCATAGCCTCCGCTATATGGCAGATCCTCTCCCGCACTTCCGCCGGTTCCAGCACCTCCGCCTTTTCCCCGAAGGTCAGGATCCATGTAATAAGATTCTCCCTATCCGTATAATCTGCCTGAAAAAGCAGGCGCCCGTCATCCGTCTCGGTAAAGCAGCTGGGGCCAAACTCTTCCACCAGACGCCACTTCACATCCGGATCAAAAAGAGCCTTCACCCTGATGCCTCCCGGAAATATCTTTTCATTGGACAGATCCGGCATCGATACCTCCCGGCACACAAAGGTATTATCCGAAACAGACAACTGCTCCATGCGGTTCAGCTTAAACAGCCGAAAATCTTTGCGTTTCCCGCACCAGCCCCATACATACCAACTTGTCCATTTATATACCAGATAATATGGCTCGATCGTCCGGATACTCTCCCCCGACGGAGCATAGTACCTGAAACCAAGCAGCCGCCTGTTCTCAATGGCGTCCTGTATCATCTCTATTTTCGGGGCGAGGGCGCCCTTATACCAGGAAGACAGATCGATCAGCATAAAATCCCTGCCGCTTACAAATTTTGAAGAGCCTGCCTGCAGCTTTTCCATCAGCTGGCTGTAATATCTGCTGCCGCTCACGCTGTCAAGGCTCCTAAGCCCCGCAAGGATCATCTGCATATCCTTTGATGTCAAAAGCCGCCTGTCCATCCGGTATCCGTCCATGATACGGATGCCGCCGCCTGTTCCCTGTACCGTTCTGATTGGGATCCCCGCTTTGCAGAGATCCTCGATATCCCGGTTTATCGTTCTTCTTGAAACCTCAAACTTCTCCGCCAGCTCAGGCGCAGTTGTCTTTTCTTCCTGCAGCAAGACCGACAATATCCCGATCAGCCTGTCTATCTTCATAACTTTTCCCGTCCCATTCTTATCATAGCAAACTCAACATGACATCTATATGTCATGTTTATTATACCAATTTCCTTTTTTCCTGAAAATCAAATCCCCCGAAGCAAGCTGCACGACATGACTTAGCTTGTTCTTAGTCCGTTCGCTCCAAAGGGCAGAGTATTGGGCCTACGCTCCGCTTCGGTCAGCGCTGAACGTATGTCACTGGCACACAACGCCCCTTGCGGCAGTTGCCAAATAGATGTGCAAGCACGTCCGCTTGGCTCACTGCCCGCAGAAAAAAACAACGGCCAACAGAGAATCATCCCTGTCAGCCGCCATTCCTATATCTTCTCCGCATATATCTTCTCCGCATATATCTTCTTCGCATCCTCCAGGCTGATCCATCCTGCCTCGGACTTTACTGTTTCGGACTTTACTGCTTCGGACTTTACTGCCTCGGGAAACAATCCTCTCACTGGAATCCCTCCCCGTTAGCCGTTGCAGAACCCTCTCCCGACTTACCGATAAGCTTTGTTCGCTAATATCATCCTTCGCCTCTATAAATCCAGCAGACTTTTCCTAACGTTCCCACTGGGTATACCGGCACCGAAAAAGAAAAACACAGGCATCGGCCTACTTTATTCCATACTCTTTATAAAGCCGCTCCCGATACTTAGAGTCCTTTACAGATCTTTCCAGGTCCTTGAGCCGCCGATCTTCGATAAGTTTTTCATGCAGCTGCCCGAGCCTGTCTTCACCTGCACGACGCCCCTCATTCCACACATAATCCTCTCTGGCGTCTCTGTCGCGAATCTCCTTCATTTTCGCCTCATATATCATTCGCAACGTCTTTCTAAGACTCATGACCCTGACCTCTTTGATCGCTTCCAATATCCCCGGATTCTTCGTTTCCATTTCCAACATATCCAGTTCCTCCTCCGTACTAAGCATTATTCGTAATCGTCTTCCTCTTCATCCCACTCTGGATATTGTTCTATGGAACCTTTTTCTTTGATCACATTAGGGGCAATCTTTTCTGCTGTCTCTGTTATGTTTTGTACCGTAATTGTAAACATCCAGTCATCCCCAAAATCATAGTGAAGAGAAAATTTTTGCTTCATCACAAGACCTATTTTATCAAGTTTTACTTTTGTTGAAGGTTCACCATTTTCCGGATCCGACTGATAACTATACTTACTATACATCCTGTTATCCATGCAGAATTCATACAGATGTTCATCTATAAAACCAAAAGCCGACAGAATTACCCCACATAAATCATCCAGTGAATGCTCGCCCGATATTTCAATTACCCGGTAAACCTCCCTTCCAGCCCCTGCCGGAAATACCTTCAATGTATATTTTTTCTTCATCATGTGCTCCTCCTTTTTACTCTAGCATACCACTTCTTATTTTCACTATGATATTTTACCACAAAATGCTTAAAATAGGGCAGGCATCCTGCTTATAGCATAGGGCAAGAAAACACTTGTCATCTCATAATACTTTCTTGGGATCTTCCACAGCATTTTTTGTATTTTTTCCCTGACCCGCATGGGCAGGGGTCATTTCTGCCTATTTTAGGATTTTCCCTGACATAGGTCTGAGAAATCGGGGGCAGCCAGACTTCCCTGTAAAAATCATCCTCTTCCTCCGGCTCATCCATCACATCAATACCCGTCTCCAGCCTTTCCTGAAGCACCTCAGCTCCCCTTCTCCCGCGAGACGAGCTCTTTCTGAGCTGACAGATCAAAGAATCCGCATCCTGGAACCGACAGCCGATTATATCGGCTTCGGCCAGAAGATAAAGAAATTCCTCTGAATGGATCTTTTCCTTTTGCAGATACGTTTCTAGCCGCTTTATATCCTGCTCATCCGCAAAACCCACAGCCTGGAACATCGCCTCCTGAATGGAACAATCAAACTCATACATATGGCCCTCTTTTGCATGAACAGGCTTCTTATTCCCCTCAGCCATGTCAATATCCCATGCTGAGATTCTTTTTTCCTCTGCGTACTGCTGACGGCTTCTTCCCTTCAGCATCGGCAGCTCCAGCTCCAACAGCAGACCTGCCGCAGCGCACCACAAATCGCAGAGATCAGAAAGCTCCGGCTCCACAGGCAATACATGCAACATACTCCCTATCACATAAGACAGAGGCCGTCCCTCTATGACTTTCAGGAAAATGAATTCAAGAATAACGGCTGATGTTTCTCCCGAGAGCCCAAGTCTATACACCAGAATACCATACAGCACTTCTACCCAAGCGCTTCTCTCGGAAATATTGCCGGCCATTTCACGCAGTTCCTTTTCAGAAAAAGAAACATACTCTAAACCTTTCGAATAAAACAGCATCCTCACCATGATGTATTCCGCGTCCAACTGCATCGCCGCCGCATACGCCTTTCCTGAATTCGTCCGGTAAAGGGTCTGCAGCAGATCGTTGAATCTCCCGTGCCAGTATACATAACGATAGAAATCCTCTCGTGCAACCACAGTACGATAAACACTCTGAAACATGCCCCTCAGACTGTCAAAATCGATCAGGCCATACGCAAGGACAAGCGTTTTCAGTTTTTCCGAAAAACGTCTCAGATCCCGATAGGTCTGTTTTCGGAGGGCGGCAGGCAGAGAGCATAACAAAGGAGAAATATCCGTGGCAAACGAGAGCGTCGCCCTCGTTTTTCCTTTCCTCTTTTCTACCCGGATATCCGCCAACCCAATTTCAAAAGCCTTGATGAGCGTGTCTCTTTCCGGCAGTTTCTCCAGCCTGCCGTTCGGCAGACCTGCCAGATGCAGATATTCCCTGAATTCCTCTTCATGCAAAACATATAGCACATATTCCGGATGAGCACATAGTTCCTGCGCGACCGCGCTTGTCATCTGCGTTTTGGTCCAGCTGTCCAAATACGGGATCTGAAGGTATTTGCAATAGTCCTTAGCCTCCTGCAAGCCCAGGGTGCGCAGCAGTTCAGCACAGCTTTTAGTACCGGGAACGATCTCCAGGACATAATCCGGCTCTTCCAGCTCCTCTTGTTTCAAAAATGGAAGGATCATCTGAGTATAACCACCGTCTCCGCTGTCCTTGCTCTGAACTTTTTCTTCTCTGGCTTTTCCGCCTTTTGCGTCCTCTCGCTCTTCCGCCTGCCGAAAGCTCTTTTCACAGAATTGCTTCCAGCTCTCTATTTTGCGCTCCATCGGAGACAATTCGCGTTTATGAGAAGATGCTCCATCGTGCATCGGGAAAACATGTTTTCTCAGGCTTTCTGTTACCGCCTGAACATCAAAAGGCCGACGGACTCCTCCATCCCCGCCATTTTCCCATACGCCTCCCGTATCTTCCTCGAAATTGTCTCCTTTTGCCTTAAGCAGCGTTGCATACCTTTCCTTATAGCTTTCGTCTATTTTTTCAAAGATGATCTTATGGCTCCAGTCATCTCCAAAATCGTAAGTATATCGAATCCAACTATAATCCAGCAAAAAGCGTTCTACAGGCGTCATCGCTTCTGGATAATTTTCATTTCCAAAACCGAAGCTTTCTTCCTCCCCAATAAAAATATCTTCCGACGGAATGCTGAAGCTATGCAAATGATAGTTTTCCCACCCAAAAAGGCATTGGATCACAAGATGCAATTCGTAAAAACTAATCCTCTCTGGTATGACCACGCGACGCCACACGGGAGGATGGGTATCCTCCAGCACAATTTTTAATATGTATCCCGCCATTTTATCCCATACCTTCCTTATGCATTCATCCATCTGTCCATCAGCACATCACTGGGAAACAGTATACCGGCACCGAAAAAGAAAAACACAGGCATCGGCCTACTTTATTCCATATTCTTTATAAAGCCGCTCCCGATACTTAGAGTCCTTTACAGATCTTTCCAGATCCTCGAGCCGCCGATCTTCGATAAGTTTTTCATGCAGCTGCCTGAGCCTGTCTTCACCTTCGACAAGGCCCTGCGCACGCCCCTCATTCCACACATAATCCTCTCTGGCGTCTCTGTCGCGGATCTCCTTCATTTTCGCCTCATATATCATTCGCAACGTCTTTCTAAGACTCATGACCCTGACCTCTTTGATCGCTTCCAATATCCCCGGATTCTTCGTTTCCGTTTCCAACATATCCAGTTCCTCCTCCGTACACGCATTCAACAGCCGGATCCAGTTGTCCACCCGACTAGAACCGTTCAGTTTCTTGTTCAGCTCGATCACATGGATCTCCATCCTGTCCGAAAATTCCTGTCCATCCCTGTCCCGCAGGCGGTACACCTTGTGATATTCCGGCCGCCCGTCCAGGTTAAACCCCAGGATACTGATGCAGATACATCTTTTCAGTTTCCAATACTTCTGCCCTGCCAGCAGCTCTTCCGTGAACATCTTTGACCAGTAGAACAGACTGCGCCTGTCCCAGTAAGACATCATTTCGATCTGCAGCTCGATATTCACCTTGCTGTCATCGTTCAGCTCCATGACCACATCGAGGATGCCCTGCTTCTGTTTCCTGTACCGCTTCCACAGGTATGTGTCAGCCAGACGCACAGAGCGGATCTCTTCCAGCGGGATCTCAAGCACATCGCTGAGGAAATGCCGCCGCACTTCCTCGTTTCGGAACAGATACTTAAAGCTGAAGTCGTACTTCAATGAAATAATTTTTCCCATTCATTCCCCTCCTGTTTTGCAGGAGAAACAATGGGTGTCCTTGGATTCTGAAATCTCCTGCTTTTAATATTGTAAATTGGTTTTAAAAGCATAGATTTTTAGAATCATAAGACAAAAAAATTGTTTTATAAAAAATAGAATAAATATGCTTTGAGTAGATGTTAGCATAGGATACTGAGAATTGCAAGAGAAATTCTTAACTTTATGATTTTTCTAGTAACAGTTCAGCCAACCGGCTTTGCGAATGGCGCGGGCTGAACTGTTACTTTTTCTATCAGTTTTGATAAACGCAACGAAACATAACACAATCCATCTGAAAATGTCAGGTTTGCTTGGTGGAAATACGCTGCCTTTGCATTTATGATAATGTTAAAAATAATTGCAAAGGTGGAATGTCTATGAGAAAATACTATTTGGACAATATCAGATGGGTCACGGTGGTGACGGTAGAGGTCTACCACGTTTTCTACATGTACAATGCCGAGGGAATATTGGGCGGCCTCGGGAAGATCACAAACGCTTCGGTTCAGCCTTATGATATTTTCCTGTATTTGGTATACCCGTGGTTTATGCCGGTGTTGTTCCTTGTTTCCGGGATCAGTTCCCGATTATATCTGGAGCGTCACACAAATAGGGAATTTATAAAGAACCGGACAAGGAAGCTTCTTGTACCGTCAACCATAGGGCTTTTTGCGTTTCAATTTGTTCAGGGGTATGTGTCCATGTCGCTGGGCAGCGGATTTACGGAGCTTGCTGCGGCGGGAGTTCCGAAGCCTGTGATCTTTCTGATCATGGCTGCTTCCGGCATCGGAGTCCTCTGGTTCATTCAGCTTCTCTGGCTGTATTGCATGATACTTGTCTTTCTGAAAAAGACTGAAAGAGGGAAGCTTTTGAAGTTGGGCGCAAAGACTCCGATTTGGCTCATTTTGTTATTTTACTTTCTGATCTGGGGGGCTGCGCAGATTCTTAATACACCAGTCATATCGGTATATAGGATCGCATTTTACTTTGTTTTCTTTATCCTTGGATATTATGTGTTTTCCAATGATGAAGTGATGGAAAAGCTGAAGAGATATGCCATTCTTTTGATCGTGGCAGGGGTCTTGGCCTGTGTGATCTTTTCTGCACGGTATTTTAGTGCCGGAGCCAATTATGCGGATGAGCCGGTAAATAGAAATCCGCTGTATGCGGCCTGTGCATATTTTGGCTCACTGGCTGTGCTTTCCGGAATGGCACGGTTTGGCGATCGCGGCAATCGTTTTACAAAATGGATGAGCAGAAAAAGTTTTGGCCTCTATGTTTTTCATTACCTTGGAATTTCAACCGTCGCTTTGCTGATCGCGAAACCGGGGGCATTTCCGGCGCCTGTGTGTTATCTGTTAAGTCTTGCGGCCGGCTTTGTGTTTGGATTTGGACTTAATGAGATCATTTCGAGAATCCCGTTCTTCAGATGGGCTGTTCTGGGAATCAAAAAGGAGAAAAAGGATGTTTCAGGATAATCTGTTGCAAATGAGAAAGCTGAAAGGGTTTACACAGGAAGAGATAGCGGAAAAGGTCGGTGTGTCGAGACAGGCTGTAGCAAAATGGGAAGCTGGCGAAACAGTGCCGGATCTGGACAAATGTAAGGTGCTTGCAGAGATTTTTGAGGTATCTCTTGACGATCTTGCCAATTATGAGCCGGAAGAGAACCTGGGGCTGGGTCTACCGCCAAAAGGGAAACATTTATTTGGCGTTGTAACGGTGGGCGATAAAGGCCAGGTTGTGATTCCGGCAAAAGCTCGTAAACTTTTTGAGATATCACCGGGCGACCAACTTGTTGTTCTTGGCGACGAAGGGCAGGGGCTGGCAATTATGAAATCGGAAAAATTCCTCGCGCTTGCGGATGCCATTAGATCAGGGAACTATATGACCAGCAATTTCCCGGAGCCTTAGATTTGGCCAAATATCCGCTCATTATAATAAAAGACATATCCGCCTTTCATTGGAATCTGCCGGACACCCGGAAGCCCGAACGACTGATCCATCACATATTCCATGCTCTCACGCCCTCCTGACCGGATGCCGGATCACAGTTCTAAGCTTCTCCGGAACAACCCTTCTCGCATCGCTCAGATAAATCTCATGGTGGTATCTCTCATTTTTGATATCCAGCACATACCCCTGTTCTTCCATGTACCGATGCATTTCCCCTATTGTCGCAGGCTCATCATCATACGCTCCAATATGCATACACTGGACGCAAAGCCCCTCGTCATAGGTCATGAATTCCACCTTGGAAAAATCCTGCTTCTTCTTAGCCGCCGCTTCCGTTATCGCCCACTCAAACTCTTCTCCTGTGACAAAATCCGGCAGCCGGATAAGCGAGATCCACTGAAGCTCTTCCTTTTTAGCATAATCAATCCCGGCAACGCCATTCTGCCACCAGAAACCCTCCAACGGCGGAACTACATAGTCAAAGTACCCATCGATCCGATGATCGCCTTTCTTGCTCATCTTGATCGTAAACGCAATACCATACAAAAGACCTATAGATTCCTTATATGCTCCGCCTTCCGCATTGGGATCCCCGTTTCCACGTACCGCCAGGAAGTTCATCCTGGGAACTGTCACAATACCCGGCGTCGCTTTCGGAAGATAAAATTCCTTATATTCTTTCTTGTAATCAAATGCCATCTCCATCACTCCCTCACAAATGATCCGATCTCAATCAGATTCTCCTCCGGATCCGCCTGTCTATCTTCATCGCTTCTCACGTTCCGTTTCTATCATAGCAAACAAAACACGACACCTGTATGTCATGTTTATTATAATTCTTTAGGAAAGTATCAGATTCAGGGCAGAAACAAAAAGAGCAGCTTATACAAAAGATAAACTGCCCTGAATGTGATTCTTTCCAATTGTACCATATTCCCCTAAAACCTGACAATATATTTACCCCCCAAAAATGGAAATGCGCAAAATGCGCAAAATGGGAATGCACGCCAGTGCGCCGCGCGGATATGGATATCTTTCCGAAAAGGCAGGTTAAACGCGAATGCCGAAAAATCACGATCTAAAGCCACATAAGAGCAAATAAGAACAAAGCGGAACGGATTTTACCTTTCAGAGCCGGGCCGGACAGCGCGTTGACTAATGCTCCGTTTCGCGATACAATGTTCTACAGATGTTTATAATATTTTGACTTCTTTACTGATGATGCCCTTTTCTTCCACCCGGAGAAATGCTTTGAGATTATTATGGCCATAGAACACTATACCCATGCCGTATATCAAAAAAGATAGATATCGCCGGAAGAATGAGATTTAAATTCTGAAACAGGAGGGAGCTATCTACAATGAAACGATTTGCTTCGATGCTGTTAATCATAGCGATGCTGTTTACGCTGGCAGGCTGCGAATTATCCAAGGACATCATCACCACGCAGGCAGAGGCATCCGCAACCGAGACAGCTACCCCGCCTCAAAGCAACGACACAACCGGGCAAACGCCTCCGCCATCGATATCCGATGAAAGTACGGCCAGCACGGAAACGAATACGGAAACCCCCGTCTCTCCTTCACCGACAGAAGACCAGGAGCCGGCGGATTCTCCATCCCCTGAGATACCAGAAAATTCAAGCTTTGAAGTCCACTATATCGATGTAGGCCAGGCGGATGCCGCCCTCGTCCTTTGCGACGGTAAGGCTATGCTCATAGACGGTGGTAATGCCGAAGACTCCAGCTTGATATACTCTTACCTCAAAGAACTTTCGTTAGACCATTTGGAGTACATAGTCTGTACTCATGCCCACGAAGACCATGTTGGTGGGCTTGCCGGCGCGCTGAACTATGCGACGGCAGGTATTGCTTATTGTTCCGTTACAAGCCACGACAGCAGGGCTTTTAACAGTTTTGTCACCTATCTGGAGAAGCAGGGAATTTCTATCACGGTTCCGACAGCCGGGGATAGCTTTTCACTTGGAAGCGCGGCTGTTCATGTACTGGGGCCTGTCAGCACGGATGAAGATGACCCAAATAACACGTCCATCGTACTCCGCATCGTCTACGGCGAGACCTCATTCCTCTTTACCGGGGATGCAGAACGGGAGGAAGAACAGGAAATCCTTGACGCCGGATATACCCTTGAAAGCACCGTGCTGAAGGTCGGACATCATGGGAACGCAAATTCCACAACAGACCCTTTCCTACGAGAGATCATGCCGCAATATGCCGTTATCTCCGTGGGAGCTGGTAATTCATACGGACATCCGTCAGAAGAAACACTAAGCCGGTTGCGGGATGCAGATGTGAAGGTCTACCGGACAGATATGCAGGGCGACGTGATCTGCACCAGCGACGGAAAGAATGTGAGTTTTTCCGTAGAGCGAAACGAGGATGCTGATACCTTTAGCTCAATAGACCTGAACAGCGCCCAACAAGATAACCTGCCGCCAGTTACAGAGTTGCCACAGGAAAGCGATCAGCCACCGACTGGCACAGATTATGTTTTGAATACGAATACCCACAAATTCCACTATCCATCCTGTTCGAGCGTGAACCAGATGAGTGAAAAGAACAAGCAGTATTTCACAGGGACACGGGATGAAGTTATCGCTATGGGCTATGATCCTTGTAAAAGATGTAATCCATAACACAGAGGGAAAAGGAACGTATCAAATCAGCTGCACCGATCTACAGCCGCCCATAAACATACCTACCAAAAAATCCAGACACCGTCTGCACTTTTTTAAATATAATCATACGAATACCCATATACGGCTTTTTTAGGGCTCTTCCAGATACTCAACCTTCTTGCCATGTTCTTGTGCATAGGCAATTTCAGACTTTGTGCTCTCCCCGATATATCCCCCTACATTTATCACAAAAATACTGTCTGCCATATCTATTTTTCTCTTATGCATATCGTCAAGCATTTCCTTGGTCCGGGATAACGCCCCCTCATCCATTCCATCCCACGCTTCCTGATCTCCGGAATGCCCAAAGAGACCTACGGATATAACGATCTTTCCCTCCAAAGTCAGCCGCTTTTGCGCTTCTATAAACTGCTCCTTAAAGCGTGTGCTGCCGCATAATGTAACTACCGGATAATTTCCAACCATGTCATCACCTTATAAATCAAATGTGTCCTTAATAAGCTTATCTATCGAGGCAGAATCAAGCCCTCCGTTTTCATCATCGTAGGTCACGATAAGATTCTTACCTTCCTTTATGCCGTTCTTTTCGTAAAAAGCTTTTTTATCTTCCCAGCGTTTGCGGTACCTTGCGTTAGACATCATTCCACAATGCTCCCAATACCATACCTCATCTGTATCAGGATCTATAACCGTGAAATCCGGTCTCTTGATCTGTTCCTCCAACTTTACTGTAATCCTCGTCCAGGCAGTCATTTATGGTCTCAAACGCCTTAATGCAGGAAAGAATCACTTCAATAACAGCATCGTGTGAAAGATGTTCGGACGCAAAAGAAAACTGTTCAAAAGCGTCCGCCGGAGCAAAAACCGTAATACTTGCCATGTCAAAATCCGGATGTTTCTCCGCATATTCCATCATCTCTTTTTTCCTATGAGCAGAACTGAAATACAATACCCGACCCCCACGAACAATCCCATGATCGCAGCATAATCCATCAAAAACAGCGCCAGCGGTTCTTCAAAATCAAAGAACACAAAATGATACCGCAGGAGCATATAATTCCCAAAGTCCCGTTTGATAAAAGCATAGACTCCATAGACCGCAATCAAAGCGGCTGTCATGCGAAGTATCCATTTGCAAGCCCTCGATGATTTCTTCATGAACTTCCCTGCCATGCCCACGATCACGCACCAGTGCAGCCCAAGATGCAATGACATAAATACAAATCCCCAATAAGCGCACAGCATATGTACGCTCCTTGCCGCTGCCTGTCCGCCTCTTACGCCCAAAAATGAAAAAACGGTACGGGACAGCAGGATGCCGCTGACC
>CANPYT010000005.1 GCA_947588705.1 uncultured Acetatifactor sp. | reverse complement strand
TAATTGGACGGAATGTCGATGGACAGGTCGAACCCGTCCGCGTACCCAGCCTCCGCCAGGAGCTCCTTCGCCTTTTCCACATTGGCGGTTCTGCCGTATACATCGTTTAAGTCAACATAGTAATCCTTCAGGCCGGGGAGCATGGCAGAACCCACAAGGGAACCGGTCCCGCCTCCCACAAAGACATCGATCGCCTCTTTATCGATGGCGTACAGGATCGCCTGCCGCACCAGCACGTTGTCCAGGGGTTCCACGGCATTATTCAGGAACAGCGCCTGTACCACATTGGAAGGGGACGCTATCACCTGATGCGTGTTCCCTGTCTTCAGGACCTGGGCCTGTGAATCTGTCAGGTACGGGTAAATGTCGATGGTCCCGGCCTGTAATTCCATCAGCGCGGTCTCCGCGCTGCCCACGATCCGGAAGGTCACTTCGTCCAGATAGGGAAGCCCCTCCTGCCAGTAATCCTCGTTTTTCTCCAGCACAATACCCTCCTGGGGCGTGTAGGACACAAAAGAAAACGGCCCGGTTCCAATGGGAGCCGCCCCTTCCTCCTCACCGCTGCCGGCGGGGATGATGGCTGTCGTGAAGCTGTAGATCAGCTCCGCGTTGGCACTTCCCACTGTCACCTGGACCGTCTTTTCATCCAGAATGTCTACAGCCGTGATCACGCTCAGGGTAGAGACCAGCGGTGTGCCGTCCAACAGTCCGGAAGCCCTCTCAAGGGAATACTTCACGTCCTCAGCTGTCACAGCATTTCCATTGTGGAAGGTTACACCGTCCCTCAGGGTGAACGTATACACCAGACCGTCCTCTGAGATCGTGTAATCACTGGCCACCGCACAAATCAGGCTGCCGTTTTCGTCAGACTTTACCAAGCCTTCGAAAATGTTAAATAAAATTTCCTTCGTTCCTGCCGCCGTTGCCAAATGAGGGTCAAGACTGTCGATATCCTGTTGTATTCCTACAACAGCAGAGCCGCCGTAAGCGGGCTCCGTGGAGGAATTACTCCCCGAAGACTCTCCTGTGCCGTCTGCGCATCCGCCCAGTACAGCCAATGTCAGAAGCGCCGTAAAAAGTAAACCACAAAGTTTCTTTTTCATAAATGCTCTTCTCCTCTTCGTTCATAAACCTCTCACTATTCAATTGTTTCCCCTATTTTACCACATGATCCGGTTATTGCAAGCTTTTTTTCACACAGTTGCTCATAAGCATGGCGACCGTCATAGGGCCGACGCCGCCGGGGACCGGCGTGATGGCGGAGGCGTGGGGCGCCACGCTGTCAAAATCCACGTCCCCACAGAGCTTGTTCTCCGCATTTCGATGAATGCCCACGTCGATCACCACAGCCCCCTCTTTTACATAGCTGGCATCCACAAACCTGGGCTTCCCCACGGCCACCACCAGGATGTCCGCCCGTTTCGTGATCTCCTTCAGATGCCTGGTTTTGGAATGGCATACCGTCACGGTGCCGTTCTCCCGCAGGAGCAGCATCGCCATAGGTTTCCCAACAATGTTGCTCCTGCCCAGGACCACGCACTCCTTCCCCTCGATCTCTATGCCGGAGCGCTTTAACAGCTGGATCACTCCCGCCGGGGTACAGGACACGAAGCCCGGCCTGCCGATGCTGAGGTTCCCCACGTTTTCCGGGTGGAAACCGTCCACATCCTTCTCCGGCGATATGGCCAGCAGCACCTTATCCTCATCGATCTGCTCCGGCAGGGGAAGCTGCACCAAAATGCCGTCCACCCCGCTGTCCTCATTCAGCTGCCGCACCAGCTTCAGAAGCTCCTCCTCCGTGGCCTCCTGGGGCAGCTCATAGGAGAGGGACTCGATCCCCACATAGGCACACGCCTTTTTCTTATTGTTGACATACACGGTGGAGGCCGGGTCATTCCCCACCTGGATCACCGCCAGCACAAAAGTCTTACCCCTGGCCTTCAGCTCCGCGGCGGTCTCCCGCAGTTCCTCCTTGATCTCCTGAGCGATCTTCTTTCCATCAATGATCTGGTACATATTCTTCCTCCCGTCTTTCCCTGTTTTCCATTCCCTGTTTTCCATTCCCTGTTTCCCATTCCCCGTCTTTGCTTTCCATCCCGCGCCGCCTTCCGGGCCTTCCCGTGCCATAGAGCCTTTCAATATACAAAGACCTTCCGCCCGGTGATCTCCTCGTAATCTCTCAGCACACAGTCCAGCGGCACACACCAGTAGCGCCTTGGGGAGCAGGAGTACGCGTAAGCCATGGCGATCAAATTCCCGTACCCGTCAAAGACAGCCGAACCGGAATCGCCGTGCTCCAGCGTCATCGTCACCTCCGTGTGCTCCTTATTGTCATACCATGCGAAATACTGCTCCACCTTCAGCAGGATCCCCGTGGAAACGTGCAGGATGCCGCCTTCCCGGTCCACCCGCTCCAGGCCCACATCGATCCGCTGGTCATTGAGCCCGCTCCAATACTCCAGGTCGATATGGACGGTCATCAGCCGGGCCAGCAGTTCCGCCGGGACATCTTCCGTCTCCACCGTCACGACGCCCACATCGTAATCCTGGCTGCATCCCATCGCCTTTCCTGCCGCCCTGGTCCCGTCGTAAAAATAGACATCCCAGTTATCGCCGGCCTCCACCACATGACGGTTGCTGCATATGTATAGGGTGTCCTCCGTGATCTCCATGAGATATCCCGATCCCGCGCTGTACCCTTCCCCTCTCCCGCAGTAGAGCTGCACCAGGGCGGGCCGCACGTATTCCAGCGTCTCCTCTATGTCGTCCGTCCGGGAGGCGCCGGTGTCATAGGGATTTACAGCCCCGACGATGCGGTCCCTGTTCCGGTCTATCTGCCTGCTGCCGATCAGCTCCTGTATCTCGTCCGCGGAAGCCACTGTCATATCCGCGTAAACCTCCGTCTCGACTCCGTACCTGTTTTCCACCCGATAGGCCACCCGGTAGACACCCTCCCGTCCGGTCTCCGCCTCCCCGCACTCCACGGTGATCCTGTCCGTCAGGTCTTCCTCCCCGCTCCTGGCCGTCACCTGCTCCAGGTAATCCACGTCGCTTCCGATGACCGCATAAATATCGCGCACCCCAAGTATCTCCGGGGTTTCCTCCGCCACGGCCTCCGGGGTGGCGGCAGGGCTGCTGCCGGAAGCCTCTTCCGCCCCCGGGCCCACGCTGCCCTCCGGCTGGCTGGAAGCCGCTATAAAAGCAGGTTTTTCCTCTTCCGTGCCTCCCAGGCAGGCATAGGCGCCCGTCCCCAGCGCAAGCACAGACAATATTCCTAAAAATGCCTTCCCCAGCCGGCTCCTGTGTCTCTTCTTTCCCGGATCCCGGGAGACCTCCGCCCTGTCCTCCGGCTCCCTGCCCTCCTGACCCTGCAGCGCTCTTTCCTCACCCATCTGACATTCCTTCCGCAGCTTCCGTTTTTCCAAAGGCAACCCGGCCGCGCCTCCGCCCGCTGCAAAAACCAAGGGTATGGCCCCTCGCCACACCCTCTCTTTCCGCGCTTTTTTACTTTACCCGCTTATCCGTTTGCCCGCAAAAACTTTTCCTCGAACTCTTCTACGGAGATCGGCTTTGAGAAATAATAGCCCTGGAACTTGGTACAGCCCAGTTCCGTCAGCATCTTTACCTGTTCCTCCGTCTCCACGCTCTCCGTGATCACTTCCATGTCCAGCGACCCTGCCATCGTGATGATGGCGTTGAGGATCTTCCTCATCTTTACCGGGTCCGGGATCTCCCCCAGCAGGCGCATGTCGATCTTCATCAGGTCGGCCCGAATGGTCTGAAGCATATTCAGGGAAGAATATCCCTTGCCAAAATCGTCGATCTGAATGGAGAAACCAAAATCCTGCAGCCGGTTCAGCTCCTTGATCTGGGGGGCCGTCTCCGACAAAAGCTCCGTCTCGGATATCTCCAGGTTCATCCTTGCGGGATCGATCCCGTATTTGTTTATGATATTGACCAGCGTCTCGTAAATATCAATGTAATAAAAATCCTTGGCGGATATGTTCACGGAGATCTGGGCTTCTCCGAAGCCCTCTTCCTTCCACTGCTTAAGCTTCTCAGCCGCCAGCTCCCACATGTACTCGTCCAGCCGGCTGATAAGCCGTGTCTTCTCCACCACCGACAGGAAGTCCACAGGGAAGATCAGGCCGCGCTGGGGGTGCTGCCATCTGGCCAGGGCCTCCGCCCCTACCACCCTGCCGTCCACGTCCATCTGGGGCTGCAGGAACATGCGGAACTGCCTGGTCTTCAGCGCGTTCTCAAACTCATCCGCCATATCCCTCTCCTTCATGATCTGCTGAAGGAGCTTTGTGTCGTAATAGACCACCGTCTTCTGGTAATCATAGTTGCCAACCTGGGTCTCCACGGCCATACATGCCTTCTCGAACATTTCCTGGGGGCTCTCCTGGCAATCCGTAATGTTATAGACGCCAATGCCAATATTCAGCTTGTAATTCCGGCCGTCGATCATGTACTGGAGACGCCCCATATTCTTTACGGTCATCTCCGCGTTAAAGTTATCCTTTGTGATCAGCATGGCGAACTTATCGCTGGAGATCCTTCCCTGTATGCAGTCCTCAAAATTGGTAAACTTCAGCAGCGCCGCCTGGGCCACCAGGATCTTATCCCCCATCTCCTCGCCGAACAGCTCGCTCATCATCTGGAAATTCCGGATGCTGGCACAGACCATATACCGCTCCTTATCGGGATTGCGGCGAATGATCTCCTCCGCTTTCTGGAAGAAGTAATCCCGGTTATACAGGCCGGTGAGCCTGTCATGGGTGGCAAGGTACCGCCCTTCCTGAAAGGCTTTTATCTCCGCGGTCTTGTCGATCAGTTTATAGAAGAAGCCGATGGTAGTGTTCTCCCTGCCCTTCAGCCGCTGAAACTCAATGTGGAAGTGATGGCTCTCCCCGTCCACGGAAAATTCCTTGTCCCAGTATTCATAGTCCACGGAATCCGGCGCATGGCTGGATATCCAGTTTACATAAAAGGTATCCTTTACGGAATTTAGCTTGTCATCCTTCAGGTCCAGCAGCTTCCGCGCATTCGTGTTGACATAAATACACTTCCCGCTGAAATCAAAGCACACGATGGCGTTGTCAAAATCTTCCACCACATTGGCAAGGATGCTCTCCACCAGCCCCTTCGGCGACGCATACACCAGAAAGTAGCATAAAGCCACCCCAAGATACACATAAAAGAGCAGGGACAGGTCTATGGGGCTCTGGAAAAAATAGCAGACCGCGTTGACTACCAGCACCAGGGCAAAGGCGCCCAGAATGGAAACGTACATTTTGCGGTAAGGCTTCGGAGACCTGACGATCCGGCGCGCCAATATCACGACGACAAAGAGGGACATAAGGTAGCAGATCCCCAAATGCAGGTAATGCAGGGATGTAAAATCCGCGCTCCAGTAGGAAAGCCCGTTGTAATCTTCCCGCCTGACAGTAAACATATGGCCGGTGACATCGTTCAGGAGCAGGGAAACCGAGTCCATCGCCACAAGCCCGCCAAACAGATATTTATGGAGAAAAGCGGATATCTGTGTGTTGGTGTAAAGGACGGCGAACTGGATCATAAACAAAAGGATCCAGTCAATGCAGATATAATACACGCTGTCAAAAAAAGTAGCCAGCCATTGGTTGGGCGCCTGCATAAACAGTACGTTGAACAGAAGCGCTCCCATGCCCGCCACATACACCTGCCGGAGGGAGGTGGTATACTCGCTCCTTTTCTGGCCCACCTTCACGTAACAGAACAGCGGCACCAGCTCCAGGACCAAAAGGATTACACTGTATATATTGACCAATGTATTTCACTCCTTCGAAAAGAAATATAAAATAAATCTATTCTTGCTTATTTTATATAGTATACCACACTTTTTCCAATCTTTCCACAAAAAAAGAGCGCCTCCGCCATATTTTCATAACATTGGTTCAGCCGGTTGCCGTATCCTCCCTTTTACCAGGAGATCCCCGCAAGCTTAAGGAGCCAATACACGACCCCCAAAAGCCAGCTGGAAAAGATGCCGTAGAGGATCACCGGCCCCGCGATGGTAAAGATCTTGCACCCGATGCCAAACACCTGGCCCTCGGCCTTAAACTCGATGGCGGGCGCCGCCACGGAATTGGCAAAGCCGGTGATCGGCACCAGCGCCCCGGCGCCTCCCCACTTTGCGATCCTGGGAAAGACATTAAACCCCGTCAGCGTCACGGACAAAAACACCAGCAGCAGGGAACACCAGCTGCCCGCAGTCTGCTTGTCCAGCCCCATGCTTCCCGCTGTGTTCAGGAAAAACTGCCCGATGCAGCAGATAATACCGCCTGTGACGAACGCTTTCAGCATCTGCAGCGGGAGATCGTGGGTTGGCGTCACCTCCTTTACATACTGCTGATACTCTTTCTGCTGCTTTTGTTGTTCCTGGCTTTTGGTCTCTTCCATGGGCCTTCCTCTCCTTTCTCTCCGGCGCGGCAGCCCGATCCCGCCCCGCCGGACTCTTTTTCCCACAGTATGCCCATGCCCCGCCTGTCTTATTCCCGCGGTTCCTCCTCCTTTTTCTCCCTGGAGGCGGTGGCGATCAGCGTCTTATCCACGTCCTCCTCGTAGTTCCGCATCGCCACCTCGATAGGCGTCGGATCCTTGGTCAGCCGCCTGCCGCCCACATGGTTAAAGAATACGATGATCCCCAGGGCAAGGCCCAGGGAATAGGACACCTCCAGCACATTCAGGCCCCCGGGCTCCCGGTTCATGACCAGCCGGTAAACCTCCGTGAACACATTGTTGATCCCCACATCGTTGTGATACGCCATGATGGTGAACGCGGTGCCAAAAAAGCTGACCAGGCAAACCAGCGCTGTCCTCAGCCACAGGGCAGGGCCCTTTTTCCCATCCACATCCACCCGCTCCACCAGGACGTCCGGCTCCCCCAGGACCTGGACGGTGATGCCGGGACAGGCATCCTCCATCAGTTCCACCAGCTTCAGGGAGCTGATGACACATCTCCCGGGGCTGCCCTTCCCGAAATGGTGCACTTTCAGCGCTTTCAGCTTCGCGCTGACCACCGGGTCCGCGCACCGCAGGCTTCCCAGGTCAGTCATATGCACATCCTCCGACGGCACTTCCACATTTCTCTCACATTTCAGGTATACCGTGACATTCGCCATAACATTCCCTCCACTCTCCTCTCTATTTTTCAGGGACGCCCGCCTCACTGGGCCGTCCGGTGCAGCTCCGCCCAAAAATACGCCAGCGAGCCGCACAGCTTTCCGGCCGCCATGCTGAGGACCGCCAGGCCAAGCCCGTGGCGGAAGGAGATCCTTCTGGCGAAGATCGGGATGCTGTCCAGCATTTCCGCGATAGCGAGGGCAAGGCACCCTATGAACATTCCCGCGAAAAGCCCGAATACCGCCTGCAGCGCCCCGCCCAGGCAAAGGAGGATATCTGTCCGGCGGGGGAACAGTTCCTGAAGCCAGGCCCCGATCCCGCAATAGCGGGCAAAGACACTGAGCGCACAGCCGAACAATGTCCCGAAGATCACCATTTCCTCATACAGGACAACATTCTTCCCCGTGTGGGTCCGGCCGGCAAACCGGGGGATAAGGCCCACCGCCACAAACACCGTAAATACGCCAGCCGCGGCAAGAAGCCCGTAGCTGGCGCCAAAGATGACCAAAAGCAAATATCTCATATCCCACGCCCTTTCTGTCCGCCGGGCGGACATCTATACGGGCTTATTTTTCCCAAAACAGATAAAAAAATGCAGGCGTTCCGCCTTATTCCCACAGGGGCGCCAGCGAAATGTTCAGGTCCACCTCCGTGTTGATCCCCTGTACGCTTCCCGTGGCGGAATACTGCCACACCTTATATTCGTAGGGAAAATACAAGGTATCGGTGTAGGCGGCAAACCATTTGTCATATTCTTCCAGCTGGGCCAGGTCCAGCATCAGCGCCGCCATCTCCGTGTTATAATAGATCATGGGCCTATACCCGGCGTTTTCGATGGTCTGGCAGAACAAACGCGTCAGATGGGTGCGCTCCTCCAGGGAAATATCGTTCATACGCCCCCCGGAACTGACCTTCTCCACATCAAACACCACAGGGCAGTCCAGCTGATAAGGGGCGATCTTCTGCAGCACAAAATTTGCTTCCTCCAGCACCTCGTCCTCGTTGATGGCCTGGCTGTACAGATACACTCCCACCTTGATCCCCGCAGCCTGGGCCCCCTTCATGTTTGCGTCGAAATAGCCATCCTCCACAAGCTTTCCGCTGGAGCCGTATCCCCGGTTACCCACCCGGATAAAGGCAAACTCCACGCCATCCTGGGCCACCAGATCCCAGTTGATCGTCCCCTGATGCTTGGAGACATCGATGCCCTTGTGGGAGATCACCTGGCCGTCCTGCAGATATTGCACCTCCCCGTTTTCCAGGAAATTCAGGTTTTCCGTGAGCAGCTGGCTCCGGGCCAGGTTCGGATCGATGGGAACAAAGTGATACTGTCCGCCGCTTGCCACGATAATGTGGTCCGGATACAGAGGCCGCAGCGTCTCCAAAACCGAATCCCCCTGCGTCAGGCCGGAGCGGATGGCGTCCAGGACCTCTGTCATCCCCTGGTCCTCCGCTTCCAGCACAGCTTCCGCCACCCTGGCATCCAGTTCCTCCTGGGAATAGACCACGGCATCGGACATCGCCTCCACCACGTTCCCTTCTTCATCCACCACGTTCCCCGACTCATCCAGCCCCAGCTCGTTCACCTGGTCCGGCTCCTCACCCCCGGAGGCATTGTCCCGGATCATGGTATACAATGTCAGGCCGCCGTACATCACTGCCACCAGAGCTGCCAGGCAGCCGACCATGGCCAACAGCTGCATCCGATACCTCCGCTTCCCGGGAGTGCGCTTCCGCCGCCGTTCCTCCCTCAGTACCTCCTTCACCGCTTTCCTGTCCATTCGTTCCCTCCGCCTTTCCTCTCTCCTGTTATATATATGCGCCGGGTACATCCCAGAATGGCATCTTTTCACCCGCCGCAGACTTCCCTGCCCTTTCATCATAAACGATAGGCACACCATTGAAAAGCGGTAAATTTTGTTTTTATAAAAAATTAAGGCACTGTCTTTCCCTCAGCTTCCCGCCCTCTCCCGGAGCCGGAGCAGGATCTTTTTTTCCATGCGGCTGACCTGGACCTGGCTGACGCCAAGGATCCCCGCGATCTCCATCTGCGTCTTGTTCTGGAAATAGCGCATACAGATCAGCTCCCTCTCCTGAGGCTCCAGGCTGTCCAGAAGCTGGTTCAGCAGCATGTGGTCCAAAAGCTTTTCTTTCTCAGCGTCCCCGCTTCCCGCCACTCCCGCCATACTGCTCCCAACGCTGCCGCTCGCCCCCCGGACCACCTTGTCCACCAGATAGACCTCGCTTCCGTCATCCTGATAGACGGCGCTGTATATGGATTCCACCTCCACGGACGCCTCCATGGCCAGCACCACTTCCTCGGAATTAAGCCCTGTCTCCTCCATGATCTCCTGAAGCGTCGGTTCCCGCCCCTCCGACGCCTGGAGGCGCTGCCGGGCAAGCTTTACCTTCATCCCGTTCTCCTTGATGGTCCTGGACACTTTCACCAGCCCGTCATCCCGCAGGAAACGCTTGATCTCGCCGGCGATCATAGGCACCGCATATGTGGAGAACTTGACGCCAAGGTTCAGGTCAAAATGATCGATGGCTTTCATCAGGCCGATGGTGCCGATCTGGAATAAGTCTTCCGGGTCGCATCCCCTCCCCACAAAGCGCCGGACGATGTGGTGCACCAGCCCCAGATTTTTTTCTATCAGTACCTCTCTTGCCTTGCTTTCTCCCGCCTGTGAACGTGCGATCAGTACCGACAGTTCCTCCATACCTCACTCCTCGCTGTCGATCCAGCTGCCGGTCCCCAGCTTTTTTCTCATGATCACCACCGTGCCCTCTCCCGGGCTGCTCTCCACCTCCAGGTCGTCCATAAACGCCTCCATGAAGGCAAAGCCCATGCCGGACCGCTCCAGCTCCGGCTTCGTGGTAAACAGCGGTTCCATAGCCTGTTCCAGATTTTCGATCCCCTTTCCCTTGTCCGTCACGCGGATATGTAGCACATCCTCTTCCAACACGCACTGCACCTGCACTTTCCCCGGATGGACCTTTTTCCGGTCTGCCGGCCTGCCATAGCCGTACAGATTTTCATAGCCATGGATAATGGAATTGGTCACCGCCTCCGACACGGCGGTCTTGATATCAGACAGTTCCTCCAGCGTAGGGTTCAGGTGGGACACAAACGCCGCCACCGCCACACGGGCGAACGCCTCGTTGTCAGAGACGGCGTCAAAAATAATCTCCATTTCGTTTCTCATAATAACCTCTCATTCTGCCGCGCAGACGGCTTTGTCACTCACTCAATGATCTCCACGACCCGGCTCATGCCGGACACCTTCAGGATCCTCTGGATCTGGCTGTCCGCGTGGATCGCATAAACTCTGCCGCCAAAGCAGGAAATCTTTCGGTATCGGCCCATGATCACGCCGATCCCCGAGGAATCCATAAACCTGGTATCCTCAAAATCAAACACGATATTCCGCACCTCCTCCCGCATCAGATGCCTGTCCGCATTCCGGCTGATATAGCCCGCGCTGTGGTGATCCACCTCCTCGGGCAGCCTTACCATCAGACAATGATCGATTACCTGGAAATCATCCGCCGTGACCTGATCCATATTCTTTTACCTCCTGTCCGCTCCGGCTGTGGCCCCGCCGCCATCCGCTCTCCAAGCCGCGCCTCTTTTTACAAAACAAAAAGAACCTATCGTTCCCATAGGTTCTTTTCCTGTGTGCTTTTATACGATTGTATCTTTATCCCTCCGGTCACTCTCCGCTCAGTTCGTCTCGGTATCCCTGAGCGCTTCTTGCGCTTTCGGTGCCGGGGAACAGTTCTATCACCTTGTCATAGGTGGCAACCGCGTTCTCCGCATCGTTGTTTCTGTGATATGCCCGGGCCAGCTGGAACAGGGCGTTCACATCCGTCTCGTCATAGTATACCGCCTTGGACAGGTACTCGATTGCCGTGGCAAAATCCCCCGTGCGGTACGCGTTATACCCTTCCTGATAGTAATTTTTTGACAGCTCCGGGCCGATGGACTGAAGCAGCATATGGTACAGCTTCTGAAATCCCTCCGAAGTATCCTCCAGGTTCACGGACTGGGCGATCGCCTCCAGGTCAGCCGCCGTCGCCTCCAGATCCTGGGTTTCCAGGTACTTGGAAGCGGCCTCCAGCAGGCTGTCGATGGTCTGCAGGGTGCCGTCCGCCCCCACGATCCCCTCCAGCTCCTGGTTAAGCCGTTCGATCTCCTCGCTCAGGCCGCCGTTTTCCATCTCCAGCTCCTGTATCCTGACGGTCTTGGCATCCGAAGCGTTGCTGATCTCGGTGATCGACTTCTGGGCCTCCGCTTTGGCATTGGATTCCGCCGCCGGTACCAGCAGGAAATAAGTCACAGCCAGCCCGATGACCAGCCCCAGGCCAATGTTGACCAGGGTGGAGGCGCCGCCCCGCTTCGTCTCCTTCATATTCAGCGGCTGGATGATGACCTCGTTGTCGCTCTGATAGCGGATCGCTTCCTCCTTCTTCCGCTTTGCCGGCTGGCGCACATTCTCATCCGGCACCAGCATAGCTTCCACCTCTTTCAGGTAGCGCAGCGTCTGGACGTTGTTCCGGTCGATATCCATGCACTTGTGGAGCTCCCGCTCGGCCCTCTCCCACTCCTCGCCGTCCATATACAGCAGCGCCAGGAGCTGGTGGGCGCGGATAAACCTGGGGTTCAGGGAAAGCACCTTCTTAAGCTGGATCACCGCCAGATCCTTGCTGTCCTGATTGCAGTATGCCAGCGCCTGGTTATACTTCTTGATGGTCTGGTTGATGGAATCCAGCCGGGAGGAATTGGACTGGAGCCTGCTGAGAAAATCGTCCGCAATATTTTTCTCCGGCTGCAGGTTCTTGCTGATGACCCATTCGCTCAGGGCCGCCACCACCTCGCCCATCTCAAAGTACACAAGCCCCAGCAGGTTTCTGGCTTCAATGTTGTTTTTATTCAATTTCAGGCTCTGCCTCAGGCTTGTGACAGCTCCCGTCAGATCCCGCACACCGGCTTTTTCCAGGCCCTCGTTATAGTACATGTTCGAGGCGTACAGAATCTTTTTATACAGGGAGACGTCCGCTCCGCAGGCGGTGCAGTAATCATGTTCCGATAAATGGCAGCCGCAGTTATAACAAAACATCATGTCACCTCATTCGACTTCTCTTCCGACTCTTTGATCATCTTCACGAGCAGATCAGCCATATCGGTCAAGTCCTGATTGTAGATGGCGTCCTCCGCCTCCTCCACCTCAAGACTGGGATGAAACTTTTTCAACTCTTCCTCAAAATTTATCATGGCTATACCTCTTGCCCGCCCATGCGGGCGTCCAGATCCCTGTTGGAAAGCTCGCCTTCCCTCATCGCCAGCTCCTTCATCTCACCTGCCAGATACAGGCTTCCCGCCGCGTAGATACGCTCGCCGGGCTTCCGTTCCTCCGAAAGGGCCCGGAATGCCTCCTCCACGCTCCCATACGCGCAGGCCCTGCATTTCGGGAACCTGCCAAACAGCCGCGCAAGGTCTTCCGGGGCATTTCCCCGCTCCGTCCGCAGACGGGCGACGGCGATCCGGTCAAACAGGCCGGACTCCGCCAGCTCCCCGGTCATCCTCTCACAGTCCTTATCTCTCACCGCGCCGAACAACAGGCTCCTGCGGGGAACACCGTCCCCGGCCACCGTCTCCAGAAAAGCGCGGATCCCGTCTTCATTATGGGCGCCGTCCACATAGACCTCGGGCAGCACCTCCTCCATCCTTCCGGCCCAGAAACAGGCGGCCGCTCCCGCCCTGACCTGCTCCGCAGATACCGTCCTTCCCCGGTCCAGGGTCTCGATGGCCCGCACCGCCAGGGCCGCGTTCTCCATCTGATAGGCCGCGATGGTGTGCAAGGTAAGGCTAATATAACCATAATACTCAGTGCGCAAAGAAAAATCAATGGTTTTATTCATAAATTTTCCAAAAGAAAAGTCCTTTTCCGACACAAAAGCCACAGGGGCGGCAAGATCCGACGCTTTCCCCCGAAATACGGCAGTCGTCTCCGGACAGGTGTCCCAGCAGACCGCCGGTGTGCCCGCGGCCAGGATCCCTGCTTTCTCCCCGGCGATCTCCCCCAGCGTATTTCCCAGATATTCCACATGGTCCCTGCTGATCCGGGTGATCACAGCCATCTCTTTCCGGGAGACGGCGTTGGTGGCATCCAGCCTCCCTCCCAGGCCGGTCTCCAGAATACAGTAATCCGGCTGTTTCTGTTCAAAATACAGTATTGCCATAAAAAACAGATACTCGAAATACGAGGGGTGATACGCCCCCGGGGCTTCCCGCCCCAGGCTCTCCCAGTCCAGCGCGTCATAGACCTGCCGGAAATAACGCAGGAAATCCTGCCGGGAGATCAGCTCCCCCCTTACCATAAACCGCTCCCGGATATCCACAAGGTGGGGGGAGGTAAACACCGCCACCCCGTATCCCGCCGCCTCCAGGATACTGCGCAGATAGGCGCAGACGGAGCCCTTCCCGTTCGTGCCTGCCACATGGATGATCTTCATTTTCCGGTCGGGATCCCCCAGGCGGTGCAGGAACGCCCTCGTGTCCTCCATGGTATGCTTGGCGGTAAAGCGCGGGATCTCCCCGATATAGCCCACCGCCTCTTCATAAGAAGTAATGTCCCTCTTTTCCAACTCTGTCTCCCATCTTTCCGCTTCCGCAAGGTCCCTGCTCCGGCGGAAGCGCCCTTATCCTTCCAGCAGCTTAAGTTCCCCGTCTCTCATCATCCTCAGGTAGTCTCCGGGGGCTTTTATGGGTTCCCGGGTCTCCACGCCGCTTCCAAACAGAGCGGAAAGATGGTGGCTGTCCGAACCGGCCGTGACAGGCAGACCGTACATTTTCGCGTAGACGGCCGCCCGTTCGTTCATCCAGGGCTTCTTAAGCTGCGCCCCGTTCACCGCTTCCACGCCGTCCACATCTTTTGGAAAGAGCTGGATAGGGCCGTTGAGGTAATCCGCCTCCCGAAAAGGGTGGGCGTGTACGATAAAACCGCCGTCTCGGTGTACCTGCGCAAATATCTCCCTGGGCTGGAGCCTGTCAATCTCCTCATGCTCCAGCAGCCACTCCTTGTCCAGGTTATAGACCAGAAAATCCGCGCCATGATAGCTGTACTCAAACCCGAAAAATACGTCCAGCCCTATCTTTTCTCCCTCTTCCCGGGCATTCTCATACCCTTTGCAGAAAAGCTCCGCCCTTTCCCTCCAGGGAAGCCCCGATGGCACGGCAGTGTTGCCGTGGCCAACGAAAAAATGGTCCGTGACAAAGATGCCCGCGTATCCTTTTTCTTTATGGGCGCGGGCCATCTCCGCCCCGGAGGCGGAGGCGCATCTGCTGCCCTCCGCCGTGTGCATATGAGTCTCATATCTGTATGGCATCCCGTCACCTTCCCCGCCGTTTTGTCCGTATCCGGCTTATTTCAGCTGTTTCAGCCGCATCGTCACCTGCTCCATCATCTGAGTGTACTTTTCCAGTTTTCCTCTCTCCTCGGCGATTTTTTCCTCCGGCGCCCTGGAGAGGAATCTTTCGTTGGAAAGCATGCCGTTCACCCGCTTCAGTTCTCCCTCCAGGCGCTGCTGTTCCTTTGTCAGCCTCTGGATCTCCTGGCCGATATCCACCAGCTCCGCGAAAGGGATATAGAGCGTGGCGCCGGGGATCACGACGGACACCGCGTCCTGCGCAATACCGGCCTTGTCTTCCTGCATGGTGACCTGGCTTGCCCCGGCTAAGGACGCGAAAAACAGCTTTCCTTCCGTAAATGTCCTCAGGACCTCCCTGTTTTCGCTGACTACAAACACGGCTGCTTTCCGGCTGGGCGCTACGTTCATCCCGCTCCGCACATTCCGGATCCCGCGCACCGCTTCCTTGATGGTCTCAATATCCTTTTCTTCCTTCTGGAAAGATCTGTCCCGGCGGTATTCCGGCCAGCGGCTGATCATAATGGATTCTTCCTCGCTCTGGAGCGTACAGAAGATCTCCTCCGTGATAAAGGGCATATACGGATGCAGCAGTTTCAGCGCATCCAAAAGCACTGTCTTCAGCGTCCAGAGGGCCGCGTTCTGGCTTGCCCTATCGTCGGTGCTGTACAGGCGGGGTTTTACCATCTCGATATACCAGTCGCAAAATTCATCCCAGATAAAATCATAAACCTTCTGTACCGCGATGCCAAGCTCAAAGCTCTCCATATTTTCGGTGACTTCCTTCACCAGCGTGTTCTGCTTCGACAGGATCCATCTATCCACCGGCTGCAGCTCCTCCGCGGCGGGCTCCGTCACCTGCTTTCCCTCCATGTTCATCAGGATAAAGCGGGAAGCGTTCCAGATCTTGTTGGCAAAGTTCCGGCTGTTCTCCACCTTCTCGTAATAGAAGCGCATATCGTTGCCGGGGGCGTTCCCGGTGATCAGCGTCAGCCGCAGGGCGTCCGCGCCATACTGCTCTATGATCTCCAGCGGGTCAATGCCGTTTCCCAGGGATTTTGACATCTTCCGCCCCTGGCTGTCCCTGACCAGGCCGTGGAACAGCACCGTCTTAAAGGGCTTTTCCCCCATCTGTTCGAACCCGGAAAAGATCATCCGGATCACCCAGAAGAAGATGATATCATAGCCTGTCACCAGCACATCCGTAGGATAGAAATACTTAAGGTCCTCCGTCTGGTCCGGCCATCCCAGCGTCTCAAAGGGCCAGAGCGCGGAAGAAAACCAGGTGTCCAGCGTGTCCGGATCCTGCGTCAGGTGCGTACAGCCGCACTTCGGGCAGGACTGCGGCATCTCCCGGGCTACCGTGACCTCGCCGCAGTCATCGCAGTAATAGGCCGGGATCCTGTGCCCCCACCACAGTTGCCTGCTGATACACCAGTCGCGGATATTGTCCGTCCAGTTGAAATACGTTTTCTCCATCCGCTCCGGGATCAGGCGGATATCCCCGTTCTTCACCGCCTCCACCGCCGGCTTGATCAGTTCGTCCATCTTCACAAACCACTGCTCCTTCACAAGGGGCTCGATGGTGGTCTTACAGCGGTCATGGGTTCCTACGTTGTGGGTGTAATCCTCGATCTTCACCAAGAGGCCCTGCCGGTCCAGTTCCTCCACAATGGCCTTTCTGGCCTCATAGCGATCCATGCCGGCGTATTTCCCGCCGTTCTCATTGATGGTGGCGTCGTCGTTCATCACGTTGATCACGGGAAGGCCATGCCGCTTCCCCACCTCAAAATCGTTGGGGTCGTGGGCCGGCGTGATCTTTACCACGCCGGTTCCAAATTCCCGGTCTACATAGGTATCCGTGACAACGGGGATCACGCGGTTCATGATGGGCAGCATCACGCTCTTTCCGATCAGGTGGGCATAGCGCTCGTCCTCCGGGTGGATGGCGACGGCGGTATCTCCCAGCATGGTCTCCGGACGGGTCGTGGCAAAGGTCAGGAACTCTGTGCTGCTGGGTGTGCCGTCCTCGTTCATCACCGGGTACCGGATATGCCAGAGATGCCCCGCCTGCTCCTGATATTCCACCTCCGCGTCGGAGATAGAGGTGTTGCAAACAGGACACCAGTTGATGATGCGGGCGCCCTTGTAGATATAGCCTTTTTCGTGCATCTTCACAAAGACTTCCGTCACCGCCCGGTTGCAGCCCTCATCCATGGTAAACCGCTCTCTGTCCCAGTCGCAGGAGGAGCCCATCTTTTTCAGCTGGGAAATGATGCGTCCTCCGTACTCCCGCTTCCAGTTCCAGGCCCTCTCCAGAAATTTCTCCCGGCCTAAGTCGTTCTTGTCAATTCCCTCCTCCTTCAGCTTTTCGATGATCTTTACTTCCGTAGCGATGGAGGCGTGATCCGTACCGGGCTGCCAAAGGGCGTTGTACCCCTGCATCCTCTTAAACCGGATCAGGATATCCTGCATGGTGTTGTCCAGGGCATGGCCCATGTGCAGCTGCCCCGTGATGTTTGGGGGCGGGATCACGATGGTGAAAGGGGTCTTGGAAGGATCTACCTCCGCGTGAAAATACTTTTTGTCCAGCCATTTCTGGTAGATCCGGTCCTCTATGCCCTTCGGGTCATAGGTTTTTGCCAGCTCTTTGCTCATTTTTTATGCTCCTTTCCGTCTCTTCTCATGTTTTTGTGGTTCGCGCACTTGTTTCCGCCCGCTGCCGCGGCCATAAGCCGGGTGCGTCTGCAGGCGGCCGCGGCCGATCCGATCCATGGCCCGCATACGAAAAAAAGCCCTCTGCCGGGTTTTCCGGCAAAGGGCGTAATATACGCGGTACCACCTTTGTTTACGGTCCTCTCACGAGAAACCGCCTCAAGAGACTTCCTGCAAAGTCCTATCCTGTAACGGGGATAGGCCGTGAGGGCTTACGGCCTGCGGTTTTGGGCCCTCCGGCTCGGAAGCTACCTTCCTCATCCCTTCCCTTGGGCAGCCTTTCAGCACCTTGCGGCAGCCGTCCTCTCTTTCAGGGGGTAATGGGTACTCCTCTTCGTCGCAGCCTTTTTATCATATGCTAAAATATATCCCATCCTTCCAAAAAAGTCAAGAGGTTGTTTCAGAAAAACCATCAAATCAGGCGGCTGGCTGAACTGTCACCCGATATCCGGCTCCGCCCGGAAGAAAACCTCCTCGCCGTGTTTTCCTTCCGTCTCAAACACGATCAATTCATTTTTCCCGGCTTTCAGAAGCGGGGCTGGGACATACAGGCGCTTCTGCGGGCCTATTTCCCAATAGCGGCCCAGATTGAAGCCGTTCAGGAACACACAGCCCTTCCCCCAGCCCGGCAGCTCCAGAAAAGTGTCCGCCGGATCCTCTACCGTAAACTCAAAACCGTAAAAGGCGGGCATCCCTTCCGTATAGCCCTTTGTGAAATCCAGCTTCCCCAGGTTATCCAGGGGGAGGGGATATTGCTTCCATCCCACATGCATATGGCCGTTTAGCTGCACGGCGCCGTCAATTCCCTTGCGCTGCTCATTCATGCGCGGGCCGTAATTCACGCGTCCCATATTCTCCATCAGGATACATAAGCTTTCCCCTTTTCCCGCGGCGGCATCCGTCTCGTGTTCCTCCAGCAGCTCCCTGTCGTAAAGATCCAGCAGCCGCTTCTCCCCCAGGAAAACATTTGCCCTGTCGTTTGCCTTGTACAGGCGGATCTTTTCCAGATGATACCCATCCGGCACGGGCGAGGTATATAAAATATACCCATAATATTGGTCCAGCCGCTCCATGCAGACAGGATCCGTGGTCTCCACGGGTACCGCCAGATCCGCCAGGGCCTGCATCAGCCCCACCTTCTCCCGGATCTTTACGCTTCCATAGGCTTTCCTGGGAATGGCGGGCGGCAGCTGCAGGGGAGGCAGTTCCCGAAACTGCCGGATCACTTCCCTGTAGCGGTGGAATTTGGGAGTAAGGTCCCCCGCCTCCGTCAGCACCGCGTCATAATCGTAGGAGGTCACGTCCGGCGTCAGGCAGTCATAATAGTTGGATCCGTTCATAAATCCAAAATTCGTGCCGCCGATAAACATGTAGATATTTACATGGCCCAGCTCAAGCATATCCCGCAGATCCCCGGTGCTCTCTTCCAGGTTCCCTGTCTTATGGCCGCCGTTTCCCCAATGGTCGAACCAGCCTACCCAGAACTCGGCGCACATCAGCGGGCCGCCGTCCGTATGCCCTTCCAGGATCCGGAAACGCTCCTTTGTCCTGGAACCGAAATTTCCGGTAGGCAGTACGCCCTCTACGCTGCCGCATTCCAGATTCTCGTGGGAAGGGTTGTCCGACGTGATCAAAGGCACATTGATCCCGCCCTCCCGAAGCAGGTCCCGCATGGCCTCCATGTAGCGGTGGTCATTGGAATAATAGCCGTACTCATTCTCTACCTGCATCAGGATCACGTTCCCGCCCTCTGTGATCTGTAAAGGCGCGATCATCGGCAAAAGCACCTGATAATATTCGCGCACATGCCGAAGGAAAGAGGAGGAAGCGGAACGCACCCGCATGTCGTCCTCCTTTAAGAGCCAGCCCGGCATACCGCCGAACTCCCACTCCGCGCAGATATAGGGAGAGGGGCGCAGGATCACGTACAGCCCAAGCTCCTGGGCCAGTTTCACAAAACCGACCACATCCGCCGCTCCCTCAAAGCAAAACTCTCCCTTTTTTGGCTCGTGCACATTCCAGGGTATGTAAGTCTCCACCGTATTCAGCCCCAGGGCTTTCAGCTTTTCCAGCCGGTCTCTCCAGTATTCCGGCACGATCCTGAAATAATGGATGCTGCCGGAAAGGATCTGAAATGGCTTTCCGTTTAAATAAAAAGTTTCCTTTACCTCAAAAGTATCCATACACTGATCTCTCATTCCGCCGTCAAGGCTTAATTTTTCTTTTTTGTGAGCACAACCGTCGTCACAGACATTCCGGCGATCTTCACAGGCGAATCCCCGTCGAACGTTCCCTCGGACACACACTCCAGGTCGCGGGCCTCCGAAGTCTCGTGCACAGACATATGCGTATAACCGGATACGCCCTTTAATAAAAACATCTGCTCCGTCTCCTGCTCGTTAAGGAACACCATCACCAGCTCCCGCTCACCCCTGTCGTTGGTCCCGATAAAGGCTGTGGGCAGCATTTTCTCCTGGGCCTTGGAATCTGCCTTGATATACACCCGCACATAGCCCGGGCGCACATACCGGCTGTAATTGCCGAAGCTCCAAAGCCTCTTTAAAGCGGTGTATTTCCGTTTTTCCGCGTCAATATAGATCAGGCCGTCCCGATAGCCGCCGGGAGCGACCGCCACCCAGTTCTGCCAGGATACCACGTCCAGGATGCGGAGGTCGTCCGCGATCTCCCGCGCCAGATGAAAGGCGGAATCCATCGTAAAGTCGGAGCCGTTCACCATTTCGCACCATTCGCTGGTGCGCAGCTTGACTCCCGGATAGAGCGCGTTCATCCAGCTTTTGTAGATCCGTTTATCTATCCTTTCCGTCCAGTAGGAATGGTTGTCAATGCCGTCAAAATGCCGGCGCAGACGCTCCTCCCCCAGGATCGCCTGTGTATACGCCTGAGCCTGCCCTTTCCACTCCCCGCTCTCCGGGCCGGACAATTTCAGGCCCTTAAGCCCGGGCCGGCTTTCCAACTCGTCCAGGAAGGCCAGATAGACATCCCGGATCTGGTCCGGCTCATAATGGCAGCCCTCCTGGCCGCTTGTCCAGTCCCACTGGGGTTCGTTTATGGGGGAGAGAAATTTTACGGGGATGCCCCGCGCCCGAAAATGCTCTGTCACATCCATGCAGTACGCGGCGAAAGCCCGGTAGTTTTCAGGCTTTATATTCACCCTGCCGCCGCCCTCGGTCATATGGGCAAGGCCGTTTTCCGTCAGGCGTTCCAGAGGGCTGTTGCAAAAGAAGACGACTTCCTCCGCCCCCAGCTCCACAACGCGTTTCAGGAACCACACGGCGTTTGCATCCTTTTCAAAATCATAGACGCCCGCCTCAGTCTCGAAGCTCTGGGCGCGGCGGTTCACATCCCAGAAAGTGCCCTTCTGGCTGTCCGCGGAACCCGCACCCAGATTGTAGCGGTAACAGGTCAGGCCGATGCCTTTTTCCCGGTCAAAGAGCAGCGAAGCGATAGCCTCCCGGCAGCTGACGCCTGAGCCGTCCCCGTCCTCCGCAAAACCGCCCACATATTGGCTCCACCAGGCGCCGCTGGTCCCAAAGCTCTCCATGGTCTGATAGGTAATATCCTCTTTTACCGTCATCGCGCCACAAGTTCCCGTCTGATCCTTTCGTTCTTCCATCTCTCCAGGCATCTGTCTTTCTCCTCTCAAAAAATACCGTTTTTCCTAAACTTACTCTTTTGTCAATACCACAGTAGTCACTGTCATCCCCGGGATCACTACCGGGGTATCCGGCGTATAGCCTTCCTCCCGCACACACTCAAGATCCCTGGCGTCGGAGGTCTCATAACAGGCGATCCGGCTATAGCCCTCGCAGCCTTCCAGCTGGAACTCCTGGTCGAGCACATCCTCATTGATAAATACCATGACCAGCTCTTCTTCCCCCGCGTCATTGACGCCGGTAAAGGCCGTAGGAAGCATTTCCTCCTGGGCCCTGGAGGAGGTCTGGATATCCACCCGCACATAGCCCGGGCGCACATACCGGCTGTAATTCCCAAAGCTCCAAAGGCGTTTCAGGGCGCGGAATTTGTGGCTCCGCTCGTCAATATAGATCAGGCCGTCCCGGTAGCCCCCCGGCGCTACGGCTACCCAGTTCTGCCAGGACACCACGTTTAAGATGCGCAGGTCTTCCGCGATCTGCTGCGCCAGATGATAGGCGGAGTCCATGGTCACGTCCGAGCCGTTTACCATCTCGCACCACTCGCTGGTACGCAGCTTTATCTCCGGGTAATGGACCTTCATGTAATTGCGATATGATTTTTTCGCGTTTTCATCCGACCAGTAAGAATGATTGTCAAGGGTGTCAAAATGCCCCGCCAGCCTCTCATTACCGAGAATGGCCTCCGTGTAGTCGATGGTGGCCTGGGTGCCCCACTCCCCGCTCTCCGGGCCGGAAAGTTCAACGCCCGCAAGCGCCTCCCTGCTCTCCAGCTCGTCTAAGAACGCAAGGTAGACCTCCGTCGTCTGGCCGGGTTCATAATGGCAGCCCTCCTGGCCGCCCGCCCATTCCCACTGAGGTTCGTTGATGGGGGAAATAAACTTCACCGGAATCCCCTGCCCTGTAAAGTGCTCCGCCACATCCATCACATAGGAGGCAAACGCGCTGTAATTTTCGGGCGAAAGGTTGCTCTTCGTCCCGGGCGTCATATGGGCCATGCCATTGTCCGTAAGGCGCTCAAGAGGGCTGTTGCAAAAGAGCACAACTTCCTCCACGCCTAATTCCACGGCGCGTTTCAGGAACCAGACCGCATTCGCGTCCTTCTCCCAGTCATAGACCCCCGGAGCCGTCTCAAAGCTCTGGGCGCGGCGGTGGATGTCAGAGTAATCCCCATTGTGGCTGTCCGCGGAACCGGCTCCCACATTGAAGCGGTAGCAGGTAAGGCCGATCCCCTGCTCCCTGTCAAAAAGGAGGGCCGCGATCTGTTCCCTTGTGCTGATCCCCGTCTCTTCGTAGGGATCGTCGTCAAAGCCCCCCACGTACTGGCTCCACCAGGCGCCGCTGGTCCCGAAGCTCTCCATGGTCTGGTAAGTGGTATTTACGTCTACCGTGATCTTACGGTACGTTTCGGCCGGGCCGGAGCCCGCGTCGGTTCCTTCCGGGCCCGCCGACGCGGAAGGCCCGGGAACAGAGTCCTCAGCCGCCTCTCCCGGCCCGCAGGCGCAAAGCAGGCCCGCCGCCAGTGTAAATGAAATAAGCAAAGATAAGAATCTTTTCATGTAACGCTCCCGTCATCAGCCGACCAATCCCGAGTTCTCCATATTTTCCACCAGCTTTCTCTGCCCCACCAGGTATACGATCAGCAGAGGGATCAGGAAGATAAGGACGCCCGCCTGTTTTACGGCGTCAAACGCCATGTCCGTCGCCACCGGCACATCGTACCATGTGGTGAGCGCGTTCAGGATATAGTCCTTGTTGGCCGTGATAAACGTGGAAGAAAGCAGGGTGCTCATATATTCCCCGTTGGGATTAAAGTAATTGGTATAATAGGTATCCCCGTAGTTCCAGACAAAGGACAGGATGGCAACCGTGGAGATGATAGGCACCGCGTTGGGGAGCATGATCCTGAAGTACGTGCGGTAAAAGCCGCAGCCGTCTATCAGGGAAGCCTCCTCCAATTCCTTGGGGATATTCTTGAAAAACTGGCTGAACAGAAAGATAAACAGGCTCTGGTTCACGCCAAACCCAAAGACAGCGAGCAGCACCAGCACGATGGGATTGTTGATCAGGTTGATCTCCCCGGCTTTGGTAAACAGGTTCATGATCCCCAGCACATCAAAGTGCACAAAGGATATATACTGCGCCAGAAGCAGCGACTGCCTGGGAAGGAGGAATACAAGGATCACCATGCCGAACACGATCCTGCGTCCCCAAAAATTTACCCTCGCCAGGGAATAGCCCACCATCGCGGAGAAAAATACCTGCAGGATCATGATCCCCACCGCGTACAGGATGGATTTCACCATGGTCATGGCTCCCTCCGGCATGACCAGACGGATTGCCGCCTTAAAGCTGACCGTGGAAAACTCCTGGGGGATCCAGATCACATTGGGATTCCCAAGGTCCTCCGTGGAAGAAAAAACGATGGGCACCAGGCTGAGGATCGGGTAGATAATGGTAAAGCACAATCCCAGGATGAGCACCAGCGAGATCACTTTTACCGAATTTCTCTTGCTTTTATTTTTGAAAAGGTAGATCGCCAGATTGGCATCCATTTTCGAATACTTTGTCTTATTTTTCATTCTTCTTCACCACCTTCCTCAGAAGCAGGGCCGCAAGCGCCAGCACCAGGACCACATTAAGGATATAGACTACCGAAAGCGCGGAACCTACGCCGATCTTACCCTGCGTGAACGCAAACGCGTATGCCTCTTCCGCGATCGAGGACCTGAGGAACAGATCCACTATGGTGTAGATCACCACAAAAAAGGTAATGTTCATTATGGAAGGGATCGTCACCTTCCAGAAAGTTTCATAAGCCGTAGCCCCTTCCATCTTCGCCACCTCATAGAGGCTTGGGCTGATGGACTGCAGCGCGGTCAGGTACACCAGCGTCTGTACGCCCGCCTGGGAGATCAGCGTGAAGATATTCTCCACATAATTCATGATGGGATACAGGATCCGCCTTGGCACATTCAGGGTCCGCACAAGGAATACCGTCACATAGCTGCCGCTCAGCAGGCTGCTGCCGGTATCCAGATTGGCAGAGCCCGTCGTCACCTGCAGCATATCCATCACCACGTCGATCCCCAGGATAATAGGCAGGAAGAACAGCAGCCTTACGACCGCCCGCCCCTTAAATTTCTGGTTGGCCAGAAGCGCCATAAACAGGCTGAATACCACGATAAGTGGCAGGCTGAGGAGCATGGTGCTGTTCTCCTCGGTAAAAAGCCTGGCCATTGTCGTACTCGTGGTCGTGACCTCCGTCTGGAACAGGTCGATGTAGTTCTGGATGCCGTTCCATTGGAAGGTCATGCCGCCCTGGTCTCCCACGCCGACCTGGTTGAGGGAATAATAGATGGTATTGACCAGGGGTACCAGGAAAAACGCCACAAACCCGATCAAAAAAGGACTGACAAAGATTATGCCGTGTATCTTCCACATGGTCCGGAAGGATAACTTTTTCCTGCCCTTCTCTGTCCCGCTCTTTGCTGTTTTGCTCTTCTCCATCTAATCCGCCTCCTTTATCCGATATCCTTCTGCCGGAAGCTGCGTTCCGTCTGCAAGGGTCACATCGTACAGATTATAATTGACCAATACAACTGTGCCGTTTCCATAAGTAGTCTGGTAGACGCCGTCTTCCAGCGTTTTATGGTCCACGATCTCATCCGTGCCGATCTGATCGCGGACGGAGGCACATTCCTCATAGACGGCTTTGATCTTCTGCTCCAGGAGGCTGTACTGGGCCGAGAATAAATAGCTGTAATCCGAGTTCTTCAGCACATCCACATTCTTATAAGTGATGATGAACTTCGGACAGGCTCCCAGCTCCGCCGCCTGCAGGATAAAATATTCCGCGTTCCTGCTGGACAGGTTTACATCCTCTGTGGTGTAACGGACCAGTCCGTTCATGACCAGCTGCCTGAAAGGTATGGTTTCGGCAAATGTGGCGTAATCGCTGCTCTCCCTGGAGATATCCGTGACAATGCTGCCATAGTGGATCTTGTCCATATGAGGGTCCGCCAGGGCCAGCTCTTTATCCGCCGACAGCTTATCCAGATTGCTGTTCAGCACCTTGTCGCCCGTCTCGCCGCTGATATAATTTTCATACCGGTAATCCGCATAGTACATTCCTGCCAGGTCGGAAACCGCAAGGCCCTGATAGTCATCCGCGTCCTCCAGGAATTTGTCTGTCACCGCGCTTAAGTATCTGGGGCTCAGCAGATAGTAATCGTCATGGGTCACCCCATCGCTCAGCGACGTGTTTAAAATGCCAAGCACAGGCTGATAGCGGGACAGGGCCGCCTCATCGTTGGCGTAGTCCCGGATGGCATGGGCGGATGCGCGGAAGCCGTTTCCCTTCTCCCATACTTCCGTAAGCGCCACCTGCATGTACAGCGGGATCCCGTTGTCCTCCGCGTAGGCAAGGGCGTCCTTCAGTTCGGACCGGCTGCCGTTTTGGCCTGCCAGGCTGCCTCCCCGGTTTAACCTGCCGTTCCAGCCGCCGTTAAACGCCCCGTCGTACTGCAGCTGGCAGCGGATCCCGTCCATTGACTCCATGATCTCCATCAGTTCCTCATATGTGGTCATAGAGTACGCTTTGCTGTAAGGGATCCCCACAAAGCGGGAAGCGAGGTTCAGGCCACCCACTACTTCCAGGTACAGCTGCGCCGAACCGTCGCCGTACCGCAGCGTCATTCCTTCCTTTTCCGCCAGATATGCCTGATATCCCTTGGCCAGGTCAAAATAGGTGGTGTCCGGCCCATAGAGCTGGTATCTCGCGGTGAGATCCAGATCCTGTTCGCCGGTGTTTACCAGATAGACCCCGCTGTCGGTGCTGTACTCGCCGTCGATCTTCACCCGCTTGTACTGCGCGATCTCAAAAGAGGCGTATGCCTTGTTATAATTGGCGCTGTCCGCCCCGGCGCTGGCCAGCTTGATATTCATGTAAGCTGTCCGCGCACCCTCCTCCAGAATCGCAAGGAAAGCTTTCTCCGTGCCATCCCCGGGCCCGTAGAGCATACCGTAAACCGGCATGTACAGTTCCTCCGCGTACTCCGGCATGTAATAGTAATCGCTGTAATAATCACTGTCATAAAAAGGCCGCTTATACTCTGTCACATTGGGAACATAGGAGTTAAACCGCACCAGTGCGCCGCTTCCGTCCGGCGCCAGGATATAGCCGTCCTCATACTGGTCCGCCGTTACGGCCCCGAAATTCGGCAGTACGCTCAGCGCCTGCGGCGTGTAATAGTCGTTGTAAGACACGATGCTGCCGGTGGGGACATGCGCGATCAGGTCTCCCCTGTCGTCCAGCGTCAGCTCCAGGACCAGGTCAAACTGCGCCGGTTCCACGATCTTCACGGAGAAACCAAAAGTCTCCGCGTCTTCGAATAACATTTCCTGGGTGTAACCCACCAGCCTGGTCACCTCGATCAGCTGCCTGGTGGCGCTGACGGGGGGCGTCCCGTTATAAGTCACCGCATAGCACTCCTCGGTCAGGCTCCGGCGATAGACCAGGGAAAGCGTGGTCAGATACCTGTTGCCCGTCTCCTCATCCAGCGTTCCCTCTTCCATCAGGCGCCGCAGCCCGCCCTCAAACATCTCCTCATAGGTCTCAACGCCCATCTGCTTCGGCAGATATTCATAAAACCGGTTGGATTCGCCTTCGTTCAGATTCATGTCGATGCGGACGCCGTTTTCGATCTGATACATCGAATAACTGGAAAATGCCACACAGTTATCGTAAGAATTCCACTCATACAGGTTATTGTCTTCGCCCAGATAAGTCAGGCTGAGCAAAGCCTGCTCGCTTCCGGCCCCGCCGTTGGCATAGCTCCTGAACAGGTATCCTTTTGTGTTATCTTTCACCTCAAAGGACATATCCGCGGTGTTAATGGTCAGCGTCCTTCCGCCGTTATCCGCCACGACGACTTTTCCGGCGTCCAGGGCGATCTCCGTACCTTCCAGAGGCTGCCTGGATTCGGTAGCGGGCAGTTTTTCGCTCTTCAGCGTCCACACAGGAATGCTGACGATCACATAAACCAACAAAACAACCGCAAGAATGGTCAGCGCGATCCTGCGGATCGTATTTTTATCATAGAACTTTTTCAGGGCCGCTTTCACGGATTGCGCTTTCTGCTTGATTGCCGCCATTTTCCTCACCTTCCTTTCTACAGCCTTCTGATAAATTCCTGTCCCACGGATATACAGAAGAGCACCATCTGCTCGATGAGCGTGAAGAACAGGATCCCCAGGAACATGATAATGGCTGCCGCCACAAAGGTCAGCAGGATCGCTGCCAGGTTCATCCCAAAGCCGTATTCATGGATGACGCACAGCCCCGCCAGCAGCATGAACAGGGACCACACGATCCCGATACCTGTGATCACATACACGATCATCGCTTCCTCCAGGATAATGAAATTGCTGACAAAGATCTGGAAGATAAGGGCACAGGTAAAGGGGACCAGGGAATAAGAAGTCACCTTTAAGATATCCGAAAGGTTCCCCTTTCCATTCAGCAGGGTCGTGACCGACCAGTTGCTGACAATGAACAGCACGAACCCCAGCACCCAGGTGAGAAAAATAGAGATACTGTTCATGCTGGCCAGCTCATTGGTGTTGATGATAAATCCCGTATACTGGTAGCTGACACATTGTAAGATGCCGAACAGGGCCAGGATCACCAGCGCCAGGACTACGCTGCCCTTGCCGCGGAAGCGGATCTCATAAAAAGCATCAAAGGGATGGAAAACGGCGCGTTTGAGATAATACAGTTTTTCTTTTACGATTGCTTTCATTCTTCTGTCGCCCTCCCTTTTCGGCTGTTGCGCAGCTTCATAGCCGCCTTCGCCTTGATTTTGCTCTGTTTGTGGTACCGGATCTCCGACCCTACCACCGCCGCTGCCAACACAAGGAACAATATCATAATGAGCGGGAAGTGGGCCTCCAGCCATTCGCCCCGGTAGCCGTTGTACGCCTTGGAGTAGAAAGTCCTGTTATTCCCCATCTTGAAATAATACATGGCCGTCTCATAGTCTTCCTTCATCAGGTAGTTCTTGCCGATCCCGCTGTAGGCCGCCTCATAGTTGGCATTAAGCGCAAGCGCCTGTTCAAAATACACCAGCGCCTCGTCCCAGTCGCCGAAATAATAGTTCTCGTTTCCTCTCAGGACAGCGCTTCCGAAGGCCGTTGGCATCAGGATATAGGCGCAGCGCAGCGTCTTATCGGAGATGACCAGCTTATCGCCCAGCCAGGCAATACTGGTGGGGTTTTTGAACTCGCCCTTAAGGTTGCCAAGGCTGCCGAAGGCATTCAGCAGCTCCCCGTCGAAATTGTACAGGAAGATGCGGCCTTTGGTGCGGTCCAGCAGGGCATAGGTGCCGTAATCCGTCACCGCGATATCCACAAACTGGCTTCCGATATCGCTTGTTCCCATGGACCAGACATCGCCGATCACAGGGGTGTTCCCCTCTTCCCGAAGCACATTCTCTCCCTTGGAATTCAGGCGAAATACCATATCCGACGCCGCGGAATCGTAGGTGACCGCCATGACAAACCCTTCCCCATCCAGCGTGATGTTGTTGAAGGCAGGGGCATAAACCTTGGCCATCTGGGCTTTTTGCTCATCGCTGGCAAGCGATTTCCAGAAATGGTCCGTCAGGCTCACGATCGGGGTATTCACACCGTAATACCCGCTGAATTCGCCGTCCCTTGTCAGTTCTATGATCCCCTCATAGCTGGACTGTACCACCACATAGATCCTGTCGGCCAGGTCCACCGCGATCTTGGAAGGATTGAACTGCGTGACGCCGATCTGTTCTTCCGGCGCGTTGATTATGCGAAGCAGGCCGTAAGTCTCCAGATCCAGCACCACAATACGGTGGTTTCCGGTATCGGCTACATAGATCTCCTTCTGCTTCTCATGGATGAACACCCCTTCCGGCGCGTTCAGCATGATCTGGTTTCCGGTCTCATCCAACGCGATAGTGCCGTCCACCGTCCGGACCAGCCTTGTGGAGATCAGAAGCTGGCCGTCGCCGTCAAACACGTTCATACGGCTCTCCGTGGTGTCGATGGTAAATATCCTGCCATCCTCGCTGGTGCACACATCGTCCACGCCGGACAGCGCGATCCCGTTCATGTTCTCCGCCGAAATAGTCCTCTCCAGCCGGAACATGGCGGGGCTTTCCTTTGCGTTCCCATAGAAATCATAGGTATACCCATCATACACATAGCTGCTCCCGTCGGAAGCTTCCGCCCGCAGGGGAAGCGCCAGCGAGCCAAGCGTCACCGCGCCCAGCGCCAGAAGGCTGACGATACGTTTCATATGCTTTTTCTTCATTCCGCGCCTCCTATCCTTTGATGCCTGAAGTGGCCATCGTCTCGATCACGTTGCTCTGGGAAACCACGAATACCGCGATCGGCACGATCAGCATGAGCAGAGATACCGCGGATGCCACGCCGGTCCTGGAGATTCCCCCGCTGACCAGCTGTGACAGCACATAGCTCAAAGGCTTCAGTTCTTCCGAATAGATAAACACACCTCCCGTCGTTCCCCACATCTGCTGGAAGGAAAGAATGATCAGCGTGATCCACGCCGGCTTGCAGAGAGGCATGACCACCTTAAAAAATATGCCGAACTCGGAAGCGCCGTCGATCTTGGCCGCCTCCAGCATGTCATCCGGTACCTGCACCATGAAATTCTTCATCAGGTACAGGCCCAGCGTACCGCCCACCGCGGGCAGGATCACGGCCCAGTAGGTGTCCACGATTCCCAGTGCGCTCATGATCAGATAGTTTGGGATCGCGGTGACGGCCGTGTTGAACATCAGCGCGTACACGATAATATTGCTCATCAGCTTGGAACCCGGGAACTCATATTTTGCCAGCGGATATGCCGCAAGGGACCCTAACATCACCGTGCCGAAAGTTCCAAGGCCCGTGATCACCAGCGTGTTGAAGGCATACCGGGAAAAGGGCACCGTGAAATCCTCAATGATCGTGGCCAGATCAAAGAAATTATCCAGGGTCGGATTTTCCACCGTCAACTTGGGCGGATACATAAAGATCTCAGAGAAGGGCTTAAATGCGCTGGTCAGGGTATACAACAGCGGGAATAAGCTGAAGATGCCGAAGAACCCCAGCACTATGATCATAGCGATATCGCCGCCGATGCTTCGGTTGCGCCGCTTAAACTTCCTGCGATGATACCAGTTTTTTACCGCTCCAAACACTCTCATTTCTATCCCTCCTTACCCAAGCTTGCGCAGCAGCTTCTGCACGATAATGTTGCAGAACAGCATGATAAAGAACAGTATCACTGCTATCGTACAGGCGTACCCCAGCTCGTACCTCACGTTGCCGAAATCGTGCAGGTGGGTCAGGATCGTATGGCCGGCATAGCTGACGGACGGGAAGCCCACCAGGTCTATGGACAGCTGGGATACGGACAGGGAGCTTGTGATCTGCATCACCGCGCCGAACATCAGCTGGGGCTTCATCGAAGGAAGGATGATATACCACAGCTCCTGCCAGCGGTTCTTGATGCCTTCCACGCTGCCGGCCTCCAGAAGCGTTTTATCCAGGCTCTGGAAGCCCGCGATAAACGTCAGGAAGCTGACGCCCAGGCTCAGCCACAGCTGCACGATGATCAGGATCGGCATGATGTATTCCTTTGTCACCAGCCAGGTGACCGCCTCCCGGATCACGCCCAGCTTCAAAAGCCAGGCATTTACCCATCCGTAGGAGTCGGAAGAAAGCAAGAGCTTCCACACCAGATAGGCATTTCCGGATATGGACGGCGCATAGAACACCAGCGTCATGATAGCCCTGGGAATCCTGGGAAGATCGTTGACCATCCACGCAAACAGGAAACACATCATGTAACTGACAGGGCCGGTGATGATGGCGAAAAACAAGGTATTCTTGATCGCCGTCAAAAAGATAGGGTCATACACGATCAGTTTGATGTAATTTTCCAGGCCAATAAATTCCGGCATCTCAACCATATTGAAACTGGTAAAACTGAGAAATATCGCCACCAGCACAGGCAGCAGCGTAAATACGATAAAAATGAGACCGAAAGGCGCAATCATAATATATTTATATTTATGCTTCTTCCAGACCGTCGCAAAAGATTCCTTTCCGCCCGCCATTTTAATCCTCCTTTCCTTCCAGCCTTGATAAGTGCAGCTCTTCACGCTTTCTGTCAAGCTCTTCATTGATGTCCTTTATGTTCAGATAAAGGGTCTCTCTAGGGTTTGCGTGATCCGATACCACATCGTTGAACGCGTACTGTACCATACGGGTCGTCATATAGTTGCCGGGTACCGCGGGAATGCCTGTGGTATTTTCGAACTGGCCCAGGAGGCTGTCAAGCTCCGCGTTGCTCCAGGGGAGCTGCTTTAGTACCTCCGGGTCCGCTGCGGCATATCTGGCGCTGGTGCCCATCAGGGCCTCCAGGGAATTGGCGAAATTCAGCTGGGTGTCCGTGCCGGTCCACCATTTCACAAACTCCCAGGAAGCGTCCAGGTCGTCCGTGGACGCCATGATCACAGACTGCACCGTGTCCACCACAAAGGTATTGTCTATGGTCCCGTCCTCCCGTTCTATGCCGGGCAGCTGATGAAAGCTCCACTGGCCCTTGATCTCCGGCGCAAAGATCTCCAGAGCGTTGAACATGGTGTAATTGATCACGCCCACCGGCACTTCCCCGGTGCGGAAACGGTTCGCAAAGTCAAGCTGTACGTCCAGCCCGTAGCTCGTGAAGAAATCCGTGTAATCCTTAAATGCCTCCATGGCCTGGTCGGAAGCCAGCCCGCTTTCCACTCCGTAATCCTTCCCCTGGCCCAGGTAGATGTCCCCGCCGTTCTGAAGCACAAGAGACTGGTACAGGTGCATGTTATAGTCGATCGACGTGCCGATCAGGGAATTTTCCGTCTGCTGCACATTGGGAACATATACATTGTAGTTGTTCTTCTGCAGCTCGGGGATCATCTCCAAAAGCTCCGTCCAGGTCTCCGGGATCTCCAGCCCAAGCTCCGACAGGATATCGTCTCGGGTAAACAGCATCATAAAAGTCGTCTGCTCCGGGATGCCGTATACGCCGCCCTGAAAGCTGGCGGAATCCAGGCTGCTCTGGTAAAACCGCTCCGTGGCTTCACGGAAGCCCTCCAACTGCGACAGGTCCGTTATCGCGTTTCTCATGGCAAAATCCTGCACGGTCCCCTGGCCCAGCCCGATCACCACATCGGGGCCGTTTCCGGCAAGGGCGGCCCGGAGCACCACATCCACCGGGATCAGCTGTAAGTTCACCGAAATGTCCGAGTTCGGCGCGAAATCCTCATCGATCATGTTCTGGATCATCTGAGCCTGCTCCCGCCCGTAGGACGCCAGCCAGACCTTGATGGAATGGTCGCCGCCGTCCAGATCCTCCGAGATCTGGCTGTTCCTGATCACAAATGTGGAGAAGAAACGCACGGTCCCGTACCAGGCGCTTTTCAGCCCGTCTTCCTTCACCTTGGGGAGCTCGCTTCCTTCCCCGGAAAGCGCCAGATAATCCACTTCAAGGGGCATATTGGCCACGTTCACCAGCCAGGTCCCCAACGCGGAAATATTGTTTTTCAGCTGGTTCAGCTCCCGGATGACCCCCTCGGGATCTTCCGCCAGCCTCTCCGCTTCCACCGCCATCTTTTCCAACAGCGTGGTGTTCTCGCCCTTTTCACCGGTGATCGCTACGATCTCGTCCACGATCCCGGAAAGCACCGCCGCCTGTTCCGACATACTGTCCGCAAATTCCGGAATGTTCCTCACGATCTCGTAATCAATATATCGGCTCGGCGCCTGGCCCGTCAGCTGCACCACATCCAGATACAGACGGTTCAGCTCCCTCATGCTCTCTTCCACCCGGGTGATGATGCCGCCCATGGGGCCCATTACATTCTCCAGGGTAATGGTGTTGCTCCCCGCCTGCAGATGGAACAGATAAGGATTTCCGTCCCCGTCCGCAACCGTGTAGTGGTTCATGTCCGTATGATAGGAAAAGCCCACCGCCATCATCTCTTCGTAAGGCACCTGGCCGTTGATATAGAGGCGGCGATAGCTGGTCACGCCCCGGTTGGTGTTCTGCCTGCCCTTGAAGGTCAGCTCATAAAGGCCCTCCTGTTCCACCTCCACGTTCCAGGTCACAGATTCTCCCGGCTGGGACCAGTTCTCGGCGCCAATGGTATTGTACACGATATAATAGGGATGGTAGGGCTCCAGCAAACTGTCCGAATAGTTTTTCTGTATGTTGATAGAGGAAGAGCTTTTGAGGATATCGGTGGTGATCCCCTCCCTGCGCTCCGCCTGGCCGATCAGGACGGCGCCGTCATAGACGCTGTACTGGCTGCGCAGCGCACCGATGGCCTCCGCGTAAGCGGGGATCCCGTCATGGGCGCGGAAAGCCAGGGATGTAAATTCCATGGGCTCCTTGATGGTCTCGAAGCTGACGGTATGGCTGCCTTCCTCGAGATAAAAGACCAGGGGCTCATTGTTCCGTCTCTGATAATCCTCGACGAACCATTCCCTCTGCGTATACACCTCTGTGCTCTCGGGCCGGATCTCATTGTGATTCTTTACTTTTATCTCACTGTCGGTCCAGCATCTGCTGATCACCACCTGGGAACATGCCTCATAGGGGATCTCGCCGTCGATATAGATCTTTCTCTGCATATCCGAAGTCGTGCCCGGAAGAGTAATATAACCCAGCTCCAGATTATAAAAGCCGCTCTCCGGCACACGGAAACTCCATGTGATCGTTCCTGTGTCCTCGGTCATTATACCCTGCTCACCCGTATAGGCTACCGATCCGTCAGAGACCTTGTAGTCAGACAGATCTACTTCTATCACCTGGCCGGACAGGATCCCCTCATATCCGTGTTCCGTCAGGTACTGCTGATAACTCTCCTCATAAGCCGCCAGGCCAAGCTGAGGGACGGCATTGTTTTCCTGCACATTGTCATCTCTCAGTATCACCCAGGCCAGCAAAAGGATCACCACAGCCACCACAATGCGGACTGAAATTTTTCTGATTTTGCCAGATTTCATAAGATTACCTCTCCCAAGTTCCTGCGTCCAGCCGCAAGCGGCTTTTTCGCCGTCAAGCGGTTAAAATAAGGGCAGGAGGCTTTTCGCCGCCTGCCCTTATCCTGTCCTTATAATGATGCCGGCTTATTCCACTGTCACGCTGACCGTGATCTCAGCCGTATTTCCCGCGTAGTCCGTCACTGTCAGGGCCACATCGTAAGTTCCGGGCGTTGTGGTATCCAGGTTGGACAGATCCGCTGTCACGCTGTTCTTCACGTTGATCCCGTCCGCGTCGGTAGCAGATGCCAGATATGCGGTCCAGTCGATCCCGGAGGTATCCGTGTTCAGTTCAATGACCGGAAGCTCTTCGGCTGCCTCTACGGTAGGAGCAGCGGTATTGTCCGCGTTGTAAACCGTAACGGTAATGGAAGTATCTGCGCTGTTCCCGGAAGAATCGGAAACTTCAAGCTTTACAGCGTTCTCATACTCGCCCGGCTTAGCCAGATCCAATTCCTCGCTGACGGTGATATTGTCCGCGGTGAAAGCGATCGCGCCGTCAACCGTATCCTCTGCCGTGAAGTACTGGGTCCAGTCTACGGAAGCGGAATCAGTACCTGCCGTCAGGACAGCTGCCTCGGAGGTCAGCGTAGGCGCGTAGGTATCATTGATCGAATCGCCCTGCAGAGCCGCCGCGATCGTGTCGATCCTTGCGCTCAGCTCGCCGATCCTTGCCTTGATCGCCACATCATAGGAAGCCGCGCCGTTTATGCCGTACAGGGATTCTCCAAGGATGGTCTCCCACATCGGCTTATCCCACAGGCCCATCTTGCCTGCCCAGTTGACATTCATATGCTGAAGGATATAGGTATAGCAGTCGATCAGGGAATCGCCGTAAGTCTCATTGTAAATGTCCACGCCGTAGTTGGCCAGGTCTGTCAGAGCTGCTTTCTCCTGGTAATCCGCTACACTATCAACCCCCCCAAGCGCCTCATAATAGGTATTCCAGTAAAGGATGTAGCTCTGGATCGCAAGCCTCGTCTTCTCTTCGCTGACGCCTTTCAGGATGCCGACGCTGTTGCCGCCGTTGTTGCTCTGCATATAATTAGGATCGTCCGCCGCCATATCGTCGGGTCTCGGGAAAGGAATGATACCGATATTCTCGCCTCTCTCAGCGCACTGCTCCGCCTCCCAGCCGATCAGCCAGTTCGGGCAGTCCGTAAACACCGTACATCCAAGGCCAAAGTCGCCGCCGCCCCGGGTCCATTCCGGCGTATAATTGTCATCGTACAGACCGCAGTCCGTCAGGAGCTCAAGATCCATCAGGTCGCTGATATACTGGACAGCCTCAATGGCCTCGTCGGAATCCGCCGTAAGGCCGCCGTCAAAGATCCCGCCGCCGTTTGCATGGATGGCAGCCAGCGCCGCGTAACGGTGATCCGTCTCATAAGCCTGCACATATTCGTACACGCCGCCGTCGGGGGCTTCCACATTTGCGTAGTAAGCCTTGATCGTCTCCAGGTACTCCTGGAACTTGCTCCAGGTCCAATCGCCCTGCTCAAACAGGTCCATGGGGTAAATGGTATTGCCGTTCTCATCCTGCAGCCCGGGAACCTGCTCCAGCAGGGTCAGATTCACGATCAGAGGGAAGTACGTCATACCCATCTCATTGTTCAGCAGGTAATAACCGCCAAACAGGGAATCCTGCAGATTCCACTCAGAACCTTCAAACAATCCCTCCTCCACATAAGGGGTCAGGTCCTGCAGAACGTTCTGCCTTAAGATGTTAGGCTCGCAGCCTGCCCACATAAGGGCGAGGTCGCAGATGGGATCGCCTGCCAGCACGCTGGTCATCAGGTCTGTCTGCACATCCACGGGATACTGCAGGAACTCGATCTCCACATTGTATTGGTCCTTCACCGCCTGCAGCGCCACAAGAGCCGCCTGCCTCTGTGCTTCACCCATGGTATACTCGCCGGTGACGTCGTCCACATGGTTGGGATCCAGATCGTTTACCCAGTGGGTACCGTAGCGGATCACTACAGGTTCGCCGTCCGTCGCCGCCTGGGAACCTTCTTCCTCCGAAGATGCAGGAGTCGCCGACGCAGGAGCCTCTGATACGGAAGGCTCCGCAGAAGAGTCGGCGCCGCTGGAAGCCTGACCTGAATCGGAACCGCCGCAGGCTGCCATGGAGACAGCCATCGCCGCGCTCATGATAAGCGCCAATGCTTTCTTTTTCATAGATCGCCTCATTTTCACTCTTATCCTCCTTTAATGTTTTCTGAAACCGTGTCCATGCTATGTATTTTGCTAAACTGCAACCGATTTCATATTTTTATCTTAATTACATTTCACAAATTTGTCAATATGTTTTTTCACGATTTTCCCTGGCTTTTTGTGACTTTGACACTATTATCCAAATATTTCGCCCCTGTCTTGTGCATTTTGCCTTCTTCCATGTCAAGAGAATGAAATAATTTCAAAAAAATCGTTTCAAATATTGAAATAAATTTCAGTTTTGTTATAATGAAGTGTGTCAGGACGGCAGCCGGCCCCTTATCCCAGTCCGGTGGCAGGGCGCAGGGCAGCGACGACAGAAAAAACGCCGGGAGTAAAAATTCATGGAAAACATAAGATCAGCTGACGGGAAACGGATCACGATCTACGATATCGCCAAAGAAGCCGGGGTCTCCCCCTCCACCGTCTCCAGGGTATTGACCAATACCGTGGGGGTGCGCAAGGACAAGCGTGAGATGGTCCAGAATATTATAAAGAAGTATGACTTCCGGCCCAATGCGCTGGCGAGAAGCCTGTCGGAGACCAACCGCCGCGCCATCGGCATCATCATGCCGGATGTCCGGAACTATTATTATGCCAATCTTTTTGTAGCCTGCGAACAGGCCGCCAGAAGAAAGGGCTATTCCCTTCTGCTGGAAAATTCCCTGAGTATGCTGGAAAACGAACTGGAGCAGCTGGCCCTTCTGGAAGAGCAGCGGGTCAGCGCCATAATCCTGGTCGGCGGGCGGGTGGACGACCTTTCCTCCGACGAGACTTTTGTGGAGAAAGTGAACCAGGTGTCCAACATCGTTCCCGTTATCATCGCCGGCAAGCTGGACGGCACTTCCTGCCATCAGGTCCGCATCAATTCCATCCAGGCCATGGAGCTGACCATGGATCATCTGATCTCCCTGGGGCATACGGATATCGCCATTCTCGGAGGTTACAGCAGCGTCGCGTCCTCCTTCGAGAAAAGGCAGTGCTACAAGCAGCTGCTGGCGCGGCACCAGATCCCCTTCCGCAGCGAGTTCTGCGATACCTACGGAGGCTATGACTATGAGACAGGATATGTCCGGATGAACGAATTGTTCGCCCGGGGCACCGTCCCCACAGCCGTCGTGGGAATAAACGACTATGCCACGATCGGCGCCATGAAATCTATCTTGGAGCACGGCCTGCGCATCCCGGAGGATATCTCTGCGGTGGGCTTCGACAATATCAACATCTGCGACATGATGAACCCCCGGCTCACCAGCGTCGGCTATGATTACGGCCATTTTGCCGATATGCTTGTGGCCGCTGCCATCGCGGACACGCAGGATACCCCCGTGCCCGCCCTGCAGCTGATCGGTTCCGAGCTGATACTGCGCGGCTCCACCGGGCCGGCCAAAAAAACGGCGGAGTGATCTTTTCTCTTTGGAATTTATTTCGGAATTTATTTCTATGGAATTTATTTCTATGGAATTTATTTCTTATTTCTATTTTCTATGGAATTTATTCCTATGAAATTTATTTCTATTCCCACATTATAATTCCACGGTAAACGTAAGGCATTCCTTCCCCGTAAGCTCCCTGGTCCGCTGATCCGGCTGGCCGAATCCCACGCTGACCGCAAAGAAATGGCTGTCCACCAGCTTTTCGCCCTTATCATTGATCACGGCGAAAGCGTCTCTGTCCAAAGGTACCGTCACCTTTTTTTCCTCTCCCGGCAAAAGCGCCACACGGGCAAAGCCGCAGAGCCGGCTGTTTGGCGTTGCATTCTCGGAATCCGCCCTGACATATACCTGCACCACTTCCTCCTGGGCCACGGCGCCTCTATTGGCCAGAGCCGCCTCCACAGTGAAGTCCGCCGCCTGTTTCAGCAGGATCCGGCTGTCCTTTGCCGCCTCCTGCCCGCCGCAGGATACGCCCTTCAGCTGGATCTCCCCGTAAGTCAGGCCGTATCCGAAGGGGTACAGCGGCTCCTGGGTGAGATACCGATATGTCCTTCCCTTCATGGAATAGTCCTCGAACGCGGGCAGCGCCTCCGTATCCCGGTAGAAGGTCACGGGCAGCTTGCCGGAAGGCGAAACGGCTCCCAGGAGGATATCCGCGATCACTTTTCCCCCTCTTGCCCCGGGATACCACGCCTGGATCACCGCCGCGCAGTGCTCCTGGGCAAACCGCAGGTCCATAGCGCTTCCCGTCATGTTGATCAGGACTACAGGCTTTCCGGTCTCCGCCATGGCTTCCAGCAGCTGTCTCTGAGGCTCCGGCAGAAGCAGGTCATTCTTGTCTCCGGAGGCATAGCTGTTGCCGGTATCGCCTTCCTCGCCCTCCAGGGTCTCGTCCAGACCCACGCATACCACCACCACATCGCTGTGTTCCGCCACGATCCGGGCCTCGCTGACCCGGTCCGGGCCCGCGGACAGCCCTTCCACCCGATCCCGGAACAGATGGCAGCCCTCGGAATAATAGACTCTGACATCGTCTCCCACCGCGTCCTGGATCCCTTCCAGCACCGTGATGTACCGGGAGGCGGTCCCATGATAGTTGCCGATCAGGGCCGACCGGCTGTTTGCGTTGGGGCCGACCACGCCGATGGCTTTCAGCTTTTCCTTCTTCAGGGGCAGAATGCCGTCATTTTTCAAAAGCACTACGGCCTCCGCCGCCGCCCGTTCCGCCAGGGCGAGATGCTCTTTGCTCTCCACCTGGTCCAGCCCGATGCCGTCATATTCCGTCTCGTCAAACAACCCCAGCAGGAACCGGGTGGTAAACAGCCGCTCCGCGGAACGGGTGATGTCCTCCTCGGTGACCAGCCCCTGTTCGTAAGCTTTTAACAGGTGCAGGTAGGTGTTGCCGCAGTTTACGTCGCAGCCGGCCTTCAGCGCCATGGCGGCGGATTCCTCCGCGGTGTCCGTCACCATATGATTGGTGTGGAAATCCCGGATGGCCCAGCAGTCGGAGACAAAATGCCCCTCAAACCCCCACTCTCCCCGCAGGATCTTCTGGATCAGCGTAGTGCTGCCACAGCAGGGCTCCCCGTTGGTCCTGTTATAAGCTCCCATGACGGCCTCCACGTCCGCCTCTTTCACCAGCTTCTCAAAGGCGGGCAGATAAGTCTCCCGCATATCCTTTTCGGATGCTTTTGCGTCAAATTTGTGGCGCAGCGCCTCCGGCCCGGAGTGCACCGCAAAATGCTTGGCGCAGGCTGCGGATTTCAGATATTCCCCGTCGCCCTGCAGGCCATCCACGAATGCCTTTCCCAGTTCCCCGGTGAGGTAAGGGTCCTCGCCGTAGGTCTCATGGCCCCTGCCCCATCTCGGATCCCGGAAAATGTTCACGTTGGGAGACCAGAAGGTCATCCCCTTGTAGATATCCCTGTCGCCCTGCCTGCTGTACTCGTTGTACTTGGCCCGGCCCTCCGTGGCGATCACATCTCCGGTCTCCTTCATCAGATCCGTGTCAAAGGCGGCCGCCATGCCGATCGCCTGGGGGAACACCGTCGCCACGCCGGCCCTGGCCACCCCGTGAAGCGCCTCGTTCCACCAGTTGTACGCCGGCACCCCAAGCCGTGGGATGGCAGGCGCGTCATATTTCAGCTGCTCCGCCTTCTCCTCCAGGGTCATCTTTGCCACCAATTCTTTCGCCCGCCTCCGGGCTTCTTTCCTGTCTCTCATTCTCATACCTCCTGCCGCATGTTTCCACTCATGCCGCCATGCTCTTTCCTCGAACTTCTCTTGTCTCCATTTCCCGTTTTTTCCGAGGCGGCCGCCTTTGGCTCAGGCGCCGCCCTCCCCGGGGCTTTGTCCGGCCCAGGGATCCGGGTTCAGGACTCCGCCGCACACCGCCAGGATTCTTCCGGCCCCAGGTAGGATGCGGGAAGTTTCCGGCCTTCGGGGTAAACGCGGATCCGTTCCAGTACCAGCCCCGCCTCCAGCGCTCCCACTGTCAGCTGCTGTACGCCCTCTCCAAAATGCATCACCGCAGATACTGCCCGGACCTGGTCCAGCACCCCCTGGCACCAGGCCGCGTCCCTGGTATCCCCGGCCCGAAACTCCCGGTCCACCAGCGTCAGTGTCTGGCTTTCACCCAGGCCGTTTCCTACCGTCACCCGAAGCGGCCTGCCGTTCACAGGGGAATTGGTGGGCGCCGCCAGAAGCTCCACCCGATATGCGCCCTCGCTTGCGGCCCGGAACCGATAAGTCAAAAGCGGCCGTTCTTCCTCCTCCGAAAAATCCGCTGTGCTGGGGAATACCTTCACGCCCACGCCATAGCGGCCATACCCCCGCATCACCCGGAACGCGCCCCTGTCCGTGTCTTCTTTTTCCGCATAGTGGTCCGCGTCCATGACCACCACACCGTCCCGGGGCAGGAAAGTGCCTGCGGGCAGTTCCATCCGCTCCGGGGCCGCAGCCCGGATATCCAATGCCACGGTGGTCTCGCCGTCGCTGACCAGCAGGCGCTGGCTCACCGTTCCCTCAGGCAGCCGCTCCCTCAGACAGCGGATCTCCACCTGCTGCAGCTGCTCCACTTCGCCGGAGAGAGGACTGATCTCCAGCCAATCCGGGATCTCCCCCGTCTCAGCGCTGATCCGATAGCGGAAAAATCCCACGCCGTCGTTTGCCAGCTCGACAGACACCCTGTCACATCCGGCGCTCAAGAAATCGTCTATTTTCAGCGCCGAGGGGCCTCCATAGCTCTTCACATAGACCTCGTCCCCGTCGCTGCGGGACACGCTCATCCGCGGCTTCTGTACCGGCTGTACGATACAGACGTAGGGATACCGGCTTCCGTCCTCGTTCCAGCGGGTAAAGCCCACATGGGGGGCTAGCTGCATCCCGTTCCATTTCCCGCCCTTGAAGTTCCCAAAGTCATCCGCCAGCTCCCGGTCCCGGTTGATGCAATCCTGGCCCCGGTAGACAAGCTGGTTTGCCACAGCCCTTCCCTGCGCCGCGTACCTCTGGTTCTTTGCGGCGATCAGGTTCAGCTTCAGAAGGTTCATGCTGGCCGACGCCGAAAAATGGACCATGCTGTACCAGGCGTCCTTCTCCTCACCGGGAAGCTGCCGATAGATCTCCTCCGAAAGCTTTTCTACCGCTTCCGCCCTCTTCAGGATCCGGTCGGCCTCCCTGTAGTGGCAGGCATGGTAAATCCCGGCGTTCTGCGCCTCCGGGCGGCGAAGATGGTTGAGATCGATGTACTCCGTAAACACCCTGCAGATCTTCTTCTGCAATTCTTCCCCCGCCAGAGGGAAACAGCTTTTCGCCCACTGGGCCGTAAATTCCCGATAGCTTTCCGGGTTGCCGTATCCCCACTTCTCATAGTCGTAAGCCAGCGCCATAAAGTACGTCAGGGGCACCTCGTGAAATTTCAGGTCGCCAACGTTGACGATCCACAGATCCCGGATACCGTACTCATAAGCCATGCACATCTGCTCCCAGGTCTTTGAGAGAGGCGTGGAGTCCACCCACTCATAAGAGATGGGAGCTCCATGATAATCAAAATGATAATACATCCCAAAGCCCCCGGGCCGGTTTCTCCATGCCGCCTCCGGAAGGGTCCGCATATGGCCGAAGTTGTCCTCACAGAGCATACAGATCACGCCGTCCAGCTCTTCCCAGTCCTTGAGCCCCGGAGTGTTTTCATCTCCGTAAAAATAAGCCTCCACTTCCTTATAAAGCGCCAGCATCTGTGGCACCTGGGAGAGATCCGGGTTGACATGCTCCCGGATCAGCTGCCTCTGTTTGCGGATAATGTCCTTCAAAAGCTCCACATTCTCCTGCACCGTGGCATTTTCGCCCAGCATGGACGTATCCCGCTCTCCCCGCATACCGATGGTGATGATGTTTTCATACTTGCCGCTTCGTTTTAAGCTGTCCTCCCAGTAGTTTAAGAGGCCCTGCTCATTGGTATAGAAATTCCAGGCATTCCCATAGCGGGTTCCCTCGCCCCGGACCTTATCCCACTCTTCGCTGGCCCGAAGGCAGGGCTCATGGTGGGAATATCCCATGACGACACCGTAGGTATCCGCCAGCTCCTCATTCCTGCTGCCGGGCCCGTCCAGCGGGAACGAAGCCGACCACATGGCGGGCCAGAGGTAATTTCCTTTCATGCGCAGCAGAAACTCAAACACATGCCGGTAAGCGTCGGCGTTAAAGCCGCCGAAATGATCGCTGACCCAGTTGCCGAAGCAGGGCCACTCGTCGTTGATAAAAAATCCCCTGTACCGGACGCTGGGCTCCTTTGAGACCACCTCGATATCCGCCCTGACCACAGGCTCCGCCTGCTTAGCCGGGGCCGCGTCCCCCCAGTAGATCAGGGGCGATACGCCTATGTACTCCGACAGGGTAAACATGCCGTAGATCGTTCCGCGCTTGTCGCTGCCGCAGATCACCAGCGCCTGCTCCACACCGGGCAGCGGCTTTTCCAGCATCCGGATCTGAAAGACCTCCCTCTTTCCGGTCAGATCCGCGATCTTCCCCTCCGACACGAACCGCTCCATCAGGGGGCTGTGCCCCTGCGTCCCGCAGAGGATCATCCTTGAGGGCATACCGCCTTCCCCCTGAGCCGTTCCGGACACCACATCCGGCCTGACATCCGTCACCAGCCGGATATCTTCCGCCACCGTCTCCGCGATCAGGCGCACTCCCTCATACGCCTGGCTCTCCACAAGTATGGGCAGGGCTTTCCCGCCCTCCACAAGCTTCATTTCCATTTTCCCTCTTTTCCGCTGCCTCCGGGCAGCCCGCAGCTGTATTTATTCCACATACCCAAAACCAAGTATGGTAAAGCGCTTCGCCTCATCCCCCGCCTGCATGGCGATCTCCACATGATGCTCTTTCCTCTCAGCCCCCCGGAAACAGATCAGCGAGTTGCAGTGATTCCAGCCCACCTCTCTGGGATCGATGCTGCGCACCTTCTCCCCGTCCACAAAGATCTCCGCGATCCCCACAGCCGGATCCGCCGAATCCTTCTCCACGATCAGCAGCGCCGTACACACGATATCCATGGCAAAGGGCTTACTGCCGCTTTCGTGCATCCAGTTGTCCGGGAACTGTGGCGTAAGCGCCAGATCCATGTTCCGCTCCACCGCCTGAAGCTCCGTGTCCTTCCCGGTGAAATCGCCGCAGTCGATCTTCACGCCCTCCGGCACATTGGCTCTGTCCAAAAGCTTTACATCCGCAAATTCCCTGCCGAAGGGCGCGGGGATCTCCCGGAGATCCCTTTCCTCCTCGTCTCCCGCAAGCCCGTCCACCGTCTTAAACAGCTGGACAAGGCAGTCCGCCATCACCGTGTGCCCCAGGTTGCTGGGATGGTACACATCATAAAAGAACTGCGCCTTGCTGAACACCCTGCCCTGGCCGGGCTTCTTGTAAAACTGCTCCACCACGCAGTCCTTCACGCTGACCATGGGAAGGCCGTAAGCCTCTCCCACCCTGCCCAGGCGATCCTGAAGGTTCCAGTCATCCGTGAACACCGAGAACAGGAGCACTACCGCCGGCTGCTGTTCTGAAAGCCAGATCTTGCTCACAAGGCTGTCATAGCTCTCTCCCTTGGTCTCGTCGCCCTCATCGTTCACCGCGAATTCCACCACCACCAGATCCGGTTTTATGGCGCCCTCGCCGCACACATCCCTCTGGTAGCGCACCATGCCCAGCTCCGAGGATGTGCCGCCCACTCCGGCCTTTATATAATGAATATTTTCCTCCGTTCCCCTGCCTGCCAACGCGCAGAATCCCTGAAATGCCTTATAGGCGTAACACTGGGTGTTGATGGGGATGGCCCCCGCCCCCTGGGTGATCGACCCGCCGATAAACGCCACGGTCACTTCCTCCCCCCGTTTCGCCCGCTCCAGCACCTTTTTCAGACGCCTGGTATTCCCCTTCTGCATCAGGGATTTCTCCAGCATCTGCCGGTACTCGGCGCTTTCCAGGTCCGGCTTGCCCTCCTCCTCCGGCTCCGGCGCGTCAAACCCGTCCTGCAGATACAGCCGCACGGATACCTTTGCCAGCGTTCCGGCCTTCGGAAGGATGAAACGCATCTGCCCCGGCACATTGTCGTCATCCGACCATTGGATCTCGGACAGCCGGATCATATTCTCCATGCCATCGGCCTGGAAGGAGGTCTGAAAGACCGTGCCGGACCCGTAGGGATCCCTTTTTCCGTACATCTGCATCACGAAGCCCACAGTCTCTTTCTGCTCCTGGGTCTCCACCGAGACCCCCATGGCGTACACCAGCTTCCGGAATCCTTCCGCGGTTGGCAAAAGCCCAAGGATCTCCTGGTCCGTAATGCTGCCGGTGATCTTTGCAAAGCTCACCATCCGGGAATCGTCCAGGTATATGGTCTGGACACCGCTGCCATCCGGCTGCGGCGTTCCCGCCACCTCCTTATTCCTCATGATATAAAAACTTTTCCTCTTTTTCTCCGGGTCCTTCGGAGCCTTCGGTCCTGCCATAATTTCCTCCATTTCCGCGCCCTGGGCGCAGATGATCCATTTTTTCACTTTCAGTTTAATACACTTTTTTTCAAGAGACTCGCCAAACCTTGTGAACTCCTGTGCAAATATTGCTTTTTTCCCGTATAAAAAGGGGCTTCCCTTTGGGAAGCCCCGGCACTTCGCACCGTCAGCAGTAATCCTTTTCAAAATTTTCCAGGCTCATAGGCTTTGCGAAATAATACCCCTGGAACATATCGCAGCCCACATCCATCAGGAAATCCACCTGCTCCTTGGTCTCTACGCCCTCTGTGATGACCGGCATACCAAGTTCCTTTGACATGGATATGATATTTTTTAATATCGTAGTGCTCCTCTCCACATTTTTGGTCTCCCGCAGGAAGATCATATCGATCTTCAAGATATCCGCCTTGATATCCTTCAGCATACCGAGGGAAGAGTAACCGCTGCCGAAATCGTCTATCTCGATATCATATCCCAGCGCATGCAGGCCGTCCAGCGCCCTCATGACCTCCCGCACATTTTCCATCAGGGCGGACTCCGTGATCTCCAGCTTCAGGTTTTTCACATCGAAGTCATACGATGCCGCCAGCTTCCGAAATGCCTCACAGACATCCATATAACGAAAATCCTTGGTGGAAATATTTACGGAAATGGAAAGGTTTTCCCTTCCCTGCCTTTTCCATTCCTCCAGCTTCTTCGCCGCGTTCTCCCACATGTAGAGATCCAGCTTGTGGATCAGGCCCGCCTTTTCCAGCGTCGGGATAAAGACGCCCGGGCTGACCGTGCCCTTTTGGGGATGGAACCAGCGCACCAGCGCTTCCGCCCCTATGATGGAGCCATTGTTCGCGATCTGGGGCTGCAGGAACATGTGGAACTGCTTTTCCTCCAACGCCCGGTCAAACTCGTTCAGCACTTCCTTTTCTTCCATGATGTGCTCCAGCAGCCGGTCCTCATAATAGCACACGGACTGTTCGTAACTGCCCCGGATCGAGTTGATGGCCATAAAAGCCTTGTCGCACATGGTCCACACCGGCTCGTTCTGATCCTGGATCTCATATACGCCCAGGTAATAATGGAGCTTAAAGGAGCTCACCAGCCCCAGCTCCTCGATCTCCGCCAGGCGCCCCAAAAACTCCTGCTCCTGAAAGCGGCTTTTCGGCAGCAGGGTGCTGAACTTATCCGCATAGATCCGGGCGCTGGCTGAGCCTTCCCGCGCGGTAGCCCGGATGATCTCCGCCTGGGCCACCAGAAGGCGGTCTCCCACATCCGTCCCGTAAAGCTCATTGACCAGTTTGAAATCCTGAATGTTGGAACAGACCATGAGGTACGATTCCCTGGCCCCGTCCAGGATCTCCCTTGCCTTCTCCTCAAAGGCGCTGCGGTTCAGCAGCCCGGTCAGCGTATCATGGGTCGCACGGTACTGCTCTTCCCTCAGCTTCCGCACTACCTCCGTGCGGTTTTCAAACTGGATGCTGCTTCCAAGCTTCCTTCCCTTCTCGTCCAGGAAATCCTGACAGGTGACATAGAGGAAATTCTCCCTGCCTCCTATGGTTACCACCCGCTCCTCACCGACGATACGGGCGGCGCTTTCCCTGTGCTCCTCCCGCCAGTCCTCCAGATATTTTTCCGCGGCGGCATAAATATCCCCGCTCTCCGCAAACAGCTCCCCGGCCACCTGGTTGATGCCCACACATTTCCCCCCATTGTCATAAGCAAGCAGGCCGATCACCGAATCCTTCACAATGGTGGAATGAATCTTGTCCAGCAGCTTCCGCGGGGATGCGTACAGCGCGAAATAACAGATGGATATGGCTAAAGACGCATACATGATCACGGAATAGTCAAACTTTGTGTCCATGGCGGAACACATGATGTTCAGGCCCACTACGATCACGGTCTGGACAAGGATGCTGCCATACTTTCTCTTATAGATGGAGGGCGACTTTATCACCTTGTACAGAAAGATGACCAGGCTGTACAAAACCACGGAATAAACCAAAAGCCGATGGACATAATGCGGGGGCCTGAGGCTCACATTCCAGTACGTGATCCCCCCGCTCCCTCCGATCTCGGACCAGGCGGACTCCAGGTGAAACATATGCCCCGTAAAGGTGTTCACCAGGAAAGAGAGCGAATCCACTCCCGCCAAAAGGCCGATCACGATCCTCGGCAGCCGGGAAAGAGGATGGATCTCCGTGTAATCCGCGGCAAACAGCATCAGATAGATCACCAGCCAGTCGGTGGAAAGAAAATAAAGGCCCGCCATAAACATGGCCATGGGGTGCCATCGGGCGGGGACAAGGATAAAACCGGTATAGCACACCGCGGTAAACACGGCCATCCAGATCAGATGGACCACGCTTTTCCGGTTCCTCACCGCCCTCTTGTTCACGATCCCCACGCAAGCAATCATTATCGCGGTAAGTATTAACAGCAGTATCACCAGCGCCTGAACCATTTCTTTTCTCCTTTGCGTCATGCCGTCTCAAATATTATGTATATTATACCTTATAAACGGCCGTTTGACAATGATTTCCCTGTGTGTGTTTCAAAGCTGATGTGTAATTTGGTTACTTTTCACTATGGACATCCATCCCGATTTTTAGTATTCTATACATAGTGGCCTCCTTTGCATGCGGTAATCCCCGCAATCCTCGTGTTTTGTTTCAACATGAATTATACGGGTAAATCCACGTTGCTGCAAATGTGAGGTCACTTCATATTATCTAAATTCATAAAACTCGCACTGACGTACTTCTGCTTCTGCTGACGCATCCGCGTTTTGCTCATTTTGAGATAGGCTGCTCATCCAACGGCCCGCCTTATTGCAATAAACTGCATGTAGGCCATTGGATTGCAGCCGCACAGATGGAAAAATAGTAGGGGAACCGGCATTGCCAGTCCCCCTAAAAATATGCCCTTGAGCCACGTAGGTTATCAAGGTACGTTCACCATATTATATGCTGTTTTGGATTCCCTTAACAGTGATTTTAGTGTAATGAAAAAAAAGGAATTTGTCAACCCCCTTTTGAATCTTTTTGGGGCGGGATTTTAGGTAAGGCTGCCCAGGCGGCGCCAGTTGTTAGGAAGCCCCATCATATTCCGTATCCTGCTCGTTGGGATTGTGGTTAAACGGTGAGAAAGTTCATCAAATAACCCTTCAATCTGTGACTGGTAAGCCGTATAGCGCTTATTGCTGAGCAGCATCTTGAGTGCGGCCATGACAGCAAAATAGTTGTTGGTGGCACTGCTTATGCGGAAATAGCTGAAATACTTGTTGGCGCATAAATTTGTGTGGGATGCGTAGGAGTATAGGCGCTCATCATGTGCGCACCTGTTCCTGATGGTCGCCAGAAAAAACAGGCAGCTGGCAAGCTGATTTTCACGGATTCCCCATTTCAGCCGTCTGGCAACATCCTCACGTTCTTTTTGTATCATGTTGGAATAGAATTTGCTGATATCCCCCATTGAAATAGAATTGACCAATACCCATAATGGGAGATAATTTCTGCCGTCAACATAGTGGGAGATGGAGAGGTCCTTATCTATGTTGAGGGAAATTTTTTTGTATAAGGAACTGAGCAGGTCGCATACCTGGTGGTATTTGTTGCGCCCCTGGGTATCAAAGTTTTCAAGCCTCAGGTAATTTTTGTGGCCGTGTGCTTTGGAAAAACAGTAGGCTATCAGGGATTTGGCGGATTTCTCTATTTCAAGGATATACTCAAGCGTAATAATACGGAGTTTCCTGTCAAATTCGTACAAGGCGTAAATTTCTTCGAGGGTGGTTCCGGGAAGATATTGTTCATAGGCAGTCCCGCTTTTTAGGAAAGGTTCTTTATATCCGTTGATCAGGTTGTAATAGTTCACATCACGGATCAGCCATTTTGCATACCGTTTGTTTTTAATGGTGATGCCGCGGCTTTTGAGAAGTCTGATCTGTACCCGTGTTTCCTGGAAAGTTTTTTCTTCCACGATTTGTACCCCCTAAATAAAGTGCAGTTTAGTGTATGTATTTTCTTTACATTCGTGTTTCTATGTTTTCTATTGTATTACAGAAGTACGAAAATAGCAACATATTATCTTTTTCGGCCAGGGTCCTTTCATGAAGCACCAAATAAGCCGCATATTCCCGATGTACCCTTTAGTCATATATAGGAACCACTCCAAAAGTCCTATACTTTTTCAGCCTTCAATTTTTCTTCGTGAAAGAACCCTGGCTTCTGTTACGCCACAATGTATCAGTTCAGCCTTTCTCTTGCAAGTCATGCCCGGCCCTGCCGCTGTTCTCCCGACAGACGCGCTTCCGCTAGCTGCAGAACCTTCTGCAGGTTGCTGCCGAACCTTTGGCAGGTTGCTGCAGGACCTTCGGAAGGTTGCTCCGCACGTAACCGGACCCATGGCACATAAGACGTGCCTGCTCGAAAGCACCTCGCAAGCGCCTGTCCTTTGGCGCTTTAGTGCCGACGTGCAGAGGCGGTCTGCCGGTAGGACATCGACACTACCGGGCTGAATACGGCAAAGGCTGAATCGATGCGAGGTTCAAACTGGCATGGTAAAAAAGTTTTATTCTGGCACTTTTAATCGATCCACGTTTTCTATAAACTGTCAGTATCGCAGCGATATGACATGCGCGGACCATCCGGATACCGAAAACAAAAATGCCGTCGGAACGGCAAAAAGAGGAGGATATTTATTATGGAAAAGAAAAAAAGCTACGGCCTGCTTCTGGTGGGCGCGGTCCTGCTGGCCGCGGCAGTGATCCTCACCATCACGACCCACAACACCAGCTACCGTGCCTCTGTGGAAACGGGCAGCGAACTAAATGAGGTAAAGGCCCAGATCAGTGCTGTGGAGGACGGCACTGCGGAGGGAGACCTGGAAGAGCTGAAAGCCTTGTCCGATACCCTGTCTTCCCAAAAGCTCAGCCAGGAGCGCCCCTATTCTTACAGCCTCACCCTGCTGTTTTTTGCGGTCATGCTGACTGGAAAAGGGATCTACAACGCCGTATCCGGCGTGTACAGCTCCCCGAAAAGGGATGTCCGCCACCTGGCCATGGCCGGACTTCTGGCGGCGCTTTGCTACATCGGCTTCGCTTTCTTTAAGATCGACATTCCCGTGGGCCCCGAAAAGACTTCTTTCCATTTCGGGAATGTATTCTGCGTACTGGCCGCCCTGCTGCTTGGCGGTTACTGGGGCGGGCTTGCAGGCGCCGTCGGGATGACCATCGGGGACCTGACCACTTCCTATGTGACCAGCGCCCCAAAAACCTTCCTTCTGAAACTGCTGATCGGCCTGATCGTCGGCCTCGTCGCCCATAAGATACTAAAGCTGAGCCGGGACCACTCCGCAAAGTATGTGGCCGGTGCCACCATAGCCGCCAGCCTGTGCGGCATGGGCTTCAACGTGATAGCGGACCCCATCGTGGGCTATTTTTACAAGACGTACCTTCTGGGTGTGCCCCAGGATATCGCCTCCACCCTGGCAAAACTTGCCACTATCACCACCGGCGTCAACGCGGTGGTGGCTGTCATCGCATCCACCATCCTCTACCTGGCGCTGCGGCCGGCGCTGCGGAAAGCCGGCCTGTTCCCGGAAGCGGCCTGACCGCAGGCCCCGCCCGGAAACAAGCCCTGCCTCCGGATCCTGTACGGGCTTCGGAGGCAGGGCTTTTAAACGCTTTTACCTTTTATTCTGTAAATTTTATTCTGTACACCTTTATTCTATAAACCTTTATTCTGTAAACCGGATCGTGATATCTCCCATGGAACATTCCGCTTCCACATTCTTTGCCGCCCCGTTCCGGATCGTCCTCTCGCCGGCCAGCCCGCTGTAACTGCTCTCCCCCACGTCCACGCTCCCGGCTGACACCTCCAGCTTATAATTGAAATCCTTCTCACTGCCCTCCAGGGTCAATTCCAGATTTCCCATGGAACATTCCAGGTCGGCGCTTCTCCCAACGGCACAGCTGGCGACACATTCGCCCATGCCAACTTCCACGCTCAATTCTTCCGTCTCTATGTCATTCAGCAGGATCTCGCCCGCTCCCACGCTGGCCTCCAGCTCCCTGGCGGTGATGGCATCCGCCGTGATCATCCCCGCGCCTACATTCAGGGAGATCTCCCCCACGTTCAGGTCTTTTATTTCCACCAGGCCCGCCCCCAGCTCTATTTCCACATCTTCAAAGAGTTTGTCTTTCGGAACATGGAGAGCGATCTTCCGGTCACGCGCACTCCCGCCGACCTCAATGCCGGAACGCACTGCCTTTACATGAAGAGTATTGTTTTTTACCTGGCACTGTATTTTGTCCATATAATCCGAGGTAAGATAAAAGGAACCATCTGAAGAGGGCACGATCTCGAGCCAATATCCCCCAAGCTCGATCTCCATCCGGCTCACCTCGCCGTCCACCAGATACTGTGACAGATCTTCCCCCCCGGCCGGCTTGTCATCGGCCGTCTGGCCGTCATCAAAATAGATACCCCAGTCTCCCTGATCCCAGAGATTCACATGCAAACGGCCATCTGTGACAGAGTCCACCACCCTGGCCACCACGTCGCGCCCCCTCATCAGTCCTGCCGTAAAGGCCAGCACAATTCCGACCCCAAGCATGACCGCCGCCGTCACGGCGCACACCTTCATGAATTTCTTCATACTCTCTCCTTCTCCTTCCCCTCAGCTTTTTTCTTCCGGAAAAGACCTGCGATCCCTTTACATATGGCCGGTGTCACGATACCCCCCATGGCCACCGCCAGCATCATAAAGAGGATCCCGAAACCGCCGCACGCCAGCCCGCATCCCATGATCCCTATCCCTGTCAGCGGGTCCGCCGGAATACACATGGCGCCCACGATCAGCAAGACAAACAACAAAAACAGCAAAGCCAGCGCCGCCACTCCAAATCCAAAGATCATGGCAAACCAGGATGCCAGGATGCCGACGATCACACCCACCGCCCCGGCCGCAAGCCCCAGGAGGACAGGAGAGGCGCCTATCAGCAGCACCACCAGCAATACCACCGCCCAGGTCGGCATACCGGATTCTTTTCCTCCACTGCCGGAAGATGCCGGCGGAACACCCGCGCCCTGAGACTGCCCCGTCTTTCCGTATTCTACCAAAGCCCTGTCGGAGGCCCTGGCGCTGGTCTCACCGTTCCCCTGGATCTCCCGCTTGATATTTTCCGCCACCCTGGCCGGATTCCCCAGCGCTTCGATGACTTCCTTTTCGTTCTCCACGCCCGCATCGTCAAAATAATCATTGTAATACTGCAGCGCTTCCTCCCGCTCCGTGGGCGAGACGTTTTGAAGCAGACTCTCCAGTTGTTTCATAAAATCGATTCTGTTCATGTCACCCTTCCCCGCACTCCGTGCTGTCCTTTCCCTCTTTTATCGCAGCCGTAAGATCCCGCCTGCCCTCAAACAGGCCCGTGATCTTTTCCGAATACTGCCGCCATTCACTCTCGTAGAGCTGAAGCTGCGCCCATCCCCTGCTGGTGACCTTGTAATACCGGCGGTTCCTGCCTGCGCATTCCATATCGTAGACCTCAAGACATTCGTCTTTCTGCAGCCTGCGCAGCACGGGATACAGCGTGGATTCCGACAGCTCGATCACCTGACGGACCTCCTGGGTGATCTTGTACCCATAGGTCCCTTCCGGTTCCTTGGACACGACGGCAAGCACTATGGCATCCAGAAGGGCTGCACCTGTGTTAAAAATCATTCGTTGCTCCTCCTGTTCTTGCAAATCCCGCAATACTATATATCATATAGTATTATTTTTCATATATGATATATGCTGTATAATATTGCTTGATGTACATACTATATCGCATATAATATTATATGTCAATACCCTATGTAAAAGAAAACGGCAAAATGTCCGCAGACGCTTTTGCCGTTTTCCTTTTACATTCTTTCCGTAAGAGCCTGGCCCTTACCTCTCCATCTTCCAGAAATACGCGCTGTAGGCCGGCAGGGTAGACCCGCCGCCAAAATCGTGGGCTTCCCCGGTGATCAGATCCACCGCCGTGCCGCAGCCCGCATCGAAATGGGCTACATAATCCTCCCCGTCCGCGTTGATAGCGACCAGCACCCGCTCCCCCTCGGCCTTCCGTTCAAAAATACACTGCCTATTGGTCAGGAGGACCGAGCGGAAGCTGCCGTAATTCAGCGCCTCGGACTTTTTCTTTGCCTTCGCCAGCGCACTGATCCAATCGGTCAGCCCGTTCCAAAGGGGAGCCTCGAAACTGGGCCGCAGCGCAGGGTCTCCCTGCCGTTTCTCCCCCTTCTCGCCCCACTCGCTCCCGTAATAGATACAGGGAATGCCGGGCATACCGAACGCCAGCGCATAGATCAGAGGCAGATGCCTCTCGTTTCCAAGAATGCTGGCCACCCGGGTCACATCGTGGTTATCCACAAAGGATAACAGGTGCTTTCCTTTATACAGCGTCCAGTTTTCCGGCCCGAACTGCCGCAGCAGGGAGTGGACGATCTCAAACATGTTCATGCTGTTAAAGCTGCTGTACAGCCCCTTATAGCACTCATAGTTGGTGGCGGAGTGCAGCATCCGGTCGTTCATCAGACGGTTGTAATCGCCGTGGAGCATCTCCCCAAGCAGGAAGAAATCTTCCTTCAGCCCCTGGGTAAACTGACGCAGGCGGCACAGGAAGTTCTCATCCAGGCAGTAAGCCACGTCAAGGCGCAGCCCGTCTATGCCAAATTCCTCCACCCATCCTTTCACGCTCTCAAACAGGTACTGGATCACTTCTTCATTATGCAGGTTCAGCTTCACCAGGTCGTAATTGCCCTCCCAGCCCTCATACCAGAGGCCGTCGCCGTAATTGGAGTTGCCGCAGAACTCAATGCGGTGGAACCAGCCCACATAGGGAGATCGCTCCCGGTTTCTGACCACATCCTGAAAAGGGCCAAACCCTCTGCCCACATGGTTAAATACGCCGTCCAGCACCACCCGGATCCCATTCTCGTGCAGGGCGTCGCACACCTGCTTAAAGTCCTCGTTGATCCCCAGGCGCACATCCAGCCGCCGGTAATCCCTGGTATTGTAGCCGTGGGTATCCGACTCAAACAGAGGGGAAAAATACACGGCGTTTATCCCAAGCTTTACCATATGAGGGATCCAGTCCAGCACTTTCAGGATCCGATGCTCCAGGATCCCGTCATTTTCAAAAGGCGCCCCGCACATCCCCAGGGGGTAGATCTGATAAAACACACTTTCGTAAGCCCACATAACTCAACTTCCTCACTTTCTGCCGCTCCGGGCGGCCTTCCTGTAACTTCTCAAATGGCCTCATTTGTTGACCGGTCCGGTTCCCTGCATGTTGGCCTGCAGGGAACCGCCCCTCTCCGCCAAAAGATACTCCTGTCGTTTTTTTGCCAGACAACCCTGAAAAATCCACCAAATCCACAGAGTTATCCACATGTACACATCTGTCATTTTACCATTTTTTTGATGTCATTTCCATCTTTTTTGTGAAATCTCTTATTCATTTCGTGACAGTTCATTTTGTAACCGTCCAGCCCGCGCCATTCCCGAAGCCGCGCTGCCGCGCTTTTCGGCGCTTCGCGCCTGCCTTTGCCCATAAGCTCATCAAACGGCGCTCCCTCAGCCGCCAGACATGAGGGAAAATTCGTGCAAGCACGATTTTCCCTCAAAGCCAGGAATCCCAGAAACGCTCCACCCGCCGGGCAACCGTCTCCAGCGTGACCGTCTCAAACCCCTCCCACTCCCGCGGGAACAGTTTCCGATAGGCGTATTGCAGGAAACGTTCATCCAGCAGGGCGATGATCCCCACGTCTTCCACCGTGCGGATCACCCGGCCGGCCGCCTGCAGCACCTTGTTGATACCGGGATAGCGGTAGGCATAGTCAAAACCGTTCTCCCCCTCCCCGTCAAAATGCTCCTTCAATATCTCCCGCTCAAAGCACACCTGGGGGATGCCGGTGCCTACGATGATGGCCCCGATCAGGCTGTCCTTCTTCAGGTCGATCCCCTCCCCAAAGATCCCTCCCAGCACGCAAAACCCGATCAGCACCCGGTCTTCGGCCCCTTGCTCCGGCCCGCCGCCTCCCCGGAACCGGTCCAGGAATTCCTCCCGCTCCGCCTCCCGCATGGACTCGCTCTGCAGGATACATTCCCGGCCATCCCCGCCGTAGTTCTCCACATATTTTTCGTAGATAGTCCGGAGAAAGGAATAAGAGGGGCAGAACACCATATAATTTCCATGGCGATTCTTGACGATCTCCTCCACATAGCGGGTGATGCTGTCGTACTCTTCCTCCGAGCGCCTGGTATACTTGCTGGTCACGTCACTGGCGATAAACAAAGCCCTGCGGGCCGGGTCGAACACGGACCTGGCGTACACCTCGTAATCCTCCGGCTCCCCGCCCAGAAGCTTTTTATAATACTGGATGGGCAGGAAGGTCGCGGAAAACAAAATAGCGCTCCTGCCCCGGTCCAGGCAGTTCTTCAGGTTCTTCCGGGGATCCATGCAGAACAGCTTCAGCAGAAAAGCGCCGTCCTCCTCCAGCTGGGCATATTTCACATAATTGTCATCCAACAGCTCATAGATCTCCAGAAAATGGCTGATGTCAAAAAAGAGGTCCACCAGAGGCTCCCGCAGCGGCAGCGGCTCCTCCCGCTCGGCCAGATAGTCATCCAGGGTTGCGCGAAGCCGCGTCAGCGCCTGCACAAAGGGATCGATGCTGTCCACCAGGCGGCATCCGTCACACTCCCGCTTCAGCGCCAGCAGCTCCCGGTTGCACCGCTCAAGCTGACTGGCCATCCTGTCTCCGTACCCCTCCCGGACAAGTACGCTGCCGCCCCCCTGCCTGCGCTTTCCCCTTCCGGGTTTTCCCGCCCGGGAAGGGTCGGTACCGGACTGGTCAATAGCCTCATCCTCCTCAGGAGGAACCTCATCCTTCTGCGACACGCTCGTCGAAAACAATGTCGCATCCAGTGTCATTTGTCCTGAAACCCCTTTATTTTCTGTGCTTTTCTCTTTTTCTGACATAAGTGTCTGTTTTATTTCCCTGCGCAGTTCAAGGAACTGCTCTTTCCGGAGCGACGCGCTGTACATCTCCCGGCCCCTCTCCAGGAGATTATGCGCCTCGTCGATCAAAAAGACATAATTGCCCCCTGTTCCCTCTCCAAAAAAGCGCTTCAAACATACATGGGGATCAAACAGATAATTGTAGTCGCCGATCACCGCGTCCGCGTACAGGCTCATGTCCAGACAAAGTTCAAAGGGACAGACCTGGTAGCGCCGTGCGTAGTTTTCGATCTGTTCCCGGCTGAAACTTTCCTGGCTGGTCAGAAGGTCATACATGGCATCATTGATCCGGTCATAATGCCCCCTGGCATAAGGGCAGTATTCCGGGTTGCACTCTGTCTCCTCCATAAAGCAGATCTTCTCCTTGGCAGTGAGGACCACGCTCTTCATATGGAGCCCCCGCTGCCGCAGCAGTTCCAGGGTGTTTTCCGCCACTGTCCGCGTGATCGTCTTGGCCGTCAGGTAGAAGAGCTTCTCTCCCATCCCCTTCCCCATAGCCTGAACGGCGGGATAGATGGTGGAGATAGTTTTCCCGACGCCGGTCGGCGCCTCCAGGAACAGCTTTTTCCCATGGTAGATCGTTCGGTACACGTTGGCCGCCAGCTCCCGCTGCCCCTCCCGATAGGGAAAGGGAAATTCCAGGCCCTGGATGGAGCGCTGCCGGATAGCCCACCATTCCCACGCATAGTCCGACCACTTGCGATAAGAGCGGACCAGCTCCTGAAACCAGCCCTCCAGCTCCCGGAAAGTGTAATCCTGATAGAAGTATTTCAGTTCCTCCGTGGGAATACAGCAATAGGTGAGCCGTACCTGGATCTCCGTCAGCCCCTGCTTCAGGGCATACATATAGGCATAGCACTTGGCCTGCGCCAGATGCAGCGCTTTCGGGGCCCGCAGCCTGGCCAGCTCCCGGTAGGTGCCTTTGATCTCATCAACGATCGTCTTCCCTTCCCTGGTTATGATCCCGTCGGCCCGCCCTTCCACGGTCAGGACATACTTCTCCGTCGGCGCCGTATATTTCAGGGGCACTTCGGCCTGATACTCTGCCCCCGCCCGGCGCTGGATCGCCCGGTGGATCCTGCCGCCCTCCTGCATGGCATCATCCGGCGCCGCCTGGTTCCGGTTATCTATATCCCCGTGCCGGAGGATAAACTCCACCAGATTCCTGACGGAGACCCGGACTTCACCGTCCGGCAGTTCCCTCACAGGCTCTCCCCGTTCCGTTCCTTCCTCATTATAAAGAAAACTTTCCTGATCCGTCCGCTCTCTCTCCATATTTCCTCTTCCCGCAGGCCAAAACGCCCGGCCCCGCTGTCTCTATGGAAAACCATGCGCATCCCGAAAACCGCGCCCTGCCAAAAGCCCCGCGCCCCGGAATGCCCAAAAGAAAACTCCCCATGAAAAATAGTAGCCTATCTTTCACAGGGAGTCAATTATTTCTGCGCGGCGCCTGTTACACATGCGTAACAGCCCAGCCTGCGCAATACAGGAGCCTGTTCTAGCTTGCCATGTTCAGCTTTTGCAAAAGCTCCTCCAGCTCCGCATTGTAACCTTCATAGGATACAGTGAGCGGGCTTCTGAAATCCAACCCGTACACTCCTAAGAACGACTTCGCATCCACTACGTACCTGTTATAGGAAATGTCAATGTCGAAATCGCATCTGGATGTAACATCCACAAAGTGCCGGACCTCATCTGGTGTCAACTGAATCGTCTTTACCATTTCCAACCTTCCTTTCATAGTTAAATGAATGACATTCTCAGTTCTATAATTTACAATTATATGCAGATTATTCAAAATGTAAAGTGTTTTTCTGCCCGAATTTTTATGGCGTCATGTGCCTATTTTTATCAAATTTTCACATAGGCCGTATTTTCCTGTATCATTTTTTCTGCACATCCTGCCCTATTTTTTATGCATTTCTACTGAAATTCCAGCATATATTCCCGGAAACGCAGAGGCAGCAGATTCCTCTGGAGCTGCGGGTTGTACCGCTCCCTGATGGCGATGGCCCGGCAAAAACCGCGGAACGCTTCCTGATACCGCTCCTCCTCTTCCGACGGGCACGGCCGGGGCTTCAAATCTTCCTCCCCCTGAAGCAGATACCACGATCCTCCCGCCGGATGGATGCCGAACAGTTTTCGTTTATCGTCAAACAGGACAAAATTTTCCCGGGGCAGCCTGTCCGCAAAATGCGCCATCAGAAAAGTGAGTACATTGTTCTTCGGCCCTATGGCGGAATACAGCACCTTATCCTCCACCTCCTGAAAGCGCACGAACCCCTGCAGATGGTGAAATTCACGGCTGGCGCCCCTGGCCAGGGAGAACGCCCTGTGCACATCGCCGTCCGCGAGATCGTCGAAAAGATGCCCCGGCGCACTGTTCCGCTCCAGCCCCCGCGCCACTGTCTTGTAGACCGCCTGTGCCTTCCCCGGGTCGTCCGCTGCCAGAGCCATACACAGAGACAGATAATCCTCCTGGCCGAACCGCCTTTCCAGCGTCCGGATCACCTTCGCTGCCCTGGACCGGTCCGGCCCCACCTTCACATGTTCCGCAAAGAGCATGGGCTCGTCCTCCAGGCTGAGCATGGTATCCGCCCGATCCCGTTTCTCCTCATAGGCCCTATAGATCCCGGTAAAGATCCCTTCAAGGGAATCCTCGCAGACATACACTGTCATTTCCTCTCCATTTCTGCGCCTTCCTCCGCGCACGGCCGGTTCGCGCCAGACAATGCGCGGGCACAGGCTCCCGCCCTCCTGCCCGCAGCCGTTTCCCGCCAGCCCTTCAAAACTGCCCCGCCGCGGCCTGCCGCTGTTCCGCAGCGCTTACAGCCCCCGTGAACCGTCCGTCATCAAACAGGGACATCTGCCTGTAGGTCATGCCGTCGCTGCCAAAACGCACCCGCTCCCGCACATCCGTCAGGTTCCTCACGATATAATCTTCCTCCAGCTTCACAGGATACATCATCTTTCCGCCGCAGGTGATAAAATACAGGGCGCGTTTCAGCACCACGCCGATTTTCTTCAGGTCCTGAAAGGTAAGGTCCGCATTCCGGCGGGCAGCCACGATCCGGCGGGCGCTCTTGACGCCAATGCCCGGGACCCGCAGCAGACGTTCCAGGGGCGCCCGGCGGATCTCCACCGGGAACTGCTCAAGGTGCCGCACCGCCCAGTCCTCCTTGGGATCCAGCATCACGTTAAAAAAGGGGCGGCTCTCGTCCAACAGCTCCGACGCCTGAAAGCCATAAAACCGCAGCAGCCAGTCCGCCTGATAAAGCCTGTGCTCCCGCAGAAGGGGCGGCCCACCCGGCAGGGAGGGAAGGGCACGGTCTCCCGTCACGTTTACAAAGGCCGAATAAAACACTCTCTTCAGCTCGAATTTTTGGTACAGGCTTTCCGTCACCTGGAGGATCTGCCAGTCGTTCTCCGGCGTTGCGCCGATGATCATCTGCGTTGCCTGCCCGCCCCCTACGAACCGCGGGGCGTTCCGGTAGACTACCAGGTCGCTTTGGTTCTCCCGGATACCCGTCTGTATCTGGCGCATGGGGGTCAAAATATTCTTTCGGTGTTTGCCGGGCGCCAGCGCCCGCAGCCCCTCCGCAGTGGGCAGTTCCAGATTAACGCTCATCCTGTCCGCAAGAAACCCCGCGGCGCGGATCAGCTCCGGATCCGCGCCCGGAATAGCCTTCACATGGACATAGCCGTTGAACTGATACCTGTTCCGCAGCAGCCACACCGTGCGGCAGAGAAGCTCCATCGTCAGCGAAGGGTTTCCGATAATGCCGGAGCTGAGGAACAATCCTTCTATATAATTCCGCCGATAAAATTCCAGAGTCAGCCTTACGACCTCCTCCGGCGTAAACGCCGCCCGGGGCACATCATTCGACGCCCTGTTGATGCAGTATTTACAGTCGTAAATGCACTCGTTGGTAAACAGAATCTTCAGAAGCGAGATGCACCTGCCGTCCGAGCTGAAGCTGTGACAGATCCCGGCGGCAAAGCAGTTCCCGGTCCCCGTGCCGTCGTTGTGCCGGTCCGTCCCGCTCGAAGTGCAGGCCACGTCGTATTTGGCCGCCGATGCCAGGATCTCCAGTTTTCCTTTCAGAGGATCTTCTCCTCCCCCGGCCAGATATTGCATGGCGCCTCCCCCTTTCAGAATAGAACATGTGTTCTATCTAAGGATAGCACATGCGTTCTCCTATTGCAAGGGGATTTCAAAAGATTTGAAAATTTTCCTAAAAATATCTGTTGCCAAAAACGGGAAAAAGCGGTTAAATAAAATAGGATACGGCATAAGCTGTATAGCAAAATCAATCACAAGGAAGACAAAGACCATGTCAAACTTTACACTGCCCAAAAACTATACTTCCCACCTGAACCTCTATGAGACCCAGGTGGCCATCAAGACCGTAAAAGACTTCTTCCAGAACCTGCTGGCGGAACGCCTGCATCTGCTGCGCGTGTCCGCGCCCCTTTTTGTGGATCCGCTGACCGGCTTGAACGACAATTTAAACGGCGTGGAGCGCCCCGTGAGTTTTGATATCAAATACCAGAGCGACCGGGAGGGGGAGATCGTCCAGTCCCTGGCAAAATGGAAACGGTATGCCCTGAAAAAGTACGGTTTCTCCGTAGGGGAAGGACTTTATACCGACATGAACGCCATCCGGCGGGACGAGGAGACAGACAACATTCATTCCATCTATGTAGACCAGTGGGACTGGGAAAAGGTCATATCAAGGGAAGATCGAAATCTTGAGACCCTGAAAGATACCGTCCGCACCGTATACAAGGTGCTGCGCAAGACGGAAAAGTACCTTGCTATCGAATATGATTATATTGAAGAGATCCTGCCCCACGATATCTTCTTTATCACAACCGGGGAACTGGCGGAAATGTTCCCCGACTATACCCCCAAGGAGCGGGAGTATTACATCGCGAAGGCAAAAGGCGCCGTCTGCGTCATGCAGATCGGCGATGTGCTGGAAAACGGCAAGCCTCACGACGGCAGGGCGCCGGACTACGATGACTGGGCGCTGAATGCGGACATTATCGTATATTACCCTGTTCTTGACATCGCCCTGGAGCTGTCCAGCATGGGGATCCGCGTGGATAAAAAATCACTGACGGAACAGCTGCAGAAGGCCGGCTGCCCGGAGCGGGCGGAGCTTCCCTTCCATAAGGCTGTCCTGGCGGAAGAACTTCCCTTCACCATCGGCGGAGGCATCGGCCAGTCCAGGATCTGTATGTTTTTCCTGCGCAAAGCCCACATCGGAGAAGTACAATGTTCCCTGTGGCCTGAGGACATCATGGCCCAGGCTGCCGAAAAGGGCCTGCAGCTGTTATAAAGCTGCTGGCCCTTTTTCCATAGGCGCCCCAGGCCCACGTTTTGCGCGGCGCTCCGGCACAGATATGCCGCTCCCTCCCGGCCTGCGGGCGGCGGCTCAGGAACGGGCATAATCCCACATCAGCTGTCCGCGCTGTTCTCCGCGCACAGCATTTTCCTTTTTAAAGGTAAACGGTAAATTTCCCGTTGCTGAAATCCGGTTCATATCCGTTTCTTTCCATAAATTCCACCAGCAGCGGCCATTTTTGATCTCCCGTGATCTGTTCCATGCGCTTCTCCCCCACTCCCAGCTCCTCCAGGGCCTCCGCTCCCCCCGTGAGATAAACCATGTACTCCCGCTCTATCAGGATCACCGGGCGCACCGCACCGCTCCGCCCCATTTCCTCCTCTGTCTCCTGAAGGTCAGAGGCCATCCGCTCCACACTATAGGAATCCAGATCGCTCCAGGGGTTGAACGCGGAGGGCATCCCGAGATAGTAGGAAAGCCCGGGGATCTGCCCATACAGGATCACTTCCCTCCCCGCAAGCCCTTCCTCCGCCACATACCCGCTGAGCTCCGTCATCCAGCGGGCCTTCTCCCCGCTCATCCTGATCCCCTTGAGGACATCGTTATTTTCCACATAGCTGTCCGCATTCTGTACCCCGGTGGCCTCCGCAAACACAAAAACCGCGCCAAACAAGGTGAACTGAAAAAAACACATTAACAGGAACGCCGTCAGGAGGCATTTTGCCGGGAACGCGGAGATCCTGACCCCAAAAATCCGCTTTCCGCCCACATACCGGACAAACCTCCAGCTCTGCCACAGGGTATAAGGCCCCGCCAAAAACAGGTTGTTCAGGCTGGGATACACATTGTTGTTGCTGCCCACAGAGGTCAGGAGCACCACCAGGAGCATCATGCCGCTGAAAAGCTTTTCCCGGCGGCCGCTGTCGGGATGCAGGATCCGCACCAGCGCGATCAGCATGGTGAGCATCAGAAACAGGATGCCCGGCCGCAGCATGGAATCATATGTGTAAAAAAGCAGGGAGGCAAATTTCCTGGCAGAAAGCCAGGCCAGCATGGCGGCGGCCAGCAGGACGGACGCCGCGCCCGCCGCCGTCCGGACCGCCTTTTTCCAGGGCAGGCGCTCCTCCAGCCAGCCGGCCGCAGCAGACAGGACGGTCCCTGCCGCCAGGATCACGCCGATCCGCACCACCCAGTACAACTGTTCCACATAAGTCCGCACGATGCCAAAAAGCATGGACGCGGCCTTGTAATCCGCCGCCCGGTCCGTCATGGCGAAAAGCCGGCGGATCCCCTCCACGTATGCGCCCATGCCATATTGGGCCTGTATATCCACAAAAAACACGCCAAGAGCCGCCAGATACCCCAGCAGGCACCAGAGCGTATGCCGTCCCAGCAGGGCCGGAAGACTCTCCGTCCGCCCCCCAAGCCCCGCTTTTTTCATCTCCCTCCACAAAATCACATCGTAAGCCCACACCGCCAGGATCAGCGCCGCCTCCGGCAGATTGGAAAATCGGACGAACACATTCGCTCCCAGGCAGACGCCGGCCCCGAAAAGGCACCACTTTTTCTCCCTGGTGAGGCCGAAGTACAAAAGAAGGACACATCCGTGCAAAAAGACATATGTCAGATAGTTATAAAAGGACGCCGTAGGGCACCAGCACAGGCTCAGCGCCAGAAACTCCCCCAAAAACGCCGCCCAGGAGGGCATCTTCAGCTCCCTGACGCAGAAAAGGAAGCCGGTAAGCGCAAGGAAGCTCACAAACAGGCCGGTGTACACATTCATCCCCCGAAGGGTGCCGGCTCCCGGAAGCCCGGACAGGAAATGCCCCACCACATTGGTCAGATAGGTGGCAAACAGCCACATGGGATCCATATGCTCCGTTCCCATATACTGAAAATTGGCATAGCTATACCCCGTATCCCACAGGTCGAGCCCCATCCCCACATGCCTCAAGGGATAAAAGACCAGCACTACCACATACAGGTTTTCCAACAGATCCCTCAGCCATCTGCCAGCCCCTCCCGCTCCCGCAAGCTCCCTATGCCTTCCTGTTTTCCAGCCGTTTCCGCCCGTCATGCCGCACCTTCCCCCTGTCTCCGAAAACACTCATCCAGCCCTAGGATCCACTGCTTCAGCTTCCGGTACGGGGCAAGGGCCCCCAATCCGCGGTCTAGCAGACGAAACAAAGACCTCCGAAACATCTCCGCCAGGATCCCAACGGCAAACACGCACACTGCGGCCGCTGCCGCATACAGCAAAAGAGCCGCCGGAGACGCTGTCTGCGACTGCATTTTTGTCCACAGCCTGCCCGCCCCCAGCCAGTCCTGCCAGGTGTAACGCAGCCCCAGGTTTTCGTGGAGCAGATAGACTCCCAGCGTACAGGGCGAGACCTTACACACCGCCGCTGCAAACCTCCCCGAAATCCTTACCCGCAAAAAGGCGCCGAACAATCCCACCGCCGCCAGAAAGGGCAGGATATGGTTATACTCCATACAGACCTGCAGAAGCCGCTCCAGGCTTCCCGTGCGCAGATATATCCGCCGCAGGAGCATAGTGCCCCCGAAGATCCCCAGGCACCCGCCCACATACAGGGCGGCGCCGCAGCCCTTTTTTCCGAGAAAGCCAACTCCGAATCTCCTGATATAAGCGGCGGCCACAAACACACACACATACCACAGGCAGTCATACCCCAGCCCGTCCGTCTCCAACCGCACCGGCAGGATACTTTTCTGCACACTGAACGCAAAGAGCAGCAAAAGCGCCGCGATCTGCAGCTGACGCTTTGTCATGTGCCGGACCGCGGTGCCTAAAAAAGGCAGCAATAAATATAAGAAGAAATACGCCGTCAAAAACCAGTAATGATCCATGGAAATGGGAAACAGAAGCGTCAGCAGGAAATGCGTGTCGAATGCCGTCTCCTCTATAACGCCGGTAAGCGCTCCCAGCAGACCTATCGCTATAGAATAACTCCACACCTGGAGCCAGAGCTGGATCAGACGGCTTGGCCGGAAGGAAGAGACGCTCAAAAAATATCCGCTGATCAGCATATATACGTTCACGGCCACAATGCAGAAACTCTCCAGCAGCCAGGCCAAAAGCCCCGCCGGACACAAAGCCGCTTCCTCCAGGCTGACCAGCAGGCCCCCCTTCCCCAGATAATGCAGTACAATGACCATCATCATGGCGATGCAGCGCAAAAGTTCGAGATTTGCCTGCCGTGGGACATGTGCCCGCTGTCCTGCCTGAGGATGCGTCCATCGGTTTTCGCTCATGCACATGGGTTGGATCCTCCTGTTCCGATCTCATCCTGTGAGATGGGTTTATTATAACAGAATCCCACCGGGATGGAAAGGCTTTCTTTCCGCTTTGGCGCTTGCATCCCTCGCAGCATCGCATAGAGACGCGATTTTGACTTCGCGGCGCCGTATGGCTAAACTGTTCCGTGTCTCCCGGCTCCGTTAAGACAATAGCTCCAGAAAATCCTCCCGGCTCATGGAGCCAATCTGCCCGCCGTCCTCCCGGACGATCTGCTCCGACAAAAGCCGCTTGCTCTCCTGCAGCTCCTGGATTTTTTTCTCTATGGTGTCCATAGCGATCAGCTTGTACACCACCACCTTTTTTGTCTGTCCGATGCGATGGGTCCTGTCGGTGGCCTGATTCTGTACCGCCAGGTTCCACCAGGGATCATAATGGATCACCACGTCCGCCCCGGTCAGATTCAGCCCGACTCCGCCGGCCTTCAGCGAAATCAAGAACACCGGCACATCTCCCTCGTTAAATTCCTTCACCAGCTGCAGCCGCTTCTCCTTCGGCGTCGCCCCGGTGATGGTATAAAAGGCAAGCCCCGCCTCCTGCAGCCTTCCGGCGATCCGGTCCAGCATTGTGGTAAACTGCGAGAACAGCAGGATCCTGTGCCCTCCTTCCACCGCGTTCTGCACCAGCTCCAGGCATGCCTCCAGCTTGGCGCTTTCCCCCTTATAATTCTCAAAACACAGGCCCGGGTCACAGCAGATCTGGCGCAGTTTCGTCAGCTCCGCCAGCATCTGGATCTTGTTTTTCTGGAACTCTTCCTCCCCGCTGGCAAAATAAGTCTGGCGCATATATACCACCTGGGCGTCATAAAGCCGGCGCTGTACCGTATCGAACCTGACATACCTGCTCTCCTCCAGCTTTTCGGGCAGATCCTTCAGCACGTTTTCCTTCAGCCTCCGCAGAATGAAGGGCGCCGTCATCCGCTGCAGCCTTTCCAGGGCCGCCTGTTCCTCCCTGCGCACGATAGGGGCCTCCAGCTCCTTTTTAAACGTCTCATACCCATAGAGATACCCCGGCATCAGATAATCAAAAATACTCCACAGCTCGCTGAGCCTGTTCTCTACAGGCGTTCCCGTGAGCGCATATCGGGTGCGGCTCTTTATCACTTTCACTGCCTTTGCAGCCGCGGTCGTATGGTTTTTGATATACTGGGCCTCGTCGATGATCTGGAACGCAAATTCCCTGCCCTCATAGTTGGCGATATCCCGCTTCAGCAGGTCATAGGAAGTGACGATCACGTCGTACTGCCCACAGTTCTCCAGCTTTTCTGCCCGCTCCTCCTGGTTCCCGGCGATGATGCCGCAGGAAAGCTCCGGCGCAAACCGGCGCAGCTCTTCCTCCCAGTTGTACACCAGAGAGGCCGGCGATACTATGAGCGAAGTTCCTTTTTCTCCCTCCTGCTTCGCCGCCAGCAGCACCGCGATCGCCTGAAGCGTTTTCCCAAGCCCCATGTCGTCCGCCAGGATGCCGCCGAATTGATAAGCATCCAGAGTGCGCATCCACCGATAGCCCGTGATCTGGTATCCCCGCAGTACCTTGGCAAGAGCCTCCGGTATCTCGAAATCCGCGTCCTTGACCGCTTTAAAGTTTCTCACCAGCTCGCGGAAATAACTGTCTCTTACCGCGTAGACTTCCTCATTCTTCTCCAGGAGCCTGTCCAGGTACAAGGCCCTGTAAAGAGGCAGCCGGATATTCTCCTTCAGCAGCTCCTTCGGCGACATCCTCAGGGTATCCATCATCTCGTCAAGCGTACCCAGCGAATCATCCTCAAGGCTTAAGAAATCCCCGTTCTTCAGACGGTGGTACCGCTTTTTCATCCGATAGCTCTTAAGGATCTCCAAAAGCTCGCCGGGGGGCACATCCTCCGTGGCGATCTTCAGGTCCAGCAGGTTCCCTGACACGGATACCCCCACAGAAATTTTCACCCTGCGGTTCACATGCATACCGCTGAACCGCCTGGTGCACTGTACTTCCCCCAGGCCCAGAAGCATGTCCACGCCCTTGTCCAGGACCTGATACATTTTTTCTTCATCGCGCTCACAGTGCAGTTCCTGCCGATCGGGATCATAAGCCGGGAACCACTGGCCGGCCAGGTACAGGATCTCCTCTTCCCGCGCCCTATCCCGAAAGCGCTCTATTTCCCTGCCCTCCGCAAAAAGATCCAGGACGGATACCTCCCGGCCCCCGTACCTGGCATGGATCCGGCAGCTCATATTGCCCTCCTCGGCATCCAGCAGAAAAACAAACTCCGCCTGGGGAAGGAGATAAGAATCTATCCCGTCCAGCCCTTCTTCTATGATATCCACCGCGCCTTCCAGCATTGGCAGTACGTTATGGTAAAACTGGGTCAGGGAATTTCTTCCCACCTGGAAGGAAAAACTGCCGTTCCTTTCCATCTCCGTCAGCACCCGGATGCGATCCCGAAATTCTTCCTGCATCCTGCAGAGCGCGTTTTCCTGAATATAATATGCCGTCCTGACTCCAAAGTGCAGACAGGGCATCTTGCACTCCACCGCAACCCCGTGAAACACCAGCCTGCTGCTGATGGCGTTTTTCCGGATAATCATAGTCACCCGGGGATTCTGTTCTTTTCTATGTAAAAGGCCCTTCTCCCCCAGCTCCTTATCCTCAAATTCGATCTCTTCCTCCTCCATCAGCTCATAAAATTCATCCAGCCTCCACCCAAAAAGCAAAAACTCACTGCTCTTGGAAAGCGCTTTCTTGGAATAAGTCCGCGCCTCCAGCAATCGTCTCTCGAAGTTCTCCTCTTCCCTGACGATCCTGCCGATAAAATCGATCCACCTGCGGCTCTTCTCCGCAAAATTGTTCCGGCTATGATTTATTTTCGTTCCGCTCCCATAGACCTCCGTTGCGCCGTCCTGCACGTTTCTATAAAAAGCAAACAGGTTCTTCACCACAAACATCCTGCCGGAGCCCACCTTAAAAGACACATTCAGCTCTTCCCCGCGCCTGACGAGCCTTGGCTGAAGCAAAAGAGGTTCCGCTTTTCCCATGGCGTCGGAGACCACATCGTTTGCCCTCCGGTCCAAAAAAGCGGACAGCAGCAGCAATCCCCGTTTATCCGTGGCGTCTCCTACATTTTTCCCGCGCAGGTACTCCCCTGCCAGCTGGGTCAACCCCGCCAGATAGGAGCAGTATTCCCTCCTGTAATAGGAATAATAATTTTTGCGGCACTGCGAACATCCGCAGTCGGTATAGAGGACTTTGTCTCTGGAAAACACCATCCGCATGGGGAAGCTTTTCTTTCCTTCGATACCCTCCCCTGTGGCTTCGGCCAGCATGCCGTCATTGTTCTCCCCATATCCGGTGTTCAGGTCATACAGCTTTACCTTGCCCTTGGCAACCAGACCTTCTCCCCCGCGTATCACAGACTGCAGCATGTGCATGGATTCCTTCCACTGTTTCGCGTCAAAATACTGATACTTGTCCAGCTCAGCATAGTTTTCCCATGTTTTATCGCTGCTCTCCCCGGATTCCGGCGCCGTCTCCTCTTCCTGCCGGTTCAGGACGATATACTCTTCCTCCGTACCCTGTCTTGCGGCCCCGGCATTTCCCGTATTTCCTGACTTTTTCATCGTGGTCCTTCTCCTTCTTTCGGTGGTGTTCCCACACCAAATCCTTCCCTTTTCCATTATAAGGAATATATGCCGATTCTGCAATTCCCTTTTTTGTCCTGGCCCGCTATTCGGCGGTACGCCCCTGTCTTTTTGCCAAGAGCCGAAAGAAAAGGAACACTCTTGCTTCCATCACTCCATCATAACGCTTTTCAGCGGCAATCTCTTTATCCGCTGAGAATAACCGCACATCACGACTTCATAGGCGAGGATAAACAAGACGAATGTAACCGCGCAGATTTTAAAATCAAAGCCGTATTCGGGCATATTATCCACATCCGCAAACAAGATCCCTACCGCGATCTTTAACAGCGCGTACTGATAGACCGTGCCAATCACAAACCCGATGTAAGCAAACGGCCTGTAGCCTCCGAGAACGGCCTTGCCGCAATCGCTGTATGAATAACCGAATACTCTCATCATAGCGATGGTCTTCGTGTTTCCTTTTACTACGCTTGAGAGCGAGAGGAATAAGGTTATAAAGGCCAAGATCAAGCCTATCGCCATCATCATGACCGCCATCGTTTTACTTGAAAGGTCTTTCATGGACATTGACATCTGCACCATCGCCGAAAAACAAAATGCCGAAAATGTGACGAAAAAAACAAGCGTTTTTCTTTCCCTGACCGTACTCTCCGCCAAGTCTTCCAGGAAAGGCTTATCTTTTGTTTCTCTCCTGCGGATTTTCGCCTTATACTCATGCTTTTCTTTCAGCAGGCCAAGTACGGGACACCTTAATCGCAGGCAGGCATAGGCGACCGCCAGGGCCGAAAAACTGACCGCGGGCACACCGACCAGGAAAAACGCCAAAAGAGGGTGAAACCGCACCTTTATTTCCGGGAAAAGATGTCCGGCATTTTGCAGCTCATAGAATGACGGCAGATAGAAAAAAGCCGCCCCGTATCCCAGGGCACAACCGACAAAAACGCTCAGCCCAAACACCCAGAAATGCCTCGCGATTTTAAGGCCGGAATACCCGAGCGCTTTCAATATCCCAAGCTCTCTGCCGTGCGAATCTATGTAATTCTTGACATAGAACAGAAGCATGACAACAGATGTGGCCGCAAGGCACCCGCCCGAAACGGAAGCCGTAACCTTTCCCGTTGAAACCTGGGCCTGGTACATTGCCATACCAGCCCGCGTCGTAATTTCGCCTTTCATTGTTGCGAGGTCCATGTTGTAATGCAGAAACAGAGTACATACGAAAACAGCACAACCCGCAATCACAGAAATGCCGACCAACTTCACCGTGTCTTTCATTCCTACTATCATACGATCACCATCCGATCTCATAGGCGGTCTTTTGCTTTTCGTTCGCATAGACCGCCGCTATTTTTCCGCTGTTCATTTTTACGACCGTATTCGCCATTTCCGCTATGTTCTGGTTGTGCGTCACCATCACGATGGTAAAGCCATATTCCTTATGCAGCCTGCAGATATAATCAAGCACCTGCCGGCCGGTCTGTTCGTCCAATGCCCCCGTGGGCTCGTCCAGGAACAGCACTTTGGGCTTTTTCGCAAGCGCGCGGGCAACGGAAACTCTCTGCTGCTCGCCGCCCGAAAGCTCACTGGGATATTTCCCAGTCTTATCTTCAAGCCCCACGGCAGTTATCATTTCCTTAAATTCCCGATTGCCGGTAAGGTCGGCCCCCATTCGCACATTCTTTTCCACTGTCATGTTCGGGAGAAGATAATACTGCTGAAAGATAAAGCCAATATTGTCCTTGCGGAACTTCGTCAATTTTTCATCGGTAAGTTTTGTGATGTCGCTTGTTCCATATACAACACTTCCGCTGTCGGGGCGCTCAAGCCCTGATATGACATTCAGAAAAGTAGATTTCCCCGAACCAGACGCCCCCAGGATCACAACGAAATCTCCGTCCGCGATCTGCAGGCTGATTCCCTTAAGAACTTGATTTTTATTCCCAAAATTCCCATAAGATTTTACAATATCCGATATAGAGATCATTCCGTTCTGCCTCCCTTCGTTTTTCCGGCTAAACCGATAACCTCCTCGGACACCATCTTTCGGATTTCCCAATTCTTCTTTTGTAAATCTGCATTTTGCCGGCATGACCTCATCCTCCCCGCAATTAGAAATTGATGTTTCGCAACATCTGTTTCTAATTGTACCAAGAGAAGTGGAAGGTGTCAAGGGAAAGTGGAAACCTGCCGATAAAATCATCTGCCAAGCTGCGGTTCTGAAGCACAATCCGCCACACCTGGGATTTACTTTCTATGTTTCGATAAATACAGTACAAGATCATCGTCATTACAGCAATCGTGGTACGGCTCACATACCTGGTCTTTATACCAGACGCCGCTGCCGTCCGGGATATATCCGCGCTTGACATACATTCTCTGGGCGCTTCCGTATCCGCTGTGCAGTCCGACTCCGAGGTAAATCACGTCCGAATAAGAGAACGCGATCTGTTCCGCAATATCCATGAGCTTGCTGCCGACTCCTCTGCACCTATATTTCTCCAGAACGCCGAAGTCAACGATCTCCGCATACCCCCGATCTGCATACGCGCCACTTTTGGCATCGGGATAAACGTTGATGTATCCGGCAACATTCCCATTCCATTCGGCAACCAATGCGACCGCTTTGCCCTCGGCCTGATGCTTCAGCCGCATTTCATATTTGTCTATTGTCGCATCCCAGCCCTGCGCGATTTCTTCATCTGTAATGATTTGGGCGTCGCTCTGCTGCAGATCCCGAACTACAATCCCATTTTTATCATAATAGACCATTTCCATATCTCCTTGAAAACCGATTTGTCAAACACTTGTCCACCCGACACCTAACATGATACCTCTCAAACATGAAGAAATGTAATAGCTCAGCCGTAAAATCGTTATCTCTTTATTTACTGTATCCCTCCACAATTTCAAAGTACCCATCGATCTCAGCCTGCGCTTCCTCCCGGGACAGGCCGAAATGCTCCATGACCAAGTGAAGCACCGTCTCAATCGAACAGTCCTGTGAAAACTTATCCCGTATCAGATCCATCGGTTCCATAAATACTCCCTTCCTGTCGTTTGATTTCTCTGTTTTTCCTCTGTTTTTTGTATGCCTCCCCTTAACACCCGAATAATTCCGCCGTTTTCTTCATTCTCTCCGCCACGGGCACTCCAAAAGGACATCTGGATTCGCAGGCACCACAGCCAATGCACTCCGACGCCTTGTGTTCCAACAGCTCATAATGGGATCGGATCGTCGCGGGAACCTCCCGCTGCATCGACGCGAGGTCATAATATTTATTGATCATGGCGATGTCCAGGTTGACCGCACAGGGCCTGCAGTGGCCACAGTATGTACATTCCCCTCTGTAAGAATGGAAGGGCGCGTTTGCAAGGACGGAGGCGTAATCCTTTTCCCCATCCGAGGCGCTCTCGTAATATACCGCCTGATCCACCTGTTCTTTGGAATCAAAGCCGCACAGAATAGAGGATACCCCGGGGCGGGTCAGGGCATAATGGATGCACTGCACCGGGGAAAGGCCCACTCCGAAGGGCGAGCGTTTTTCGTCAAACAGCCTGCCTCCCGCAAACCCCTTCATAACCGTAATACCCACATTGTTTTCTTCACACAGTCTGTATAATTCCGCCCGGCCGGCGTCAATGCCGGAGAGTTCCTGATCGTACTGATAACCCTCCGAGAGCAGGTTATCCAAATCTTCTCCCGCAGGAAGCATGTCAAACGCGGGGTTGATGCTGAAAAGGAGCATCTCTATCAGACCCGAGCGGACGGCCAGCTTCGATACCTCGGGGTTGTGGGAACTCATGCCGATGTGCCGGATCGCGCCCTTTTCCTTCAGTTCCCTTACATACTCCATGAACGCGGAATCCTGAAGGAACTTCCAATCTTCCTCCGTATCCACATAGTGGATCATGCCAAGATCAATATAATCCGTCCGCAGCCTCCTAAGCAGATCCTCAAATGCGGGCTTCACATAACGCATATCCCGGGTGCGCACATACTGGCCGTTCTGCCAGGTAGACCCCAGATGCCCCTGCACATACCAGTTTTCCCGGTTGCCCAACATAGCCTTCCCGATAATATCCCGGGATTTCGGGTCTGGCATCCAGCAGTCGATGATGTTGACCCCCTGTTCCCCCGCATACCGCAGAAGTTCTACGGATTCCTCCTCCGGGTGGCGTTCCAGCCACTCACCTCCGAATCCGATCTCGCTTACCATAAGTTTTGTCTTTCCAAGCAGCCTCTTCTTCATACAAACCTCCGTTTTTCTTTCATAAAACATCAAAACCAACTCCCTGATGCAATCAGAGCGGCAATCGGTGAAATGCATCATTCCCAATTCCCTGACTGATGATTGTCGGCGCCGACGGCGCCTGTCCAAAAGCTCAGCGCCTTTCGAAAGCAGATACTCCACGTACCTGAAGTCTCTGACAACATACTGCTGCTATTGCTTGATGACCTTGCGGTTATTTATAGTACGTTTCTTGCTCTCCGCAAGATTCAGATAATACCTTCTTGCTTTCTTGCGGCAGGTTCATCACACATAGTGCTCCTTTTGAAGATTATAAAATTCCCTGTACTCTTCAATAGATTCCATTAATTCTTTATGCGTTCCTAATCCTACTAGTTTTCCATTATTAAGAAATATGACTTTGTCCGCAGTCGTCGCTCCTGCAAGACAATGGGAAACAATAATGCTGATCAAATCACCTGTTTTTTGATTCAGTCCTTTGAATACCTCCGA
>CANPYT010000004.1 GCA_947588705.1 uncultured Acetatifactor sp. | reverse complement strand
CGATAGTGGCTCAGTTGGTAGAGCGCCACCTTGCCAAGGTGGAAATCGCGGGTTCGAGTCCCGTCTATCGCTCTTTGAAGCCGCAGTTCCAGAGAAACCTGGAGCTGCGGCTTTTGGTATGCCGTCTTTTTGCCAAAGGCAGGGCGTTTGATCCGGCGGGCTATTTTTTATCGTGAACCTTTCCCCGGCTCCAAACCGATGTTGGCTGAGCCTTTGGAGTAGGGCTGCGGAAGAGGAGTCTGCCAAGGGCTTTGCCGTTGAACGGAAACAGGGGCCAGAGGTAGCTGAAACCGCCGAAGGTAGGGGTTGTGACGATGGACAGAAGGATCAGCGCCAGGCCGGCCAGAAATCCCCAGAGCCCCCAAAAGCCCGTTGCCAGGATCAGAAAAATGCGATAGACACGCAGGCCGTCGGCAAATTCCGTGCCGTTTATGGAAAGGGAAGCTAAAAGAGTGACCGCCGCGTAAAACAGTACCTCCACGGATGCCCAGTGGAGATTTACGGCGATATCCCCGATGATCAGCCCGCTGATCAGTGAAAGGGAACCGGAAAATTTCCCGGAGCTGAGGGCGGAGGAATATTTAAACAGATCCAGCAGAAACTCTACTGTCATCACATAGAAAAACACCTGCGATGGAGCGGCGGCTTCAGACAAAAGCCCTATTTTCAGAGAAAAATCGGTGTAATATGCGGCAAGGAGGAGAAACAGGGGCATAAGGAGCAGGCTCACCGGTATGCACAGAAAGCGTACCAGGCGAAAATATGCGCCCACCGGAGGGCTGTTGTAATAATCCTCCGGGCTTTGGGTAAATTGGAAGATGCTGCAGGGCAGGATGATCACCAGGGGCGAGTTATCCACAAGAACCAGGATATGGCCCTCCAAAAGATAGCTGCACGCCACATCCGGGCGTTCCGTCATCTGGATCCCGGGAAGCGGGTTCCACCAGTGCTTTGGCAGCAGCAATTCCTCCAGGCTTTTGGCGCCCATGGTCAGGGATGTGACGTCCAGGGAATCTATTGTTTTGGAGAGCAGTTTCAGCAATTCTTGGTTCACGGTATCTTCCAGGTATGCGATGGCTATATCCGTATGGCTTTCCGTGCCTGTGCTGTGTATGGAAAAGCAGAGCCTGGGAGAACGTACCCGCCTGCGGATCAGGTTTGCGTTAAAAAGGAGTGTTTCTACGAAGCCGTCCCGGGAGCCTTTTGTGACTTTTTCCAGATCAGGCTCCGAGATCCCCCTGGTGGGATAGGTCCGGGCGTCGATGAGTACGGCCTGTGCAAAACCGTCGATAAAGAGAGCGGCGGGGCCGCTCAGCACATTTCGGAAAACAGATTCCCAGCTTTCTGTAAGGCTGACCTGCGCGTAACCGATCTTGGAATTGACATAATCCGCAATATCGACGACGAGGTCATCCGCCATATATAGGGGGTTTTGGAGGTCTGAAAAGATCTGCTGAAGGACTTCCGTCTTGCAGAAGCCGTTTACGCCCAGAAAAAAAGCGTCGGTCTTTCCGAGTTTCAGCGTCCTGCCCATCAGGTCAAAGCTTCGCCCTAAAGGTAGATTTTCGTTCAGGTATTTTATATTTTCGTTTAAATTTGAGGATAGGTTCATAGGAGCGGTTTCTCCTTTATTGATTCTCACGGGCAGTAAAAGCGGGCGCTGTCTGCTTTGGAACGTGACTGCATGGCCATCAGGCGGCTGCTGCGGGGGGTATTTGACTGGAATTGCAGGTAGTATTTCCTGGAACGGCGGGATCTATACGCCGGAAGGGGTCGAATCTGCACACGGCTTTGAAAGTCTGTACATGGCTTTGAAAACGGTGAGGTGAGTTATGTATGGCGAAACGGGAAAGCCCTTTTCGCCGATTTTTGAGAACTGCGGCAGCAGGTTTCAGAAAAAGAGTTGGATCAGGCTCAGCACAATGAGCAGGAGGCCGGAAACGGGATCCGCCAGGTCTCCAATCAGCCGCGGAAACCTGCTGCGGCCAAGGCAGTTGCCGAGACTGAGGAAGAGTACGGAGCAGACGCCGGTGGCAGTGGCGGCGGAAAGTAATGTCAGGCCCGCCATACTGGCGCTCAGGCCGATCCCAAGATTGTTGGCTGACAGGCTCACGCTCAAAAGGAGGACCTGCGATATCGTCAGACAGGGAGGTGCCTGTTCTGTGGAGATCAGCTGGGAAATGGTTTTTTCCGAGGGGCATTCCGGTGTACGGTTTTGCAGGACCGCCAGGACTCCTTTGGTGATGTAATAGATTCCAAGGAGCATTAGGATCAGGCTGCCAGCGCAGCTGCCGAGCATGGGTGGCAGGAGCGGCGTCAGGAGCCCTCCAAGGCTGACGGACAGGCAGGTGCCTGCCAGCGCGGTCAGGCTGATGAAAAGGTTTTGCCACAGTCTGATATGCACTCCGCGAAGTCCGAAGCCGGTACCCACCAGAAGAGCGTCAAGGCTGGCGGAAACGCCGAACAGGAGAGAAGGCAACAGCTGCATATAGCACCTCTTGTATTATATTAAGCTTCTATCTACTATATTCCACATGGTTGAAAAGAGTGTTGTTTTTTCGGCATATTGTGTTATCATTAAGGAAAACCGGGAGATCGAGGTCTGCCGGCGGCACCTGGAAGTTTATGCTCCCGCGGCAGGAGAAGGGAATATCCGAATGTTCCGGGATCCTCAGCGCGGTTTCGGGCGGAAAGAGAGGGAATATGAGATTTGTATATCCACAGGGAAAGCGGAAGGCGCTTACGTTTAGCTACGACGATGGACAGATTTTTGACAGGAGGCTGGCGGAGCTGTTTCGGAGCGCGGGGATGAAAGCTACCTTTCACCTGAATTCCGGTAATCTGGAGGAGGGAGGGAACGGTTCCTTTTACGTGGGAAAGGAAGAGCTGGGAAAGGTGTATGCAGGGCATGAAATTGCCTGTCATGGCGTACAGCACAGAAATCCCGTTACGCTGTCCCTGGAGCAGCTTGTCCTGGAATTGCAGGAGGACAGAAAGGCGCTGGAAAAGCTGACGGGGGGTCTCGTGCAGGGGTTGTCTTACGCTTTTGGAAGCTATAACGGGGATGTGATGGATACGGCGAAGAAGCTCGGCATCAAGTATTCCCGCACTGTGCAGGGAACAGGCGGGTTTTTCCCTCCGGCTGATTTCCTGGCCTGGCATCCCACCTGCCATCATGACAATCATTTGCTGGAGCTGGGAGATCGGTTCCTGAAGGTAGAGGGATATTATGAGCTGCCGCTTATGTATGTATGGGGACACAGCTATGAGTTCGGCAATTCCGGCGACTGGAGTGTCATAGAAGCCTTTGTGGAAAAAATGAAAGGCAGGGAGGATATCTGGTATGCTTCCAACATAGAGATCTGTACTTACATAGAAGCTACCCGAAAACAGGAATTTTCCGCAGATGGCCTTACGATGCGCAATCCTACCTGTGTGGAGGTATGGGTGAGCACGAAAGAGGGCATTCTTACAGTGAAGCCCGGTGAAGTAAGATATATCGGTGAGCACTGACGCGGCGGCTCAGATGGCGGAGGTCCATATCCGTCGAAGCTATGGACCAGGCTCGTTATGCGCGGCGGACAGCGCAGAAATGGAGAAGATATGACAGAAGAAGTGACGATGATCGGTGAAGAGGCATATAGGGCGGCCAAAGAACTTCTGGATATTGCCAGGCTGGAGGAAGGGCAGATCCTTGTGGCCGGGTGTTCGACCAGCGAGGTGGGCGGTGTCACTATTGGCACATTTTCCAGCCCGGAGCTGGCAGAGGCCGTGTTTGGAGGGCTGTACCAGGCTACCCAGGAGGCGGGCGTCTATCTCGCGGCCCAGTGCTGCGAACATCTGAACCGGGCGCTGATTCTGGAAAAAGAAGCGGCGCACCGCTACGGGTATGAGGTCGTGAACGTGGTTCCCCAGCCTAAAGCCGGCGGTTCTTTTGCGACGGCGGCGTACAACGCCTTTGACTGCCCGGTGGCGGTCGAGCATATAAAAGCACACGCGGGCATAGATATCGGCGATACTCTGATCGGGATGCATCTGAGAGACGTAGCGGTTCCCGTGCGGATCCGCGTGAGCGAGATAGGAGACGCCCATGTGGTGTGTGCCCGGACACGTCCGAAGTATATTGGCGGGGAAAGGGCACAATATGACAATAGTGTCAAGTAAAAGGCGTTTTACCGTGGCTGTTCAGCCGCCTCCTGGATCAGGTTCATGATCGTAAGGATAGAGTCCATCTGCCCGCTTTTGCTCATGGCATCGTGATAGGTCTGTCTGGTAAAGTAAAGTTCATGTACTTTGTCCGTGAGCAGCTCGGGCGTCAGGTCGTCCTCATTGAGTACGATGGAAAAACCCTGGGCCTCAAAAGATTGCGCGTTTAGCAGCTGGTCTCCCCGGCTGCTGGAGGCGGGAAGGGGGATGAGTATATTTGGCTTTTTCAGGGCGAGGAGTTCACAGATGGCGTTGGCTCCCGCCCGGGAGATCACCAGATCCGCCATGGCAAAGAGATCCTTCAGTTCGCTTTTGATGTATTCGAACTGTTTGTAGCGGGGAGTGTTCAGAAGAAGGTTATCCACTTTTCCTTTTCCGCAGAGATGGACTACCTGAAAATCTTTCAAAAGTCCAGGCAGGGCTTCCCGCACGGCTTTGTTTACGTTAGCGGCGCCCAGGCTTCCGCCGATCACCATGATGACGGGATCATTGGCGGTGAAACCGCACATGTTAAGGCCGGACAGCTTATTTCCCTGGGAGAGCTCCGCGCGAATAGGGGAACCGGTTAAAACGGCCTTGGAGGCCGGAAGCAGCTTCAGCGTCTCCGGGAAATTGCAGCAAACCTTCCGGGCTACAGGAATACATAGCTTGTTGGCAAGCCCAGGCGTCATGTCGGATTCGTGGATGATGCAGGGAATGTCCATAGAGGCGGCAGCCCGCACCACGGGAACGCTGACAAAGCCGCCCTTGGAAAACACTACGTCGGGTTGGTAAGTCTTTAAAAATTTTCGGGCTTCCCCAAATCCTTTTATTACCCGAAAAGGATCTGTTAGATTCTTGAGATCCAGATAGCGCCGGAATTTTCCGGTGGAAACGCCTACATAGGGAATGTCAAAGTCGGCGATAAGCTTTTTTTCGATACCGTCGTAGGAACCCATATATGTTACTTCATAGCCGGCGTCTTTTAAGGCGGGAAGCAGGGCGATATTCGGTGTTACGTGTCCGGCGCTTCCGCCTCCGGTCAGAACGATTTTTTTCATAACCATACCCCATTTTCTTTGAGATCTGCGGGAAACAGCAGCATTAAATCATGCTTTCCAGCGCACGTGCCAGCTGGTCCGGGCAGGAGGTCGGCTTCATGCCGCAGCGGATCCCCTTGAGCCGGGCGATCGCCTCCTGGGGCTTCATTCCCTTTACCAGGGCGCTGATACCCTGAAGGTTGCCGTTGCAGCCGCCGATAAAGGATACAGAGTCGATAACGCCGTCTTTTAATTCTACTTCGATTTCCTGTGAGCAAGTTCCCTGTGTCTTATACTTCATAATGAATCACCTGTCTGCATGTCCTTTCTAGTTTGTGTTATTTGTCTGCATTTATGTATCAGTTTTCCTGTAGTTCCTTGAAGGTGTAGAACTGTAAGCCCATCTCATCCGCTTTCTTTATAAGATATTCCAGTTTCGCCCAGTCAATGCCCCAATCCGCACCGTCGGAAATCACATGGGTGTAAAGACAGGCTACGACGCCTTTGGTCTGGGAAAGTTCGTTTAACACTTCGTCGATCGCGGCCTCAAAATCCTCCTGGGTAGGGTAATAATGGTTGTCAATGGGCATCGCCTCCACAAAGCCGTGGCGCATTTTATATTTGGGATTGATCTCCTTGTGATAGGCGCCGCGAAGTATATTGTAATGCTGCAGCAGCAGCTCGTCCAGCTCGTCGGTGTGGCTTCCGTAAGGATAGGCAAAGGTCGTGATTTCGATCCCCTTTTCCCGAAAGAGCTCCAGGGGCGCGATGGCATTGGCGTAGACCTCCTCCTCCGTCAGATCCGGAAAAGAGAGGTGATACGCGCCGTGATAAGCGATCTCATGGCCCCGTTCCTTTATCTCGTAACAGAAATCTATCGGCTCGGTAAGGTTCATAAAAAAGGTGACTTTAATACCGTATTCGTCGAAAAGATCCATCGCCTCCCGCCAGGTAGGCTCGTTGTAGTCATCAAAGGCGAGAAGGATCCCTGACTGGTCGCGCAGATGTATTCGATAGAGCTTTATCCCCCCTAGCACGGCCGCTGTAAGAAACAGCACGGCCCCCAAAAGTATCAGTATTTTCTTGCGCATAAATGTCTCCTGCCATTCATAAAATTTCTACCTACTATTTTATCTTTGTCTGAAAATTTGTCAATATGGCAGGTGTAAAATGTCAGCTTTATGGTAACAGTTCAGCCAGCCGCCTGATTTGACGGAAAATCGTGCTCGCACGAATTTTCCGTCATGTCTGGCGGCTGAGGGAGCGCCATCTTATGAGCAAAGATAGGCGCAAAGTGCCGGAGAGATATGGGGCATTCTGTCAGAAGTGCGCACAGCCTGACGCAGGGTGTCACGGAATGCAGGAACTTGACGATGAAAAATTCTATAAATCGGCTTCTGATTGGTATAAAATGAAAGAAATCCACCGGAAGGAGAGGTGTTCCCGTATGTTTACGATTTTAATGGAAGAAAAGTTGATCTCAGGGCTCATGCTGGGCTGCCTGGTGTTAAGTCTCTTTTTGAGGATCTTTCTGGGCCTGCTCTATCAGAATATGATTCGGGAAGCGGACAACATGGCAACTACCAGAAACAAGACGCTGAAGCAGTGCAAGCTGAAATTTGCCAACTGCTATCAGCTCAGCAACGGTGTGGCAAATATCCCGGTATTTGTGGACAAGTTCCTGAACAGGCTCAGTTTCGGGCCGATGTCCTTCAGCCTGATGTACCATCTATCCGGACAGGCGATGCTATTGTCGGTAGTGTTTTCCGGCGTGGGTATCAGCAAGAGCATTAGCGCCGGAAAGACGCTGGGGGAGATCCTGCCGTTTTATATAGTGAGCCTGCTGGGATTGTATCTGTATTTTTCCGTGTCCACAGTGGTGGATGTAAAGGGAAGAAAGCGCGTACTTAAAGTCAACCTGGTGGATTATCTGGAAAACCATCTTTCGCCAAGGATCGATGTGACAAGACAGGATATCGAGATGCTCTACGGGGAAGAAATATTTGACGGCGGGCCGGGACGATCCAGGCGGGGAAACGTCGCGGGAGGCTTAAAGGGAGAAAAGGCCGGCCCCCGGGACCAGGAAAAAGGAAAGCGGACAGTGGAGGTGATGCCGATCCGGAACCGGCTTAGCCCGGAGGAAAAGCGCGACCTGCTGGCTGTGGCGGAGCGTCTGGCGGAGAATCGGCCGGAGGCCGGACATACCGGACAGGAGCCGGAAGAGCCGGAGGAGACAGGGCAGGCGTCCTCGGGAGAAGAACTGGAAACGCTGCTTCGGGAATTTCTGGCGTTATGACGCAGGCGCACAGCGCGGCTTTGCGAATGGCGAGGGCGGAGCCGTTACATATTTTAAATCCCATCGGATACTTTTTTCTTGAATTTGCCATTTATCTTTGTTACACTTAGGACAAAAGCAGATCACGGATCGGGAGCGGGACGCCCGGGCGGAGATCTGGGAAAAGGAGCGAGAATATGAGCAAACAGGTTACTTTCGATTATTCCAAGGCAGGATCTTTTATCTCACAGGAGGAGATCGGCTACATGAAGAAGCTGACGCTGGACGCGAAAGAGGTGCTGGTGTCAAAGAGCGGCGCGGGGAACGATTTTCTGGGCTGGATCGATCTTCCCGTTGACTATGACAAGGAGGAGTTTGCAAGGATCAAGGAGGCGGCGAAAAAGATCCAGGGCGATTCGGAGGTCCTGCTTGTGATCGGTATCGGCGGTTCCTATCTGGGCGCCCGGGCGGCCATCGAATTTTTGAGCCACAGCTTTTACAATGTGCTGGGGAAGGACCAAAGAAAGACCCCTGAAATCTATTTCTGCGGAAATTCCATCAGCTCCACATATCTGAAACATCTGATGGATGTAGTAGGCGATAGAGACTTTTCTGTCAATATGATCTCCAAGTCCGGCACCACTACGGAGCCTGCCATCGCGTTCCGGGTATTTAAGGAGATACTTGAAAAGAAGTACGGCAAGGAAGGCGCGGCAAAGAGGATCTATGCCACTACCGACAAGGCGAAGGGAAGCCTGAAGCATCTGGCTGACGAGGAAGGGTACGCTACCTTCGTAGTGCCTGACGATGTAGGAGGACGTTTCTCCGTACTTACCGCCGTGGGCCTGCTGCCTATCGCAGTCAGCGGCGCGGATATCGACAAGCTGATGGAGGGCGCTGCCAGCGGAAGAAAACGTGCGCTGGAAAATGATTTTGAGAACAATGACGCGCTGCAGTATGCCGCCCTGCGGAATATCCTGCTGCGCAAGGGAAAGAGCGTTGAGATCCTGGCAAACTATGAGCCGGCCCTGCACTATGTGTCCGAGTGGTGGAAACAGCTGTACGGCGAGAGCGAGGGCAAGGACAAGAAAGGGCTTTTCCCTGCAAGCGTTGACCTGACCACGGATCTGCACTCCATGGGACAGTTCATTCAGGACGGTTCAAGGCTCATGTTTGAGACTGTGCTGAATGTCGAGACCTCCCGGGAGGAGATCATCATCGGGACGGAGCCTGTTGATCTGGACGGTTTGAATTATCTTGCCGGAAAGACGGTGGATTTTGTGAACAAGAGCGCCATGAACGGAACTGTTTTGGCTCATACCGACGGCCAGGTGCCAAACTTTATGGTGAATATCCCCGAGGTGAATGAGTTCTATCTCGGCGAGCTGTTCTACTTCTTTGAGTTTGCATGTGGAGTCAGCGGATACCTGCTGGGTGTGAATCCCTTTAATCAGCCCGGTGTGGAAAGCTATAAGAAGAATATGTTTGCGCTGCTGGGCAAGCCCGGCTATGAGGAGCAGAGAGAGGCTCTTCTGGCAAGATTGAAATAAGACGGATGGTTTGAGGCGTGGAAAGCGCTTTTATGGTATGGCTGCGGGATGAGAGATGCTATGAAGATCGTAATTTTGGAGAGGAACAGTGTGGGCACCGATGTGTCTGTGGATTGCATCGGCGATTTTGGGGAAGTGACGGTTTACCGCAACACGGTGACTCCCGATGAAGTGCGGGAGAGGGTAAAGGACGCGGACATCGTGATTGCCAACAAATCGCCCCTGCGGGAGGAAACACTGAGGGATGCCCGGAAGGTGAAGCTCATCTGTGAATTTGCCACGGGGTTTGACAATTGTGATCTGAAGTATTGCAGCTCCCGGGGGATCCGGGTGGCCAATGTGCGGGATTACTGCACGGGCATGGTCGCTCAGCATACCTTTACCCTGGCGCTGGCTTTAAGCCAAAAACTGATACATTATGACGAGTATGTAAAATCCGGCGAGTATAGCGCACAGGACAGGTTTTCCAACTTTGACCTGCCGTTTACGGAGCTTGAGGGAAAAACATGGGGCATTGTGGGTATGGGAAATATCGGCAGACGGGTGGCAAAGATTGCCTCCGCGTTCGGGTGCAGGGTGATCTTTTATTCCATTACCGGAAAAAGCGACTGCGCCGAATATGACAGGGTAGATAAGGACACCTTGTTATCTCAGAGCGATTTCCTTTCCCTGCACTGTCCTTTGAGCGAGCTTTCCCGAAATTTCATAGAGGAAACGGCTCTAAAAAAGATGAAAAAAACGGCGGTTTTGATCAATGTAGCCAGAGGGCCTGTGGTAAATAACGCGGATCTGTATCGGGCCCTGACGGAGGGAGAGATCGCGGCTGCGGGGCTGGATGTGGTGGAGCAGGAACCCCTGGAGGAGAGCAATCCCCTTAGCCGGATCAAGGACAGCGGCAGGCTGATCATCACGCCTCATCTCGCCTGGGCCAGCGTGGAAGCCCGGACAAGATGTGTCGAGGAAGCGTATAAAAACATAGAGGCGTTTCTGCGGGGAGAGGAGCGAAACGTGGTAAATCCCTGAGACCGCAGGGAGGTGTAAAATGCTCGTAAAACGGCAGGAAAGGAAATCAGGATGGAAAAAATCGCAAGCTTTACCATAGACCATATCAAGCTGCAGCCGGGAGTTTATGTATCCCGAAAAGACACGGTAGGCACGGAGGTAATCACGACTTTCGACCTGCGTATGACAAGCCCTAACGAGGAGCCGGTGATGAATACGGCGGAAGTACATACCATCGAGCATCTGGGCGCTACATTCCTTCGCAATCATCCCCAATATAAGGACAAGACCATTTATTTTGGCCCCATGGGCTGCCGGACCGGATTTTACCTGCTTCTGGCAGGAGATTACAGTTCTGCGGACATTGTTCCCCTGATGCGGGAAATGTATGAATTTATCCGGGATTTCGAGGGGCAGGTTCCCGGTGCGGATCCAAAGGACTGCGGCAATTATCTGGACATGAACCTGGGCATGGCCAAGTATCTGGCGAAAAAATATTTGGATCAGGTATTGTATGTCATCGATGAGAGCCGGCTGGTCTATCCGCAGTGAAGGGGCTTCGTCAGAGAGAACCAAGAAGGACGCCCGTGTCCCGCGCTGGGATCAGGAGGTCTCGCGGGGCGGGACCATGGAGTTGGCGGGAAATGCGGAAAGATCAACGAAAGGAATCATAACGGTATGAGTAAGATCGGAATTATTGGCGCCATGGAGCTGGAAGTGGAATCTCTGAAGGCGGAGATGACGGCCTCCCAGGTGAAAAAGAAGGCCGGGATGGAGTTTTTTGAGGGAACGCTGAACGGGGCGGAGGTGGTCATCGTCCGCAGCGGTGTAGGAAAGGTAAATGCGGCGCTGTGTGTACAGATGCTGGTGGATCTGTTTCAGGTCACGCATATTATCAATACGGGCGTGGCCGGATCTCTGAATCCGAAACTGGATATCGGGGATATTTTGATCTCAGACGATGCGCTGCACCATGATGTGGACGCTACCATTTTCGGGTATCAGCCCGGGGAGGTGCCTCAGCTGGGCAGGCGGGAATTTCCCGCGGATAAGAGGCTGAAGGAGCTGGCAAAGGCCGCCTGCGAGAAAGTGAATCCGGATATCAGCGCTGTATTCGGGCGGGTGGTCAGCGGCGATCAGTTCATCTCTGACAAGGAGGTAAAGAACCGCCTGATCCGGCAGTTTGCCGGAGATTGTACCGAGATGGAGGGCGCTTCCATCGCGCATGGCGCCTATCTCAACGGCGTTCCCTTCGTCATTATACGGGCCATCTCCGACAAGGCGGACGACAGCTCGGAAATAGAATATCCTGTCTTTGAAGCCGCCGCGGCAAAGCATTCGGCGGCGCTGGTGAAAGAAATGGTCCGGAGCATTTAAGCTCCGGATTTTTTATTTGGGGGCAAACCTTTTCGCCCTGTAAAACGTTATCTATATAGAAAGCTTTCTGAAAGTTATGACAGGAAAAATGGGACAGAGGTTTCCGGGAAGGGGGTACTTTGCAGGATCACGAGATGATAAAGCGTATCCGTCAGGGCGATAAGGCTCTGTTTGGGCAGCTTGCGGAAAAATATTACGATGATGTATTCCGGTATTGTTATTATCATACCGGCAGCGAGCAGGCTGCCTGCGACTGTGCCCAGGAGACTTTTTATCACCTGATGCGGTTCCTGGACAGCTATGCGGAGCGAAAGCGGTTTAAAGCTTACCTATTCCGGATCGCCCTGAATGTGTGCCGGGATTACCATCGAAAAAGCGGGAACCGGGATATTTCTTATGAAGAGAATGCGGAGGCGGCCGAGATGGCGTCCGGCGTATCCCAGGAAGGCCAGGTGGAAACAAGGCTGCTGATCCAGGGCGCCCTTGACGGCCTGCCGGAGGTCCAGAGGGAAGTGATCATACTCTTTTTTTATCAGGGTTATCGCCAGCGGGAGATCGCGCGTATCACGGGAGCGCCCCTCTCCACGGTAAAGACCCGTCTTCGGGCCGGAATCAAAGGGCTCCGGGAGCGATTGCGGGAGAGCGGGCTGTTGTAACTGGAAAAAGAAATGTGTAAAACGGGAATGGATGTGCGCCGGAGGCGCACAGGGGGTATAGGCATGAGGAAAAGGGAAAGAGAGATGTGGAAAGATGTCGGGAAGATCCTGCTGCAGAATATTCCGCCGGATACAGAGAGGGAAGAGAGAAAAAAAGAGACCCTGGCGCGGTTGGGCCGGGATGTGCGGAACATGGATTATCGGGATGTCCCGTCCTTCCCTAAATTGGTGTTGACGCAGCTTTCTTATTTTTCCCATCGGATGTGGCTGGTCCAGGTGTGTGTGCCTGTGTTTTTGTTCCTCCTGGATTACCAGAGCGGATACCTGCATAAAGCCGCGTACACCATCTGCCTGGTGCCGGGACTGGCGCTCCCGTTTTTCCGGGAACTGTACCGGGTCTACAGCCATAATATGTGGGAGATGGAGGCGGCCTGCCGCTATAACCTGCCCCGGCTCTTGTTGTTTCGGCTCTGTATCCTGAGCGGCGTGGACTTGATCGTGCTGAGCTGCTCTCTGGCGGTGTTTTGCAGGCGGGGAGGGGTACTGTGGGAGTATGCGCTCTATGTGCTGCTGCCTTTTTTTCTCACGGCGGCGTTCTGTCTCCTGATATTGCGGCATTTTGGAAACGGGGGCGAGGCCGTTGGCCTGACGGCGGCTTGCCTGATGCCTCTGGGGATGATCAGCCTGACGCGTTTTCCGCTGCCGGAAACGGTATCCGAATGGATCCAGGGCGCCGTCCTTGCGGCTACTCTTGCGTCACTGCTGTTGTTGCTGCGGAATGCTTACCGGCTTTGTTCCACACAATATTATGAAATTTATAGAAAGGAGCCCGTTTCATGGAACTGAGAATAGAAAATCTTACCAAGCTGTATGGAACCAATCCTGCAGTAAATGATCTTTCCCTGACAATGACCACCGGGGTCTATGGGCTGTTGGGGGCGAACGGCGCGGGAAAAACCACATTGATGCGGTTGATCTGCGACATCCTGGCTCCGACTTCAGGCCGGATCTCCTATAACGGCCAAAGTATTTGGGAGTGCGGCGATCAGTATCGGAGCATTCTGGGCTATCTGCCACAGGATTTCGGCTATTACCCGGATTTCAGCGCACTTAAATTTCTGCTGTATATGGCTGCGATAAAAGGGTTATCCAGAGGCTACGCAAAGGAGCGGGCTCTGGAATTGCTGGATCGGGTAGGGCTGCTGCCGGTAAAGGACAGAAAGATCAAGACTTTTTCCGGAGGCATGAGGCAGCGGCTGGGGATCGCCCAGGCTATGTTGAATGACCCGAGAGTGTTGGTGCTGGATGAGCCCACAGCCGGACTGGATCCCAAAGAACGTGTGCGCTTCCGAAACCTGATAAGCGCTTTTTCCAGGGACAAGATCGTCTTGCTGTCCACCCATATCGTATCCGACGTGGAATACATAGCGGGGGAGATCCTGGTGATGCGGAAGGGAAAACTTCTCCATCAGGGCAGGCCGGATGAGATCATACACACCATTGACGGAAAGGTTTGGGAGTGCAGGGTTTCGGACGGGCAGGCGGAAGCCCTGATCGAAAGCTGTAATGTGAGCAATCTTCGGGCGGATGGGAAAGAGACGGTACTTCGGATCATCAGCGGGGAAAAACCGTTGGATACGGCCTGGGCGGTGGAACCGAACCTGGAAGATCTGTACCTGTATTATTTTGCGGAGCAGGCTTAAGAGAAAGGGAAGCGGAAGTTTTGGCTGTGGACGTGCGCTGCTTGACATAAACTCGTTATGCGCAAAGAGCAGCGCGGAAATGAGGGAAAAATGCGTGAAATGATTGGATTTGAACTGTCAAAGATCCTGCGTAAGCCGATCGCGTGGGCGGCGTTGGGGATAATGTTGTCCATGACGCTGCTTATGGTTTACAACTGGGTCTTTCCCGGATATGTGGTTGTGCGGGAAGAGATAAACCACCAATGGGTGGAGCGGGAAGGAATTGAGGGCATCGCCAGGAACAAGGAGATCGCCGGGCAGTACAAGGGCTCCCTGACCGTGGAAAAGGTGCGGGAGATCATAGAAACTTTTCTGTTTTCCAAAGAGATGATGATGCGTCAGGGCATGGATCCTGAAGCGCAGGGGAGTTATGATCATAACAGCCTTTATGACATGCTGGACGATTTCAGGAAAGTAGACGGAAGCTATAACGGAGTCCTTCCGGAGGAGGTCTATGGAGATCAGGCCGAGAGCCTGCATCTGGGATATTTTGATAATTATGAAAAAACGATATATGTCCTGCTCAACCTTTTTATACTGTGGGGCTATGTCATCATAGTGGTTTTGGTACCCGTGTTTTCGCAGGAATATGCGATAGGGATGGACGCGCTGATCCTTACGGGCAGTCAGGGCAGGAAACGGTGCCCCAGGGCAAAAGTGGCCGCAGCCTATCTGGTGGCGCTGGCAGGTTCCCTGATCCTTCTGGGCAGCGTATTCCTTGTCATGCTGCTCTCCCATGGCATGGAAGGGTTTGATACTTCCGTACAGTTGGGAGAGTTAAAGATGTTTTCCCATGTGCCCTATCCTATGACATGGGGACAGATGTTTGGCTTTGGATGCCTGCTCTGGGTGGGAGGCGTGGTCATTCTGACTGCCATGATCCTGGTGGTGTCCTCGCTGGTGAAAAATTCTTTCAGCGGCTTGGTGACTGTACTGGTCCTGTATACGGCCCCGCTGTTTGTGCCCTGGCAGAGATTTCCGACAGCCCTGCACCTGGCGGGCATGATGATGCCTATCAATCAGTTTAAGGCTTATGTCTTTGAGGGGTTCGCAAAATTTGACATAGGGGGATCTCAGCTGAACGTGATGTGGCTGACGCTGCCTGTGGCCATTCTGATCGGTGTGGCCGGCATTTTCTGGTCCGGGAAAGCGTTCGCCAGGCATCAGGTGAGATAAGGACAGGATAGAAAGGACGCGGATCTGTTCTCAGCCGGCGTCCTTTTTAAATACGAAAAATTTGCTGATGACATAGTTGCCGATCATCACCAGCACTGCCACAAGGATCCTTGAGACAGCCTTGTTTACGCCCAGGAAATTGATCAGCAGCACCATCGCTATGGCATCCAGGGCCAAGGTGAGAAGCCGGCCGCTGGAAAACTGGAGAAATTCTTTTACAAGATGGGGATTATGGCTCTTAAAGACGTATCTGCGGTTCATGAAATAGCCGAAGACAACGCCCACCACCCATTGGATCACGCTGAGCGCGGTATTCTGCCAGATGATCAGAGGATCGAGGACGGTATACGCGCAAAGGAACCAGGCGGCCCAGGATACGATGGTATTCAACACGCCTACGATCAGGTAGACAATGATTTCTTCATGTTTGACATATAGCGCTTTCAGTTTTTCTATCATCCGTTTTCTCCCTCTGGCGGAAAATCGACTTTAACTTTACCAACCATACTATGATTTGCGGGAATTGTCAAGTGCGCCGCGCAGCTTTGCGGATGGCGCCGCGCAGCTTTGCGGATGGCGCGGGCGCGGTTTCCCGCGGGATCGGGCGTCCGGCGGCTGGCTGAATTGTTAGTACTGTTATAAAATTTTAGAAAACCAGTTGACAGAACGCTGCAAAGATTCCTATAATCAGGATAGACTATAAAATCCAAAGGAGAGTTGCGTTATGAAATATGTATGTCAAGTATGCGGTTATGTATACGAAGGAGATGCCGCGCCTTCCGAGTGCCCTATCTGCCATGCGCCTGCTGAAAAGTTCACCGTTCAGGCCGGTGACAAGACTTGGGCCGCAGAGCATGTTGTAGGCGTTGCCAAGGGTGTTCCCGAGGATATTCTTAAAGATCTGCGCGCTAATTTCGAGGGCGAGTGCTCCGAGGTCGGCATGTATCTGGCGATGTCCAGGGTCGCTTTCAGAGAGGGCTATCCTGAGATCGGCATGTATTGGGAAAAGGCTGCTTTTGAGGAGGCTGAACACGCCGCAAAGTTTGCTGAGCTGCTGGGCGAGGTAGTGACCGATTCCACTAAGAAAAACCTGGAGATGAGAGTAGACGCGGAAAACGGCGCTACCGCGGGCAAGACTGACCTTGCCAAGAGAGCGAAGGAGCTGGGGCTTGACGCTATCCATGACACGGTGCACGAGATGGCAAGAGACGAGGCAAGGCATGGCAAGGCATTCGAGGGCCTTTTAAAGAGATACTTCGGCTAAAGAAACTGTCAGACATATTTAAGCAAAAGGGAATGGACCGGGAACGGCCCGTTCCCTTTTTAGTTGCCCTTTTGCTGCTTTAAACTTTAAGTTTATACTTTTTTAATGATAATATCTTTTACAATTTACACTTTTGGCCTGAAAATATGATATGATGAATAAAAATCACGACGCTGGAGCGCACTGGGATAAAGTGCCGCCGCAGACGGCAGAATAAGAGGGAAGATGAAGTTTAAAACAAGGCTGCGGATCACGCTTATCATTATTATTGTTTTGCCGCTGGTGCTGATCGGCATGGCCTTCTGTGCCATTGGGATGTATCTGGTGAATGTGCAGAAAGGGATGCCGCCGGATCACATGAATTACACCTTTATGTCGGAAAACATGCAGGAGATCGTGAATTCCACGGAGGAAGTCTACCGGATCCTGCAGGATCAGACGAAAAAGGATCCGTCCCGGCTGGCGGACAAAGAATACCTGGCGCAGGTCAGTTCGGATATTGCCCGCAAATCGACGTATATCATAGTGAGAAAGGATGAGGAGCTTTATTATGCAGGCAACGAGTCCGCGGCAAGCATGATCTTTCCAAAGCTGCCGGACTATGGGGAGGGAGACCTGTCTGAGGATTCCGGGTATTATTACGATGAGTATGACAAGTTTGTAAAGCAGATCGATTTCCTGTTCCCGGACGGAAGCGAGGGAAGCGTATTTGTGGTCACACGGGTGAATGCGCTGATCTCCAAGCATCTGCTTATCGATATGATTGTGGCGATCTTCCTGATTCTGGTCTTTACGGGGATCATGCTGACCCGGTGGATCCACAAGGGGGTATTTGATCCTATCAATGAGCTGAACGTGGCCATGACGGAGATCAAGGAAGGTAATTTTGAGTATGCCCTGCAGACGGATATCAAGGGGGAGATCGGGGATCTGTACCGCAATTATGAGGATATGCGGCTGCGGCTGAAAGAATCGACCGAAGAGGGCAGGCAGAACGAAAAGCAGAATAAAGAATTTATCAGCAATATCTCCCATGACCTGAAGACGCCTATTACGGCCATAAAAGGATATGTGGAAGGGATCATGGACGGAGTCACCAACACGCCGGAAAAGATGGATAAATATATCAAAACCATCTATAACAAGGCCAACGACATGGAGAAGCTGATCAATGAACTTACCTTTTATTCGGGGATAGACAACAACCGTATCCCGTATAATTATCACCGTATCAATGTGGCGGATTATTTTGGAGACTGTGTGGAAGAGGTTGGCCTGGAGCTGGAGTCGAAGAACATACGGTTGAACTATTCCAACATGACGCAGCCTGACACGCTTGTTATCGCCGATCCGGAGCAGATGAAAAAGGTGATCAACAACATTATCAGCAACAGTGTAAAATATATGGATAAGCCGCAGGGAACCATCGACATTCGGATCCTGGACGAGATGGATTCCATACGTGTGGAGATAGAGGACAACGGAAAGGGGATAGCCCAGAAAGACCTGCCAAGGATCTTCGAACGTTTTTACCGCACGGACGCTTCCCGAAATTCCGCGCAGGGCGGAAGCGGCATCGGGCTTTCTATCGTGAAAAAGATCGTGGAAGATCACGGCGGCTATATTTGGGCCACAAGCCGGGAGGGCGAGGGAACCTGTATGCACTTTGTGCTGAGAAAGTATATTGAGCTGCAGGGCGGAAAATAAGGGAAATCAGGGAAAGACAGGATTGTGCCGTTAATGGCGGAACGGAGGAAGGTATGAGTAAGATTCTGATTATCGAGGATGAAGAGGCTATTGCGGATTTAGAAAAGGACTATTTGGAGCTCAGCGACTTCCAGGTAGATATCTGTAACGCTGGCGACAGGGGATTGGAGGCCGCGTTGACAGGGGATTACAATCTTGTGATCTTGGACCTGATGCTGCCGGGCATGGATGGGTTTGAGGTGTGCCGGAAGATACGCGAGGAAAAGAACATCCCCATTTTGATGGTGTCGGCAAAAAAGGACGACATCGACAAGATCAGGGGCCTTGGCCTTGGGGCGGACGATTATATGACGAAGCCTTTCAGCCCCAGTGAGCTGGTGGCCCGGGTAAAAGCCCATATGGCCCGGTATGAGCGTCTGGTAGGGACCAACCAAAAGCCCCAGAACGATATTGTGGAGATCCGGGGGATCCGCATAGACAAGACCGCGCGCAGGGTGTATGTGGACGGAGTGGAGAAATCTTTTACGACCAAGGAGTTTGACCTGCTCACTTTTCTGGCGGAGAACCCCAATCATGTTTTCACAAAAGAGGAGCTGTTCCGCGAAATATGGGATATGGACTCTATCGGAGATATCGCCACTGTTACGGTGCATATCAAGAAGATCCGGGAGAAAATAGAGGCAGATACCGCAAAGCCTCAGTATATCGAAACGATCTGGGGAGTCGGGTACCGGTTTAAAGTATAGGGAACCCCACAGATTGCTTTGCGGCCTGGGGGGCGGCTGCCCCTCGGATCGCTTTGCGGGCCTGGGGGCGGCTGCCGGTTTAAAGTATAGGGAACTTCGGATCGCTTTGCGGCCTGGGGAGCCGGCTGCCCATTTAAAGCTGCAAGGGGATGTGATATGGAAGACGGACGGCCAGGGAAAGGAACGATCCCGTTTCTTTTCTTGGTGTTTTTTTGGACAAAAGCGGGAATGCTGAGAATCAGCGGCCGGAGAAGCCTTTCTGCTACGGCGCGGCGGTACCGGAGGACGGTGCGGGTTTAAGAAGCGTATCCTGGGAACGGACGAAATTTATAAAATATAAATTATTGCATAAAAAAGGTGGAATATTTTAAAACATTGTGTTATCATAATATCTGAAAGGGGTGAGGGTTAATATGCGAAAGGGCAAGATGAAAAACCTTCTCAGCGCAAAAAGCAAAAAGGATCCGCAGAAGCTGACAATAAAGGAGAAACTGATGCGGAGTGAAGTGGAGCGCAGAAAGATGATGACTTGTGATTGTTTTGGCCTGCATGACACGGATTTTTATTACCAGACTCACACCGCGGAAGAAGCGGAGATTCAGTGGCGGAACGATATCGATAACCTTAAGAAGGTCCTTGAGGAATATGAACGGAAGATCGCGACGGGAGAGCTGGAGCAGCCGGAAAAAAAGAAGGAGAAAAATACCAAGTCTCGCTCCAAGTCCAAGGACAAGACGAATTTTACAGTGGTAAAGTAAGAAACAGCGTTGCAATCGGCTCATGGACTGTTTATAATAATAGAATAGCGAAAGCAGGATCGCCCTGCCTGTATGGGGGCGGATCGGAAAATGCCGGAAAAGGAAGGCTTAGATGAAGAAGAGCAGATTTTTTCAGGGATTGCTGTGGGCACTGATTCTGGTGTACGGCGCATTCTGTGTCTATTTGTATTATAAACAGACTTTCCATGTAGAGGGAATGCCTTACGAGTCAGACCTGCCATATCACATCAGTATGGCTGTGGACGATCATTGGTTTTACAGCCTGACTGCGATCTTGTATCAGTTATTCTTTCTGACGCCATTTGGAAATCAATTGACTGCCCTGTTTTTGGGCTGTATTACGGTGGGGACAATAGCGGCGACGTATGTCCTTTTTCAAACGATCTTAGAGAGGACAGGTTGTAAAGAGATTCCCGGCCCTCTTATTCTGTTGTTCAGTTATGTCTGCAATATTGCCATGCCCTTTTTTGTGCGGGCTGCGCATTACCAGCGCTATATCGGTTATCAGTCCGCTTCGATATGGCACAATTCCACCTATATTTGCATGAAATTTTGCGGGATCCTTGTGCTGATCCTTTATTTGCGCCTGGAGGAGAAATACCGTTCAGGCATTTCCGGGCGGGAATGGATCCTGATGGCCGGGGCATTTGTTCTGGTAAATGCGGTAAAGCCCAGCTTCTGCATGGTATTTGCGCCGGTCATGGCGCTGTACCTGTTGGCGGACCTGTTTCAAAAAGTTCCGTTCCTGAAGGTCTTGCTGTTTGGGCTGACGGTAATACCGTCCCTGTTTGTGGTCCTTTGGCAGAATATGGTGTTGTTTGGCGGCGATACGGGGAATGGCATCGAGATCCGTTATGGGTACACACTGACATTACACAGTCTGCATCCGAAGGCTACTCTGCTTTTGTCTATTGCGTTTCCCCTGTTTGTGTTGGTCTTTTTATGGAAAGAATTGTTTCGGGATAAGTGGTATCTGTTTGCCTGGCTGGTCTGGGGCGTAGCTTTGATACAGGTGACATTCCTGTCAGAAACCGGCGCCAGGGCTCGGGACGGGAATTTTATGTGGGGATATTCCTTTGGGATCTTCCTGGTCATGATATGGAGTGTTGTAAAGGTCGTGGAGCTGCTGAAGCATCCACGGGGGATCTTTCAGAATAAATATCTGAGGATACCCTTTGCGGCAGCAGCCTTTTCTATTTTGGCTTACCAGGTGTATTGCGGATTTGCTTTCTGGTCCGCCCTCTGCCAGGGAGCTACTTATTGGATGTAACGCGTTGGATGTAACGCGGGAATATGCCGCAAATCCGGGCATTTTAGACCTGCGGAAGACGGATTGATGATTACGGAGACGCCTATGAGACCAAAGGGAAGTATATTTCGCAAAAACGTGATGGCATGGGATCTGCTGAAAAGCTTTTTGACAGCTTTTGGCCTGACAGCGGTTTTTCATCCGCCGCTGCAGCAAACGTCCTACGAGACGGGGCTTGACTATGTCATAGCTTCGGTCTATGAACTGCTGGGGCCTTATGATTTTAAATTTCTTTTGCTTTTTGTCCTTTCCGCGATTTTTTATGTAAAGGTGATCCGGGGATATTCTTTTTGCCCGGAGCTGAAAGGGAGAGCCGTGGACGGGCTGGCGGTTTTCTTTTCCCTTTCCCTGCTTTTTGGGAAGAGCTATAACGAGACGGGTTCCTGGAGCTATTGCTTTGGGAGCGCCGTGAATTTTGTCAGGTTTTTGATGGCGGCGGCAGGGCTTTCTCTTCTGTTGTCCGCGCTGATGGGGATGCTGGGGACCTGGTTGGCGTCCCGGCGGTTTGTGGGTGAGGAGGAACATTTTTTTAGAAAACATTGTTTTCGGAAGGCTTTCCTTATCCTGTTGGGGGCATACCTGCCCTTTTTGCTGTTAAGCTTTCCGGGAAATCTCTGCTGGGACGCCATTGGCCAGATCGAACAGGTGATTGGAACGGGAGGATATACGGCGCACCATCCCCTGTTCCACACGTTGATAATGGGGGGCCTTATCCGGCTGGGAGGATTTCTTTTTCACTCCTATGAAGCGGGCCTGTTTGTCTATGTGTTGCTGCAGGCGGCGGCCCTGGCGGCGGCCCTGGCGGCCACCATCACGGTTTTGGCAAAGCGGGGGGCGAAGTTTTCGTTGCTTTTGGGCCTTTTGCTCATCTACTGTCTTGTCCCGGTGTATTCCAATATGGCGTCTACCGCGGTGAAGGATGTTCCCTACAGCGCGGCGGTGGTAGGGTATGTGATCTGTTTTGCGCTGCTTTTGGAGAAACCGGAGAGGATGGGGCGGCGCCGTTTTGTTTTGGCTTTTTTCCTGCTCCAGCTGGGGGTCATCTTATTCCGCAACAACGGCTTGTATGTGGTTTTGCTCTCCGGGATCGGCGGTTTTGCGTTTCTGCTGAAAGGGTGTCCTACAGTGGGGCAGCGGATCCGATGTCTGGTTTTTTCTTTTTTGGGAAGCGTTGTGACGGCAGAGCTGATTCTTTTCCTATTGATGCAGGGCCTGGGGGCCACGCCGGGCAGCAAGGGAGAAATGTTATCCATTCCCTTCCAACAGACCGCAAGATATTTGCAGCTGTACCGGGAAGAGCTGGATTCGGAGGAGAAAGGCGCTATTGAGGCTGTCCTGGGGGATGTGGACACCGTGGCTGCCAATTACGACCCTGATCTTGCGGATCCGGTGAAGGCATTGTTTCATAAGGACGCGGATGCTTCCGAGCTGGCGGCGTATCTGAAAGCCTGGTTCAGGGGCCTTTGCCGGCACCCCGCTGTCTATGTGGAGGCGTTCCTGATCCATGTGTACGGCTGGTTTGACCCGGCGGTGAGCAACAGTATCCGATATGAGGCGGCCTACGATGTGATCCGGCAGGGCGGCCTGTTTCCCAACGCAGAGAAGCTGCTGATCTTTTATTATCGTTTTGCGGGGCGCGTATCGTTGCTGGCGGTATTTGAAAATGTGGGGGCGGCAGTCTGGGCGCTGTTTTTTCTCACCTGTTATCAGAAAAAGAGAGGTATGTCGGCGGCGGCTCGGGCCGGGCTTCCTCTTTGGGTCAGCCTGTTGATCTGTATGGCGTCGCCCTGTTTTTTTAATCATCCCAGGTATGCTTTCCCCATATTGTTTACCATTCCCTTCCTATACGGTTTTACACTGACCACAGCGGCTAAGCCGGGGAAAGAAAAGGAGTAAGATGACGGATCGCGAGGGATCAGGGCTGGGGAAGCCGCGGAAGGCGCAGAAAATATAGAGCTTACAGAGAGGGTGTAAGATATGCAGAAAACATTTACCAGAGAGCATTCATCGGCGGCCAAGGGGATCGCGGTCCTTTTATTGCTGATGTACCATCTCTTTGAAAATGAGGTGCTCGTCACTTCCATGGACGTGATATATGAACCATTCTCATTGAACGGGTTTCTCACATTTACTGGATTTGGAAACATCTGTGTATCCATATTTGTGTTTCTGACCGGGTATGGGATTTCGGCGGGGCTGTTTGCCCAAGATGGTATGCCCCCCATGAAAACCGCTTACACGCAGGCGGCGAAGCGTTTTTTGATCCTGATGGCAAATTTTGCGGTTTTGTTTTTCAGTGTAAATCTGCTCTGGTGGAATAAATTTGACTATGCGTCGCTGTACGGGGTGAATAAGCAGGGATTTCTGTATTTCCTGACAGACGCAACGGGCCTGTCCATGTTTTTTGACACGCCGACCTTAAACCTTACCTGGTGGTATATGGAAGTGGCTTACATCCTGATCTTTCTTGTGCCGGTCCTGGCGTGGCTGGTGAAAAAGCTGGGGAATCTGGCGATGCTGGCTGCCTTTTTTGCTCCCTTTGTGGTGACGCTGCAGCCGGATGTGGAGCGATATCTGTTTGTGGCTGTGATGGGAGTCTGCGCGGCGCACGGACATTGGCTCGACCGGCTTATGTCGTTAAAGCTGCATCCTGCGGTGCAGTGGATGGCGGGGATTGCGGGAGTCATCCTCTGTGTTATGATCCGCCAAAACTATGTGGTATATGAGACCTATGTGTGGCTGGCAGACGGGCCGATTGCAATGTTTCTGATTTATGTGAGCGCCGTGCTGGTAAACTCTGTTCCGGTGGTGGGTACGGTGATCCGGTTTATCGGAAAACATTCCATGAACATTTATCTTGTGCATACCTTCTTTTATATGGCGCTCTGGCGGGATTATATTTACCGTTTCCGGTATGCGGGAGTTACTTTCCTGCTGCTTCTGGCCGTGTGCCTGGCGTATTCCGTGGTGCTGGAGCTGCTGAAGCGCGTGGTGGGGATGAGGAAGCTTTTGGACCGCTGGCATGGATAAAGCTAAAACAGAGAGGGCAGCTTCCCTAATGTTTCGCCGAGGCGCTCTAAGTTTTCGATGGCAGTATTCAGATTTTTCAGGGCTTTGGACAATTCTTCCGTGTCCAGGTCCTGCAGGACATTGTTAAAGGCATCAACATCAAAATCCTCCAGAGACTGGGAGATCTCAGGCCAGTTTACGTTTTCCACTGTGTCGTTAAACTGCTCCAGGGCACGGTTTACCTCAGGTATATTCAAGTAGGAGAGCTGCTGCACGATCGGTTCCGCTTCCGCTTGTATCTCGCGGACCGTCAGATAAAAAACGGAACCGAACGCCAGAAGGAGAAGGGTAAGGAGCGAAGAGACCGCGCAAAAGATCCTGGTGACGCGAAGGTCTCTGCGGAGTTTTTTGAGGTCATCATAAGGCGGGTTAGGGCCGGACGGTGCGTCAGCCGGTGTAGGGTTTGGGTCTCTCATTTTGATACCTCCTGCTTATTATTCTGCGAATGTCATTTTTCCTATTGCTATCGCTTTCTATTGCTATCGTTTTCTATTGTTTTTCCTGTTGCTGCTTGTTTTTCGCTTTTTTATAACGGGATTTCCTGCCGCCGGTTTTTTATTCCCGGCCTTTAAGCCGTTTGGCGATGTATGGGCGGAGACGGGGCTTTCCTGCGTTTCCCGCTGTAGGAGAAAGGCGCTTCCCATACCAAAAATGGCAAAAAGAGTGGTCACATTCATGGTCTGCTGAAAGCTGAAAAGATTGTTGGCGGTATAAGCCAGCAGGCAAAAGCCGCAGGCGCAGACTATCTTGTTTTTTCCCGCCTCCCGCAAAAAGCGCCGTATTCCGGTGAGCATCATGCCTGCAAAGGCGGCCAGCCCCAGCAGACCTGTGTTGATCAGCACGTTCAGCCATTCACAATGTGCGTTTGTAAGCACTTGGCTCGGGAAATTTTCGCTGATAAAAGAATTCAGCTCCCGGCTGGCGTCGTTTGCCAGATAGGCCGACATGGCGTCCGGCCCCACGCCTATGAGCTTGTGCAGAAGGTTCTGTTTTGCAAAAATAGTCCATCCGGCCGCCCAGGTGGCACCGCGGTTACTGCCCCAGTCCGGGCTGTATGTAAAGACAGAATATTTGGACAGCGGCCCAAGGCTTCCGGGCCGGAGGGAGTTTATCAGGACCATGGCCGCAAAGAGAAGTATGCCGGAAACGGTGATCAGGAGCGCGGCGCGGGACAGGGCCACCGCCGCCTTTTGGGGATAAATCTGCTTTTTTCGGCAGCGGCTGACCCAAAATAAGACAAGGGCCGATACTCCCGTCAGCAAAATGGGGAACCATCCGGATATCAACAGGCCGATACCGTCGAAATCATAGTTCAGCCTGTCGGGAGCCAGCCTGCATACGATTCCGGTGATGAGACAGGAAATCCCCAGGAGCGTCATTTCTACCCAGAACATCAGCATCCGCCCGCTGTCCGTCGCCGACATGCAAAATAGAGCCAGCAGCACGGCAAACAAGGCCACAAGCCCGCTGGCGCTGCCCTGGGTTATAAGGGCGCCGAAGCCGAGCGTCACATAGAGGGACAATAGGATATTTTTCCATATCTTTTCCCCCATTCCCTGCCACAGCAGAGCCGCTCCCGCAAAGAATACGGAGGTCAGGTACCCGCAGTACCAGTTGATGTTTCCGATGGTGGAAATAAATAGGGGGCCCGAAGTGGCCATATTCAGCGGATCCACGCTGAAACGGTTCAGATACCCCAGCAGAAAGACCGCCGTGGATACCCCAAGGGCCAGGTACAGCACCCATTTTCTGGGAGCCCAGAGCCTGGATACAAAAAAATATGTCAGGACGAGGAACATCTGCGGCCAGAAGCCCATATACCACCCGTTTGCTCCCCAGAGAGCATTTTCCCGGTATCTTGACAGGAGATATGACAGGATCAGCGCCAGTCCGTAGGCACCGGCAAACAGGTCGGTGACGGACAGGCGTCTGCGGAGATCCCGAAGAGTCAGCTTTCGCAGATCCTTTAGCGATATCACAAGGTATACCAGCACCAGTGCCAGAAAGATCCTTCCCATGTATACTGTGATGGTGTTGTAGAAAAAAGCTTTGTCCGTGCCCATGTGGCTATAGCCGGCGCGATTGTAGAAAGGCATTACGCCCAGTATCAGTACGAGATAGATGCACAGGGCATAGTCGGTCAGGGTTTTTATAAAGTAACGCATAATCGATCAGGACTCCTTTTTGTCTGAAATTTTCTTCTATAATAATAGTATAAGGAGCCAGATTCGTCAATTTAATTCCGTGCCGGGCTTTTGAAAAAAGTAACAGTTCAACCCGCTGAACTGTTACTGAAAAACCGCCGTTCCAGGCTGAGGTAAGTCTGGTGGATGATGACGAACCCCAGAGGGCCCTCTATGATCCCCCAGACGCCGAACAACTGTATTCCGGCGTAGAGAGAAAGCAGAATGGCGATAGGGGAGACGCCGATTCGTTTCCCGATCAGCCTGGGTTCCAGAAGTTCCCGGATGACTATGCAGGAGATATAGAGCAGCAGGCATCCCGCCGCCCTGCCGTAACTGCCGTAAAACAGCTGCTGGATCCCAAGAGGGATCAGTATCACGCCGGTGCCGATAAAGGGAAAGGCGTCCAGGATCCCGGCCAGCAGGCCCCATAGGATACCGTTTTGGATTCCGCACAGGCCGAGGACCAGGGCCGCCAGGATCCCAACGATGTTCATGATGATCAGCTGGGCCTTTACATAAGTTGCGATATACCGGATAATACCGCAGATGATCTCCAGAAGCAGATGGCAATCTTCCCGGTCTAACAGTCGGTTCATGATCTCGTCATAGTCTTTTGCCAGCAGGACGGTGGCGATGAGGAAAGTCAAAAGAAATCCTCCAAGGACAGCCAGAGTCCTGACATATTCCAGGGATTGGGTAAGTACGCCCGGCAGGAACCTCTGCCTGAGATAGTCGATGCTTTCCTGGAGATGGGCGAGGATAGTCTGTTCCAGGTAGGAGCTGTCAATTCCGATGGCATCTCCCACAGTGCTGCAGATATTGCGGACGGCGGTGGAGAGCGCCTCTTCCAGAGAATCGAGGCCGCCTGTCCAGTTAGGCAGGCTGCCAACAATCCAGGAGAACAGGACCCAGACCAGCAGGCCCAGCACAAGACCGGCGATCAAAAGAAGCAACAGGGCCCCTGCCTGTCTGTGAAGATGCAGCCGGCTTTGCAGCTTTTGCAGCAGGGGGCCGAAAATGGTCACAAAAAGCATGGCTATCAGTACCGGTGCAGTCAGAGGGGCTATAAATTTCAGAAAAAAATACACTGCGCCTGTCGTAAGGAGCAGTATTGCCAGTTTGTTTTGCCTGAGTTTTTCCGCCATACGCTTTCCGCCTTCCCCGTATGGCCCCTAAGGGGCCGCATACGGATCTGAGATTCCGCAGAGCGGGATCCTGTTGGTTAGTATGGTTGATTTTTGCAGAACTAAACCTGGTCACAGCGAAAAGTAGGTAAAAACTTTTTCGCTGGGTGTAATCTGAAAATGCAGCTTTTTTCCAGACACAGGATGGGATAGATCCAGACGGTAGGCGCAGAGGGCCGCCCTGCGGATATCCAGAAGCCCGGAGACCTTCCGGGACAAGGCATCGCCGTAACGGCTGTCGCCAAGGAGGCTCATGCCGCTGTGGGCCATTTGAGCCCGGATCTGATGAAAGCGTCCTGTCCGGATCTCAATATCCGCCAGGGAGAGAAGGACGGAGGTCTCTTCCGGGAGGGAGTCAGGTGCTTTTGGCAGAAAGATCTCTTTTTCCTGGAGAATGCGGTAATGCAGAAAGGCATATTTGGCCCTGGGATCCGACTGTGCCTCCCGGGCGGACAGGACTCCGGCTTTTCCTGTGGCATCCCGGAATAGATAATCCTCAAGCTGTCCTTCCTGAGCGGGGGCTTTCCCGCAAAATATACAGTAGTAGCGCTTGTTCAGGGGAGCGCAGTCTCCCGGCCCGGATCTCAGCTGCTGCGACAGGGAGGCTGCGGCCGCTTTCGTTTTCCCGAACGCCAGAAGCCCTTCCACAGGCTGGTCCAGCCGATGGATAATGCCGAGATAGGCTGACCCGCCCAGGTAATTTTTTAGTTCGCTGACTACGTCCTGCTGGTCTACGCGGGCGGTCTGGGTTGCAAGGCCGGCGGGTTTATGGACGATCAGGATCTCTTTGTCTTCATAGATGATTTTTGTTTTCATGTGATGCGCAGCCCTTTTGGATAGTGGTTTTTCATTATGCCCCCGGCCAGCTTTCCCCATCCCAGGCCGAAGCCGTCGGCACAGATCAAATGCCAGCCCTTGTCTCCCTCCGCCGGAAAGGTCTGGCCCCGCAGATAAGCGGCGGTCTGTCCGCTGTCGCAGGGAAGATCCCGGACGCGCAAGACCGCCCTTGGGGAAAGGGCCAGGGCAAGTCCGTGAGAAGGTTCAAAGCGGTTCTTTTTCAGCTCGCCCAGATGAAGGCCGGGCCGCAGGACTTTCAAGCCTTTCAGAGAAGGAAAGGAGGCGGGGCATAAGTATACATTGTCACCGAAAGGGAGGAATATGCTTTCCTGTTTCAACCCCACGGCGCCGCAGAGGGATGGAGGGAGGGCCGGTCCGGAAAGCCTCAGGGTTTCTTTGCAAAAATCCCACAGAGGCGTCAATTCCTTTTCAGAAATCCCGCACAGCGGGCTCCCGTCCCGGCGGGATCCTTTGCCGCAGGAGGGATCCGCCTTTGGGGCTTTTTCTGTCTTTTGCAGAAGCGCGGCAAAGTGTCCTTCCCCGCGCAGCCGATGGGGCCAGAGGCGGAGCGTGTACTTCAGCTGGGGCAGCCCGTTTCCCCAGGCGGGAACGCCGTCGCAATCGGCAGGAGAAAAGAGAGTCTTTTTTATCGGGAGGAGAATGAATTCCTCATGCCGTTCCAGAAACCTGGCAATTGTGCCCTCGTTTTCGGCCGGGGCAAATGTGCAGGTGGAATATACCATACGCCCGCCGGGGCGCAGCATTTCGGCGGCCCGATCCAGGATCCCGTCCTGCCTTTTGGCACAGAGCTCCACGTTTTCAGGGCTCCACTCCTGACAGGCGTCAGGGTTCTTTCGGAACATGCCCTCCCCGGAACATGGCGCGTCCACCAGGATCCGGTCGAAATATTCCGGGAACCGGGAAGCCAGACGTTCTGGGGTCTCGTTGGTCACTAGGGCGTTGCAGACGCCCATACGTTCTATGTTTTCAGAGAGGATCCTGGCCCGCGCGGGATGGATCTCGTTGCAGAAAAGGATTCCCTCTCCCTGAAGTTTTACCGCGAGCTGGGTGCTTTTTCCGCCGGGGGCCGCACAGAGATCCAGTACCCGATGGCCTGGCCTGGCTTCCAGAAGTTCTGCGGGCGCCATGGCGCTGGGTTCCTGTATATAATATAAGCCTGCCTCATGCAGAGGGTGTTTCCCCGGATGATCGGAAGAACTGTAATAGTAACCGTCCGAGGCCCAGGGCACCCGGGAGAGGGATCCAAAAGGCGCGGCGGTCTCCTGCAGCGCCTGCGGGAAGGGCGGAAAGATGTTTTCATCCGTGCGGGAGCGTTTCAGCGGGTTGAACCGCAGGGCCTGGGCGGGTTCCTGTTCCAGAGCCGCCGCAAACTCGTGGTATTCTGTTCCGAGCATCTGCTTCATCCGCTCCAGAAACTCTTGTGGAAACATATTGGGATCCATGCCTTTCCCGGGATATCCCCGAAATTGTCCTATAACGAAAAGAAACCCCATCTCTGGGGTTTGGAATCGGCGCGACGTGATTCGAACACGCGACCTCTGCGTCCCGAACGCAGCGCTCTACCAAGCTGAGCCACGCGCCGATTAGTAACATTAAAATAATAAATAAAAAAAGGCGGATTGTCAAGTGAAAAATTTGTCAAGGCGGCAGTTTACGCGCTTTTCGTCGCTCCGCGACTTCCTTTGCTCATAAAAAGGCGTTCCCTCAGCCGTAGCCCGCCGCGGGGTATATGATTTGGATCACAGGGGGTTGTTGCGGGGGAAATTTCATGGTAAACTGGGTGGTAGGAGCTGGCGGTTCTGCAGAAACATCCTGCAGGTGCCGCCGCCGTGGAACGACTGCGGCGTGGCAGGGGCAGGAATGTTTTTTGAGATATCCGGAAGGGAGCGGTATGGCGCGGGGAACCTATTTGAATTCAGAGATCGGGCGGCTTTATCTGGCGGAGGAAAACGGCTGCATTGTGACCCTTACCATTGGCCAGGCACCTGCGGATGATCGTTTCGGCGAGAGCCCGCTGCTGGCCAGGGCGGCGGAGGAGGTAGCGGAATTTCTGGCGGGAAGCCGCAGGGAGTTTACAGTTCCCGTGAGGGCGGAGGGAACGCCTTTTCAGCAGAAAGTCTGGGCGGCCCTGCGGGAAATACCTTACGGAGAGACCAGCAGCTACGGAGAGATCGCCCGGCGGGTCGGAAGCCCGCGGGGGGCGAGAGCCGTGGGAATGGCCTGCAACCGCAATCCCGTTTTGCTCATGGTTCCCTGTCACCGGGTGGTGGGAAGCACAGGCAGCCTGGTAGGATTCGGAGGCGGCCTGCCCATGAAGGAATGGCTTTTGAAGCTGGAGAGAGGCGCGGCGGAGGAAGGCCGGCCCCGGAGGGTATAGATCAGGAAAAAGAGGGTGTGCATGCACGCTCTTAAAAATAAAAACAACAGGAGGATTTACAATGAAAAAATTATCACAAAACAAGGGAAAAGTTCTGCTAAGCGTCTGTGAAATCGTGTTAGGGATCCTGCTTTTTATCGATCCCGTCGGCTTTACCGGCAGCATCATACGTCTCATAGGCATCCTGCTGATCCTGGCCGGCCTGTTTTGGGCGTTCCGGTATTTTCGGACAGATCCTGTGGAAGCGCATCTGGAGCAGGGCCTGGCGAAAGCGCTCTGTGCGTTTGTGGGCGGGGCGTTTTGTATCCTGAGGACGGAATGGTTTATTATAACCTTTCCTGTGATAACGATACTGTACGGTGTGGGGATCCTGCTGACAGGGATCGTTCGGATACAGTGGGCGGTCGATATGCTTCGCGTGAAGATGGAAGGATGGTATCTGGCGGTGATCGGGGCGGTGCTGTCCGTTGTCTTTGCGGGGATCATACTGGTTGACCCTTTTGCCTCTACAGAATTTCTCTGGCAGTTCCTGGCTGTGGCGCTGATCGTGAATGCGGTCGTGGACCTGGCCATAATCCTTTTTTCCAAGACTTACGAGGAAAAGATACAATAGCGGCAGGGAAGGACGGAGGAAGGATGCCTGCCAGCTATTTTAACGCTATTTTAACAATGAGAGAGACGGCTTAGCCGGGAAGGAATGAAGAATGTACCAGACCATCGTGACACTGAAAAAGGGAGAAGGCCGTACCTTAAAAGCAGGCGGTATGTGGGTGTATGACAACGAGATCGACTCGATCAGGGGAGAATTTGAAAACGGCGATGTGGTGGAAGTTCAGGATTTCGATGGTTACGGCATGGGCTGCGGTTATATCAACACCCGGTCAAAAATCACTGTCCGTATGCTGTCAAGGAAGAGGGATACGGTGATCGATGCCCCCTTTTTTGAGCGCCGGGTGCGGGATGCCTGGGAGTACCGAAAGCAGACCATCGATACTTCCAGCTGCCGCCTGATCTTTGGTGAGGCCGATTTCCTGCCGGGAATCGTGATCGACAAATTTTCTGACGTGCTGGTGGTGGAATCCCTGGCCCTGGGCATTGACAGATGGAAGATGACGATCGTGGATCAGGTGAAGAAGGTTTTAGGGGAGGACGGGATCCTTATCAGGGGCGTGTATGAGCGAAGCGACGCCAAAGTGCGCCTTCAGGAGGGGATGGAGAGAAGCAAGGGATTTTTGGGAGAGCCTTTTGACACCCGGGTACAGATCGTGGAGAACGGCGTGAAATATATTGTGGATGTGGAGGACGGCCAGAAGACGGGATTTTTCCTGGACCAGAAGAACAACCGGGCCGCCATTCACCGTTTCTGTAAAGGGAAGAAAGTGTTGGACTGTTTTACCCATACAGGGTCTTTTGCGCTGAATGCCGGGATCGCCGGTGCAGAGAGCGTACTGGGAGTGGACGCGTCTCAGCTGGCGGTGGATCAGGCGGAAGAAAACGCCAGACGGAATGGCCTGGAGGACAGGGTGAAATTTCAATGCGCCGATGTGTTTGAGCTGCTGCCCCAGCTGGAGGAGAGAGGAGAATGGTTTGACGTGGTGATCCTGGATCCTCCGGCCTTTACCAAATCCAGAAATTCCGTTAAGAATGCGGTCAGGGGGTATCGGGAGATCAACCTGCGCGGCCTGAAGCTGGTGCGGGACGGAGGGTTTCTGGTGACTTGTTCCTGCTCTCATTTTATGGAGCCGGAATTGTTTGCCAGGACTATTCGAGAGGCTGCCGCAGGGGCGCACAAACGGCTGCGGCAGGTGGAATTTCGGACCCAGGCATGCGATCATCCCATCCTATGGGCTGCGGATCAGTCCTATTATTTAAAATTTTATATTTTTCAAGTGGTAGAGGAAAGATAATTTATCTGTATTCCGGCTTTTTTATGGGTGACGAAAGGTGCAGGTATTTGCATGAAAAAGATATTAATGATTGGCACAGGCGGAACCATTGCCTGCAAGCAGACTGAACAGGGGCTGACTCCGGGTATTACAGCAGAGGATGTCTTAGCCTATATTCCGGCGGTTAAAGAGGTCTGCCAGGTAGAGGCCCTGCAGGTATTAGACCTCGACAGCTCCAATATGACTCCTTCACATTGGAAAATAATAGTGCAGGCCATTGAGGCTCACTACAAGGACTATGACGGATTTGTCATCTGCCACGGCACTGACACTTTGGCCTATACCGCCGCCGCCCTCAGCTACATGATACAAAATTCCCAAAAACCTATCGTTATCACCGGTTCTCAAAAGCCTATTAACCGAGAGGTAACCGATGCCAAAACCAATTTGCTGGATTCTTTCATATATGCCTCGGACGATGAGTCACAAAATGTTTCCATCGTTTTTGACGGCAAGGTCATCTGCGGCACCAGAGCCAAAAAGGACAGAGCCAAAAGCTACAACGCTTTTTCCAGCATTAATTTTCCATATTTAGCTGTTATTCAGGATGGAATGATCATCAGATATATTCCGGAAAATGAGATTACCCAGGAGGTTAAATTTTACTATGACATGTCCGACAAGGTCTGCCTCCTCAAGCTTTTCCCAGGCATGAAGGCCGACGTGCTGTCCTACCTGTTTGACAATTATGATGTGCTGGTAATCGAAAGCTTTGGTGTAGGCGGAATACCTGCCACCCTCATGGATACATTCTATGAGGAAATGGAGAAATGGCGCAACACAGACAAGCTTGCTGTTATGACCACTCAGGTTGCCCGAGAGGGAAGCAACATGACAATATACGAAGTAGGGCGTCAGGTGAAGCAGGATTTTCACATGATAGAGGCTTACGATATGACTCTTGAGGCCACCCTGACCAAGCTTATGTGGATCAAGGGCATGGGCGCCAGCAACAAAATGCTTAGAAAGATGTTCTATCAGGAGATCAATCGAGATATCCTATTTACAAGAAAGGCTTTTGTGGAAGTAAATTAGCCTTGCCTCTTTTATAGGCAAGGCGTTTTGTTCTGTCATCAGTGTAGGTTGTGCCGCTTTTTTAATTTGATTCTGCATTCCCTTGACTTTTCTGCCTGATATGGTATAGTAGAGTTTCCAGATGCAAATGAATTGCATTTAGAAAGGCAAACGAAATGCTGCAGGTGATGACAGACATTATAAAAGACACGTTTTTTGATACGGTGAAGCTGGTTCCTTTCCTGTTTTTGACGTACCTGGCTATGGAGTACCTGGAACACCGGACCGGTGAAAAGACACAGAGACTGGTCCGCAGGGCGGGGCGCCTGGGCCCGGTGCTGGGCGGGCTGCTTGGGGTCATTCCCCAGTGCGGTTTTTCCGCGGCGGCTTCCAATCTGTATGCGGGCAGGGTGATCTCCCTGGGAACGCTGATGGCGATCTACCTGTCTACTTCCGACGAAATGCTCCCCATCCTGCTCTCCGAAAAGGCGCCGGTGGAACTTATTTTGCGCCTCCTTCTGGCAAAGGCGGCTGTCGGCATGGCTGCGGGCCTGATCCTGGATGCGGTCTGGAAAAAGGGCGTTCCCCGGGAGCATGACCATATCCACGATATCTGTGAACAGGAGCATTGCCACTGTGAGGAGGGGGTGTTCCGGTCCGCCTTATCCCATACGGGGCAGATCACGCTTTTTATTCTTCTGGTGACGTTTGGGCTGGACTTGGTTTTGCACTTGGTAGGACAGGATGCGTTGTCCGGCCTGATCTTGAACCGGCCGTTTCTCGGCCCGGCGCTGGCCGGCCTTGTAGGGCTGATCCCGAACTGTGCCGGTTCTGTAGTGATCACACAGCTTTACCTGCAGGGCGCTATGAGCCTGGGGGCGGCTATGGCGGGGCTTTTGGCCGGTTCCGGCGTAGGGCTTCTTGTGCTGTTTCGGGTAGACCACAACAGGAAGGAAGATCTGGCGATCCTGGGGCTGCTGTATGGGATCGGGGTACTGACGGGAATCGTGATCGGGCTGTTCTGAGGGGGGAAGCGTATGGAGCAACAGAATGTGACAGGGCCGCAGGCCACGGCATCCGATATGGCCTGCCCGGAATATCCGCAGGGACTAAAGTGGACGAGACAGCGGAAAAATGTGTACAGAGTGCTGTGGGAGGCAAAAGAACCCCTGAACGCTGTTCAGATATACAAATTGGCGGCGCAGTATGCGGAAGGAGAGGAATACGCGCTGTCCACGATTTACAGGATACTGTCCACATTTGAAGAGAAGGGGCTGGTGGAGAAGACGTCCTGGGTGGAAGACACTGCTGTGGCCTATTCCCTGAACAGAGGGCAGCATACGCATTACGCGGTCTGCCTGGAGTGCCACAGGCGGATCCCGCTGCAGGGCTGCCCTTTTGCGCACATGAATGTGGACTGTGGGGCAGGAGGTTTTACGGTCACCGGCCATAAGCTGGAAGTATACGGTTATTGCAGCGAATGCAGGGAACAGCAAGGAAGAGGGCAGATTGAAAATTAAAATTTTCAATCGCGAGATTTGTGTCCGCGCGCTGCTTGACACAAACTCGTTATGCGCAAAGAGCAGCGCGGAAATGAGGTATAAAAATGAAACAAAATTTTATAGAAAAAGCTTCCGAAGTGTGATATGATAGTAACAGTTCAGCCAGCCGCGGACTAAACTGTTGCATATGATATGTGATGTGATCAGGAGCAGAAAACCAACGGAAGGAATCTTAAGGGATGTCTGTCAGGCATGAAGCTTACATGGGAATGTAAGGAGGTGCGGATATGGAGACAAAAACATACGGCTATGACATATTGATCGTAGACGATGATGACTTTAACCTAAAGGTGGCAGCGGATATTCTGGAAAAAGAATTTACGGTGCGGACAGCGCAGTCCGGGGAAAGGGCGCTGCAGCTTATGGGTGTTGAAAGCCCGAGGCTGGTTCTGTTGGATCTGCATATGCCGGGGATGGACGGCCGTGATACCATGAAGAAAATTCAGGAGAACGAGCAGTGGAAAAAGATCCCCATTATCTTCCTCACGGCGGACACTAAGCCAAAGACGGAGCAGGAATGCCTTGTCCTGGGGGCTTCGGACTTTATTACGAAACCTTTTGTACCTATGGTCATGCTGAGCCGGATCAGGCGGATCCTGGAGCTTTCCGATCTGCAGAACGATCTGGAGAGCCGGCTGGAGGAAAAGACAAAGCTGGTGGAAAAGGTTTCCCTCAATTCCATTATGGTGATCGCAAACGCCATAGATGCGAAGGATGCTTACACCTCGGGCCATTCTGTCCGGGTGGCAAAGTGTGCGTCTGCTATTGCCAGAAAAATGCGCTGGAACGAGGAGGAAGTCCAGAATCTGCATTATATTGCCCTTCTGCATGACATCGGCAAGATCGGTGTGCCGGATGCCATTTTGAATAAGCCTGCCAGGCTGAACAATGACGAATTTGATATTATCAAAAAGCATCCCGTGATCGGAAACGATATTCTGAAGGATATTCATGTGATCAAAAACGTGGCGGAGGGCGCTCTGTACCATCATGAGAGATATGACGGCAAGGGGTATCCCTTCGGCATTTCCGGGGAAGATATCCCGCTCTGCGCCAGGATCATTGGGATCGCGGACGCATACGATGCGATGACTTCCAACCGTATTTATCGGCGGAAATTGAGCACGGCCAAGGTGATGGAAGAATTTGAGCGGGGCCGGGGATCCCAGTTTGACCCCCAGCTCACGGATCTGTTCCTGGATATGCTGGAGGATCACTTTGATGTATCCAAGGAAAGTTCCATTTTCTGGAGCAACAATCTGCCCAGCGAGAGTAGCGCCCTGCTGAATAAGGTATTGGCGGAATACAGGGTAGACCTTCAGGATCAGGAGACGGAGGACATGCTTACGGGGCTGTACAACCGGAAGTATGCGGACACGCTTATCGGGCAGCTTCTGGACGAAGGTCATTTTGGCACACTGCTCATGCTGGACATAGATAACTTTAAACTGATCAATGACACTATGGGCCATATAGCCGGGGATAAGACATTACAGACCTTTGCGGAAATACTGCGGGCAAATACCGGAGAAGAAGATGTGCTGTGCAGGCTGGGCGGCGATGAATTTATGGTGTTTCTCACGGATGAGACAGACCGGGAGCAGGTGGCGCGGAAAACGAAGAAGATCCTGGATGTGTTTACGGAAAGCCTTGAAAGGCTTCACTGCGGAAAAATCGTCTCCGTCTCCGCCGGTATCGCTTTTTACCCGGGAGACGGGAAGACCCTCGAGGCGCTCTATGGAAATGCGGATAAAGCGCTGTATTTTGTAAAGCGGAATGGAAAGAAGACCTATTGCTTTTACAGCGATGATAAATACAGGGAAGATTCCCGCAAAACAGGTATGGACCTGGCTCATATCCGCCGCATGATAGAAGGACGGATGGACGCGGACAAAGGAATATATAGGGTCGGATATGATGATTTTCAGAAAATGTACAGTTATATTTTCCGAGGGGTAAAGCGGAATAAGCAGCAGGTACAAATGCTGTTGTTTACGCTGGGGATAGACAACCGCCATGGCCAGAAGATGCAGACGGAGGACGCCATGCAGTCGCTGGAGCTCTCAGTGGCTTCTTCTCTTCGCATGGTGGATATTGGAACCCGTTACAGCAGTATTCAGTATATGGTGATCCTGTTGGATACGGATCTGGAAAACGGAAGGAAAGTGGCGGATCGTGTTATAAAACAATTTTATCAGATATACGGCGGAAAGAATGTGACAGTGTCGTATGATATCCAGACCATGCAGCCCCAGCCGGAAGAAGAATATGTAACCTGACAGGACAGGGAAAACAGGGAGCCCGGACTAAGGGGCGGCCACGTTGAGGGATATAGGAAGGAAAACAGAAAAAAGCCCCAGACCCGCCAAAATGCAAGCCTGAGACTTCAAGTGCACCGCCAGGGGCTCGAACCCTGGACACCCTGATTAAGAGTCAGGTGCTCTACCAACTGAGCTAGCGGTGCAATTTATGTCTTTCACAACGCAAGTGTTATTATATTATATCCCTTGATCAAATGCAAGTCCTTTTTTAAAAAATTTTTTAAAACGGTAAAAACGGACTTAAGAAGAGGAAAATGTATGACGCCTATTTTTGATACACATGCCCATTATGACGATGAGGCATTCGAGGAAGACAGAGAAGAGCTGCTGGGGAAGCTGCCGGATCAGGGGATCGCCAGGGTGGTGAATGTGGGGGCAAGCCTGAGATCCTGCGAAAAGACATTAGAGCTTATGGAACGCTGGGATTTCGTATATGGGGCGTTGGGGGTCCATCCCAATGAGACGGCGGAATTGACGGAGGATGGCCTGGAATGGCTCAGACAGAAGGTCAGCCACCGCAAATGCGTGGCGGTCGGCGAGATCGGTCTGGATTATTACTGGGATGAACCGGACCGGGAGATCCAGAAGAACTGGTTTGTAAAACAGCTCCATTTGGCGCGGCAGGCGGGAAAACCCGTTATTATCCATTCCCGGGAAGCGGCGAAAGATACGGCGGATATTTTGACGGCGGAACGGGCGGGGGAGATCGGAGGAGTCATTCACTGTTATTCCTATACAAAGCAGATGGCGCGTATTTTTCTGGATATGGGGTTTTTTATAGGGATCGGAGGCGTCCTTACTTTTAAAAATGCAAAAAAACTGAAGGAGGCGGTAGAGTATATTCCCCTTGACCGGATCGTGCTGGAGACGGACTGCCCGTACCTTGCGCCGGAGCCCAACCGGGGAAAGCGAAACGGTTCCTGGAATCTTCCCTTTGTTGTGTCGGCCCTGGCGGCGATAAAGGGGATGGACGAAGAAGAAGTCCGGCGGGCCGTATGGGAGAATGCGTTCCGGCTGTACCGCTTAGGACAGTGAAAGGGAAACGGAGTGCGGGATCTAAAAACAATCTTGGAAGGAAGAAACAGGAAGGCACATGGACATCTATCTGGTGAGGCATGGGGAGACGGACGGAAATAAGGCAGGGAGGCTTCAAGGCCATTGTGACCTGCCGCTGAACGAATACGGGATAAAATTGGCGGAAGAGACGGCAAAGGGGCTGGCCGATGTGGAATTTGGGGCGGCCTTTAGCTCGCCGCTCTGCCGGGCGGTGAAGACGGCGCAGATTATACTGGGCGGCCGGGAAACGCCGCTGTATTTGGATGACCGGCTGAAGGAGATCGGTTTTGGGCCTATGGAAGGAACCGATTACGTCAGGGCGAAGCAGGATCCGGGGCATCCGCTACATCGTTTTTTCTGTGCGCCGTCGGAGTATGTACCGCCTGCAGGAGGCGAATCCTTCCAGCAGCTGTACAGCAGGACGGCGGAATTTCTGAGGGACAGGATCCTTCCGCTGGAGGGAAAATTCCAGGCAGTGCTGATCGTTGGCCACGGGGCTATGAACCGGAGTATTTTGAATCCTTTGGCGGGAGTAAAGCTGGCGGATTTCTGGCGGATCCCTATGCCTAACTGCGCTGTGTCCGTGCTCTCCCTGAACGGAGGGAAGCTGGACATACAGGAGGAGTGCAGAGTATACTATAAAGGGGCAGTCAGAGAGAGGCCATAGGAGGAGAAGGATATGTTTGTAAAAAAAGAAGAATGCAGGGTCACGCCCTGCGAACCCGGAGTTACAAGAAAGGTGATGGCGTACAATGAGGAAGTCATGATGTGCGAGGTGTCTTTTGAGGCCGGTTCAGTGGGAAACACTCACAGCCATCCTCATGTACAGGTCACTTATGTGGCGGAAGGCAGTTTTGCTTTTACCATCGGGGATGAGACCCGGATCGTGAACAAGGGGGACAGTGTGCTTATGCCCGGTGGGGCGGCGCATGGGGTGAAATGCCTGGAGGCCGGGAAATTGGTGGATGTATTTGTGCCTATGCGTCAGGAGTTTGTGCAGGAGGTGTGATCGTGGAGGGAAGCAGGTTGATCAACGGGGAAAAGATAGACTTGGGAGTCTGTTATTACCCGGAACATTGGGATCGGAGCCTCTGGCCGGAGGATCTGGACAGAATGCTGGCTGCCGGACTTAGGACCGTTAGGGTGGCGGAGTTTGCATGGAGCCAGCTGGAGCCCAGGGAAGGGGAGTATACTTACGAGTTTTTCGATAGCTTTTTGGATCTGGCTCAGGCGAAAGGGATGCAGGTGATCTTCTGTACGCCTACGGCGACCCCGCCCGCATGGCTCACGGAAAAATATCCGGAAGTGCTGAACAGGGATATGGAAGGGCATCCGATCTGCCACGGTTCCCGGCGGCATTATAACTATAATTCACCGGTGTACAGGAAACTCTGCCGGAACATTGTGGAGAGATCCGCCGCCCGCTATGGCAGGCATCCTGCTGTTGTAGGGTGGCAGCTGGATAACGAGTTTAACTGTGAAAACGATACTTTTTATTCGGAGAGCGATACCGAAGCGTTTCGCCTTTTTCTCCGGGAGCGCTATGGCACCCTGGAAAACCTGAACCGGGCATGGGGAACTGTGTTCTGGAATCAGACCTACACGGACTGGGGGGAGGTCTATGTGCCGAGAAAGACCAATACCAACTCGCCGAATCCCCATCAACAGCTGGATTATTATCGCTTTATTTCCCATAGTGTGTGTACTTTTGCAAAGGAGCAGGCGGACATCATCCGCAGATACTGTAAGCCGGGAGATTTTATCACCACTAACGGTATGTTCGGCAATATCGATTACCAGCGGATGAAAGCGGAAAGCCTGGATCTGCTGATGTATGACTCCTATCCCAACTTTGCTTACTGCCTGGACGGTTATGATCCGGGGGATCCCATGAAGGACAGGAATTGGAGCCGCAACCTGGCGGAGGTACGCGCCGTCTCTCCGGTCTTTGGCATTATGGAACAGCAGAGCGGCGCCAACGGCTGGAACACGAGGATGGAGGCGCCAACTCCCCGGCCGGGGCAGATCACCCTCTGGACTATGCAGAGCATAGCGCACGGAGCGGATTATATCAGTTATTTTCGCTGGCGGACCTGTACGTTTGGAACGGAGATCTACTGGCACGGCATCCTGGATTATTCCGGCAGGGAAAACAGAAGGCTGCGTGAAGTGACGCAGGTTTCCGATAAGGTGGCGAAGCTCCGGGAGGTGGCAGGTTCCAGGTATGAGGCAAAGGTGGGCATTCTACGGGATTATGACAATATCTGGGACTGCCGGGTGGACAGATGGCATGAAAGAGTGGAAAGCGTGAGCCAGAACGGGCTTTTTGTGGCGCTGCAGCAGGCTCATGTGCCTTTTGACTATGTTTACCTGGAAAATCCCCTCACGCCGGAGGAACTGGGCAGATATGAAGTTTTGTTTTACCCTCATGCCAGTATTCTGACGACGGAAAGGGCCAAAATGTTAAACGATTATGTCGCGGCAGGAGGAACGCTTGTCATGGGCTGCCGCACAGGGTACAAAGACCAAAACGGGAAATGTGTGACCGACTACCTTCCCGGATTGGCGGCACAGATGACAGGAACGGATATACCGGAATATTCTTTTGTTCCGCCGGACCAGGGGCAGAGTATGGTGGACTGGGACGGAGTTCAGGTGGAGGCCCCGGTATTCAATGACCTGCTCTCGCCTGTGGGAGACGGCGCGGAAGTGCTCGGCGTCTATACCTCCGGCTATTATGCGGGAACGCCGGCCCTGATCCGGAATACGTTCGGGAAAGGCCGGGCCTATTACTTCGGCGGTGCGTTTCCCCCTGCCACAGCGTCCGTCTTTCTGCGGAAGCTGGGCATAGCGGAGCCTTGGGGGAATGTAGTAACTTTGCCCGCCGGGTGCGAACTTGCCGTTCGGGAGAAGAATGGAAAGCGGTATCTGTTCGTGTTAAATTACCTGCCGGAGACGGCGGAGGTGACATTGCGGACGGAACTTACGGATCTGCTGGAACGCTCGCCGGTATCCGGCAGGATAGAGGTGGAAAAGTACGGGGTGAGGGTGTTCTCCCTGGAGAAAAGCAGGCAGCCTTAATGTGTCAGGATTTTAGACAAATCGTAACAGTTCAGTCCGCGCCGTTCGTAAAGCCGCGCTTACGCGCTTTCCGGCGCTGTGCGCCTGCCTTTGCTCATGAAATGGCGGCTGGCTGAACTGTTACGACAAATCCTCAAAGGGCAGGAAGGGAAGGCTCGGGATCAGGCTCAGCGGGCAGCTTGTGCGCCACAGAGAAGTAGCTGACCACCAGCACCACATCCGCTCCGGCCCAGGCGGCGATCTCCGCAAAGAAGATGCCGATCTCCCCGATGGCAAGGGGGAGCAGCAGGGCGGTGAGGGTGCGCATGGTAAATTCCATAATGCCGGAGAGCATGGGGAGAAAGGTATTTCCCATGCCCTGTATGGTAGAGCGTACCACATGGAGAAGATACAGGATAGGGAGGCAGACGCTCATGATGGAAAGATAAAAATAAGCCACCTGCATGGTCTGTTCTACCTCCTCCGGGGTACCGGAAATAAACCAGCTTAAGATAAACCGGCCGAATATCAGCATGATCAGTGCAATCGCAATAGAAGTAACGGTGGCGATGGCCAGGGCCGCCCGCAGACCCTGACGGATGCGGCGGCTCTTTCCGGCGCCCAGGTTCTGGCCGACGTAGGTGATCATGGAGTAGCCATAGGATGTGGCCGCGATCTCAAGGATCCCATAGAGCTTGTTGGTAGCGGTAAAACCGGCGATGAACAGTACGCCGAAGCCGTTGACCACGAATTGGACGATCATTCCGCCGACGGCGATAATACAATTCTGGAAGGCCATAGGAGCTCCGAGGGCCAGAAGCTTGCCGTACAGGGCGCTTTGGAAGCGGAAATCTTCTTTTTCCATCTTTAAAAAATCTATTTTCATAATATGGTACAGGCAGTACAGACCGGATATCAGCTGGGCGATCAGGGTGGCTGCGGCCGCACCGGCAATTCCCCAATGAAGCGCCATAACGAAAATCAGATCCAGGGCGATGTTGGTTAAAGATGCAACGATCATGGCATGGAGCGGCGTTTTGCCATCGCCCAGGGAGCGGAGGATGCAGGCCAGCAGGTTATAGGCCATCACTATGGGAACCCCAAGGAACATGATCCGCAGGTAGAGCAGGCTCCCCGCCATGATCGCGTCCGGAGTCTGAAGCAGTTTTAGGACGGGGCGGGCGGCAAGCTGTCCGAACAGCAGCAGGAGGACAGAAGAATAGAGGGAGAGCAGCGCGGAGCTGCCGATGACCTTCCGCAATCGCTCCTGCTGCCCGGCGCCAAATTCCTGGGCCATGAGAATGGCAAATCCCTGGGTAAAACCCTGAATGATGCCAAGCATCATCCAGTTTATCCAGTCCGTGGCGCCGAGGGCGGCCAGGGCGTTGACGCCCAGGAATTTTCCCACCACCATGGTGTCTACTACCGTATAAAGCTGTTGGAATACATTCCCGGCCATCAGGGGCAGGGCAAAGGTCAAGATCAGGGAGGCGGGTTTTCCCTCCGTCATATTTTTCACATGTGAAGCCATATGTATTCTCCATTTTACAGGCCGGGGCAAGATCCGCTTTTTTGCCGGCCAATGCTTATTGAATCCTGGTAACAGTTCAGCCCCGCGCCATTCCCGAAGCCGCGTTTTCCGGCGCTGTGCGCCTACCCTTGCCCATGAAATGGTGCTCCCAGCCGCCAGACATGACGGAAAATTCGTGCGAGCACGATTTTCCGTCAAATCAGGCGGCTGGCTGAACTGTTACGAATCCTATTGTATCATTGGGAAGCATGGGCGTAAAGCTATTGATTTATAAAAAAATAACGTTTATAATGAACGAGATGTATTTCCCCTGAAGGAGCCATTCCGAGCAATACATCAAAAGCAGGCCAAGAAAAGGCCAGGAAAAGGCCAAGAAAAGGCCAAGAAAAGGCCAAGAAAAGGCCAAGAAAAGGCCAAGAAAAGGCTAAGAAAAGACCAGGAAAAGGCCAGGAAAAGGCCAAGAAAAGGCCAGGAAAAGGCCAGGAAAAGGCCAAGAAAAGGCCAAGAAAAGGCTAAGAAAAGACCAGGAAAAGGCCAAGAAAAGGCCAAGAAAAGACCAGGAAAAGATCAAGAAAAGATCAGGAGAGAAAGGAAATGAGGAGAAAATGAAATCAGCTGCGGAGTTACAGAATCTGCTGCGTCAGATCGATCATAGGAGTTATCCGGCCTATAAAGACACAAAGGGAAAATATCAGTTCCAGCAGTATGTATTGTCCATCGATCATGTACAGGGCGATCCCTTTGCATCGCCCTCCAAAGTGAGCCTGATCCTGCCGGGCAGGGTGGCAGGGTTTGACAGGGAACTTTATGCCTCGGAACACAGGCGGATCGCGTTTCAGGACTATCTATTGCGGCGGGTGGCGGCGAAGATAAAAGAGTATTCTTTCAAGGCAAAGGGATCCGGGAAGAGCGGCCTTTTAGGCGTCAGCCAGCCGGGGCAGGAAGTGCTGGACCGCAGCGCCTGTACCGTGGACCCGGCAAGCGGCGATCTTACCCTTCGCATGGAGATAGGGTTTCCGGCCAACGGCAGGACCATCAATTCCGGTGAGCTTCAGAAGATCCTGTTCGACTTCCTTCCTGTGTGTGTCAGGCAGACCCTGCTTTACAGTTCCTGCGGGCGGGGAGAACCGGAGGCGGTGGCAGACCTTGCGGATGACCGGCAGTATATCCGGGAGAAGCTGGGGGAGCTTGGCCTGGTTGCTTTTGTGGGAAACGGTTCCGTCCTGCCCCGAAAATCCGGCGTATCGTCTCTGCCCATGAAGGAGGCGGTGGTTTTCCGGTCGCCCGCTTCCATGGAGGTGACGATGGAACTGCCCCACCATGGCCCTTTGAAAGGCATGGGGATCAAAAAGGGCGTCACGCTGATCGTGGGCGGAGGATACCATGGCAAATCGACACTGCTGGAAGCGTTGGAGCTGGGGGTTTACGATCATATTGCCGGGGACGGCAGGGAATATGTGATCACGGATGCAACAGCCATGAAGCTTCGGGCGGAGGATGGCAGAAGTATTCAGAATGTGGACATTTCCATGTTTATCCGCAACCTGCCAAACGGCAGGGACACCTCCTGTTTCTCCACGGAGGATGCCAGCGGGAGTACCTCCCAGGCGGCGGCTACGGTGGAAGCTATGGAGATGGAGTCCGGCCTTTTCCTGATCGACGAGGATACCAGCGCCACTAACTTTATGATCCGGGATGAGCTGATGCAGAGAGTGGTCAGCCGGGATGTGGAGCCGATCATTCCCTTTATCGACAGGGTGCGGGAGCTTTATGAGAACTGGGGGATCTCCACGATCCTGGTGGCCGGCAGTTCCGGCTCCTATTTTCACAAGGCGGACTGTGTGGTCCAGATGAACCGATACTGCCCGGCGGAGATCACGGAAACGGCCAAGCGGGAGGCAAGGCTGTTTCCGCTGGCGCCGGAGGAACCGGAGAAAGCTCCCAAGCTCTCTTTCCGGCGGGTGATAAGACGGGATCCCGGTTTTGCGAAAGACGACCGTATCAAGATGAAGACGATGGGGCTGGATGGCTTTTCCATCAACCGGGAGACGGTGGATATGCGGTGTGTGGAGCAGCTGACGGACCCGGAACAGTTGACAACGCTGGCACATATGTTGAAATATATGAAGCTGCATGTTTTTGATGGAAATCGTACCCTGCGCGAAGCTGTGGAAAACTTGTATAAGGGAGTGGAAGAGAAAGGTTTTGCCGCGTTCTGCGGCGGGGATATCCCGGGAAATCTTGCCATGCCCCGGAGGCAGGAGCTTTATGCGGCGCTGAACCGCTGCAGGGAGCTGGTACGCATGGACGTGCGGCGCTGACAGTCTGCGATGGTATAGAAACAGGCAATTTTAATAAGAATATAATAAAAATAAGATATTTTGTATTATTTGGTAAATTATCTATTTCAATATGGACGGATTTGTAGTACAATATTATTAATAAATTGTATATAAGGAACGGCGGGGAAAAGCGGCATATCTGTTACCATTTATCATTTGTTCAACTGGAATAAGGAGTGCAGAATTGAAACAATTTCACCTGACTTACGACAATGACAAAAACTTTGAGAAGGAACTGGAGGAAATTCGCCAATGGTGCGATAGGAATACGGTTTACAAGATAGTTTTCCGCCTTTTTACAGAGGACATGGATAAATCGCGCATTATGCATGTATGTGAGATCTTGGACAGGGAGATGCCGGAGGCTTTGTACTTTGGCTGCACTTCAAATGCCAATATACTGGATGGAGTGCTGGCGGAGGCAAAGATCATCCTTATGTGTACTGTCTTTGAGTATGAGACTACGCAGATGCTCCTGCTGCAGTTCCCGTTTCTTGAAGAAAATTACAAGGATGCTGTGGATGGGCTGAAACGCTGCTGTGAGGAGAATCCATGGGTCAATTCCGTAGAGATGCTGGCAACGATCATGGATATGTCCATGCGCGGCTTTTGTGATGAGATGAGTACGCTGAAGAAGGGGATCCAGGTGTTTGGCGGGGGCGCGTTCAACCCTAACATGGATGATGAGTCCGCCGGTGTGTTTTCCAAGGGGAACGGCTTTCTGGAGCATGGCATAGTGTTTCTCCTGATGGGAGGGAAAGATTTTCACGCGTACAGCAGGTTCATATCCGGCTGGAAACCTTTGAAGAGAAGGTTCCATATCACGAAAGCCGATAAGGAAGTGCTGTACGAGCTGGACGGCAAGCCCGCTTTCGAGGTGTACAAGAGGTTTTTAAATATAGAGAAGAACGAGAACTTTTTTTCCAATACGCTGGAGTTCCCGCTGTTCCTGGAGCGGGATGGACTGAATATCCTGCGTTGCCCTCTGGCGGTGAACGACGATGATTCTCTCGTTATGTCCTCGGACATGGAAGAGGACGCGTATGTGAAGATCGCGTATGGAGATCCGGAGACGATCCTGAGCAGTATTCGGATGGACGGTCAGAAAATCGCGGATTTTCAGCCGGAGGTGATAGAGACTTTTTCCTGCGCGGCCAGAAAGGCGTTTTGGGGAGACACGAACATCAGCAAAGAGACGGTGATGTTTAAAGAGGTAGCGCCGACCGCAGGCTTTTATACGCACGGAGAGTTTATCCGCATAGACGACATCATGTTGAACTTTAACGTTACGCTGGTGATCGCGGCCATGCGGGAGGGAGAGCCGAAAACCCAGGAAAAAGTAGATTTCCGGGGGCCTGTGTTCCAGAAGCTGGATAAGATTCCCATGATCTGGCGTTTCGTATCCTTTATCGAGGCATCGACCGCGGAGCTGGAAGCCATGAACCAGATCCTTTCCCTCACGGCGATCACAGATGGCCTGACCCGGCTGTATAACCGCGCCGAGATCGAGCGGAGGATCAAGAATGCCCTGGAGGAGGCGGCCAACGGAACAGGGGATGAGAGGATCCACCTGATCATGTTGGATATCGACAATTTTAAGCGGGTAAACGATACCTACGGGCATAAGGAAGGGGACGAAGTTATTATTGCGCTGTCTGATGTGATGCAGCAGGTGGCCCAGGAGATTCCGGAGACCTCTGTGGGAAGATGGGGTGGCGAGGAATTTATGATGCTGCTGATCGGAAACGGTATGGCGGCAGTGCTGGATGCGGCGGAAAAGGTCCGTCGGAAATTTGCGGAGATAGTCTTTGAGAAGGCTGGGCACCAGACAGTCAGCGTGGGCGTGACCAGAATGAATCCCGGCGAGTCTGCGGATAAGATGTGCAGCCGGGTAGATAAAGCGTTATATATGGCAAAGGATGCCGGGAAAAACCGGGTGATCAAGTTGGATTAAGCCAAGTCTGTCAGAGAGGGCGGCCTGTGGAAGCAGGCCGCCCTGAAATTATGTATTGGCCTCATGATGGATCTGGAGCTCATAGAGCTTTTTGTAGATGCCGCCCTGCGCCAGCAGTTCCTGATGAGTGCCCTGTTCCCGGATTTTTCCCTTGTGCATGACCATGATACAGTCCGCATGTTGGATGGTGGAAAGCCTGTGGGCCACCATGATGGTGGTGCGGCCTTCCATAAGCTTTTCCAAAGCCTCCTGGATCAACAGCTCGGTTTCCGTGTCAATGTTGGCGGTGGCCTCATCCATGACCAGGATGCTGGGTTTGTGCGCCAGCGTCCTGGCAAAGGAAAGAAGCTGCCGTTCTCCGGCGGAGAAGGTAGAGCCCCGCTCAGAGACAGGCTCTTCATAGCCGTGGGGCAGTTTTTCGATAAAATGGGAGGCGTTCACATATTCCGCCGCCGCCTTTATTTCCTCGAAAGAAAGGTCCTGATCGTAGAGACGGATGTTGCTCTCTACGGTTCCCTCGAAGATGAACACGTCCTGCTGCATCTGGCCGATAGCGTTCCGAAGCTGCTTTTTGCTCAGGAGACGGATATCCGTACCGTCAATGTAGATATTTCCCTTTTGAATGTCATAGTAGCGCCCGATCAGATTCAGGATCGAGGACTTTCCGGCGCCTGTAGCGCCTACAAATGCCACCTTCTGGCCGGGCTCGATCACAAAGGAGACGTCCCGCAGCACATAGTTCTCCCCGTCATAGGCGAACCAGACATGGGAAAATTCGATGCGCCCCTGGATCGCCGGCAGCATTACAGGTTCCTCCGCTTCTTTTACCCCGGGCTCCTCATCCAGAATGGTAAAAATCTTTTCTGCGGAAGCGAGGGAGGACTGAAGGGTGGAAAACTGCTCCGCCAGTTCCTGGATCGGATCGAAAAAGGACTGGATGTACTGGGCGAAAATGTAAAGAGTGCCGATGGAGATAGCGCTGTGCAGCACTTCCCGGCTGCCCACGCCGAGCACGATCATAAGGGAAAATACGCTCAGCAGGTAGATCAGCGGGCGGAATATTGCAAATACCATCATCTCTCTGTAATAAGCCTGGTACAGTTTTGTGCTTTTGTCATCAAATTCCCCGAATTTCCGCTCTTCCCGGCCAAAGATCTGAATAATGCGCATACCGGAAATGTTTTCCGAGAGGAAGGTATTCAGGTCTGTCAGCCTGGTACGGGACAGGCGATAGGTCTCTCTGGCAATCTTTCGGAAGATCACGGTGAGCGCCACCACCAAGGGGAGCAGCGCAAAGGAAATCAGGGCCAGCCGCCAGTCCAGGAGAAGCATAATGGAGGCAAGGCCGATTATTTTTATAATATTTCGAAATAACCTGACCAGAATACCGGAATACATCTCATTGAGGGCTTCCACATCGTTGGTAACTCGGGTGACCAGCTTACCGACAGGGGTCAGGTCAAAATAGCGGCTGCTCAGAGACTGGATGTGGGTATACAGCTCCCGGCGTATAGAGAAGATGATCCGCTGCCCGGTCTTTTGCAGCAGCCAAGCCTGGGAGATGTTGAACACAAAGCCAAGTGCCAGCACAATACTGTATTTTACTGCGGTATCTATGATCACATCATAGTTTCCTTCCGCCTGAAACAGGTCAATGGCATCGCCGATCAGCATGGGACGGTACAGGTCGAAACCTGTCAGCGCCAGGATCAGCGCCAGGCACAGGAAAAACCATCCCAGGTAAGGCCGCATATAGGAGAGAAGGCGCAGCAGGGCGCTTCCCTGATAGTTGGATTCCAAAGTATCGTCAGTCAGTCTGCTCATTGAAATGATTCCTTTCCGGCGCTTTTTAGTCCGCCGCTGCCAGTTCCTGTTCCAACTGCTGTTTTTCGTAGACATGAGCGTAAAACCCGCCTTTTTCCAGCAGTTCCTGGTGAGTGCCATATTCCGCCAGCTTTCCTTCCTCAAGGACGGCCACGTGATCCGCCTGCTGTAAGGTAGAGATCCTGTGGGCGATGAGAATGGTCGTTTTGCCTTTCCTGAGCCGCATCAGGTTTTTCAGGATCTGCTCTTCCGTGTCCGTATCCACTGCGGAGAGGGAATCATCCAGGATCAGGATGGCGGAATCCTTCAGCAGGGCTCGGGCGATGGAGCTTCGCTGCTTCTGCCCGCCGGAAAGGGTGACGCCTCTTTCGCCAACCAGCGTCAGGTAATTTTCCGGGAAGTCCATAATATTGTCGTGAATGCAGGCGTCTTTGGCGGCCTGCCGGATCTTTTCCCTCAGCTCGGGATGCTCCGAGATCCTGGCTTCCAGGCCGAAAGCGATGTTTTCCTCCAGCGTGTCGGAAAAGAGAAAATTTTCCTGGGGGACGTAGGCCATGTCCCTGTGAAGAACTTCCAGAGGGTACTGGCCGATGGGAATGCCGTCCAGAAGGATTGCCCCTTCCTCGCAGTCATAGACCCGCAGAAGCAGGTCGGCAAGAGTGGATTTGCCGCTGCCGGTCCGGGCCAGAATGCCGAGGATCTCCCCCTGGGCCACATGAAGGTTTACGTGGGAGAGTACGGGGAGCCCGCCGTCCGGATAGACAAAGGTCAGGTCTTTTATGGTGATCTCCCCCTGCAGGCGCATATGGCTGTAGGATCTCATTTCCGGATACTGTTCCAGAAGCCCGGGATCCTTCTCAAGTTCCGCAAGCTTTGGCAGGGAGTCCGGGTAGGCATCCAGAATGTCAGGACGCTCCTGAAAGATCATGGAGATCCGCTTGAGGGCGGCTGCCGCCTGGGTGAAAGCATTGATGGAATCCCCGCAGGCGATCATGGGCCATACCAGCATCCCGATATAGGAGTTAAAGGCCACAAACTGGCCTATGCTGATCTGGCCGTCCAGCACCATACGGCCTCCGAAAACCAATGTCAGCAGCAGGCTGATGCCGGTGACCGCGTCGAAAAAGGGGCCGATCACCGCCCAGAGCTTTACCGCGTTCAAAGTCTTATCCATGCTGTTTCTGCTGGCTTCATCGAAGGAGCGGAGATCCTGTTCCTCCTGGACAAAGGATTTCAGCACCCGGATGCCGGCCAGGCTTTCCTGCACCTTGTCTGACAGGTCGGAAAAAGCCTGCTGTCTTTGGAGCTGCCGTTTCTTGGACTCGATCCCGAAAAAATAGCAGGCTACAGCCACCAGCGTCAGGGGGATAAAGGCAAAGACCGTCAGCTTCAGATCCACGTACACGATCATTTTTACCAGCACCATCAAGGTCATGATCACAGCGTCGAAAGCGGTGATGACGGCCCAGCCCGCAGCCTGTTGGACTGCCTGGAGATCGTTGGTGAAATGGGCCATCAGGTCGCCGGTCTTGTGGCTGTTGTAAAAACGCGCGGACAGGGTCTCCAGGTGGGCAAACAGATCGTTCCGCAGCCGATATTCGATCCCGCGGGAAGCGCCTACAATGAAGTAGCGCCAGCCGAAGCGGCCTAAGGTCATCACCAGGCCAGCGGCCAGGATGCCAAGCAACAGCGGTTTTACGTCCGTGAGGGTACCGTCCGACAGGCCGTCCACGATCTCGCCGGAAAACTGGGGGATATATAGGCTGGCCAGGTCTACCAGCAGCAAAACAAGGATCCCCAGCGCGTAGCGCCATTTATACCGCAGGAGATATGGGATCAGGGAAAAAGTTTGATTTTCGGATGTTGGCTTCATGTATTCTTTGCTTCCTCTCATTCCGCCGCAGCGGGGTCTGCCGGCTACAAAATGATACAAGAGAAAGTATACCTTATTTTATGACATTTGTCATTCTTAAAATAATCCGGCTGACAGTTCAGCCGGTTGCCGTGTTCAGAGGAAAATTGTGCTTGCACGAATTTTCCTCTGGATACGGCAACCGAGGGAACGCCTTTTTATGAGCAAAGGCAGGCGCACAGCGCCGGAGAGCGCGTCAGCGCGGCTTTGCGAATGGCGTGGGCTGAACTGTTGCCGGATTTGATTTTTCTGTTTTATTTTCTGTTTTATTTCGTTGCCGAAAAGACTTGGATATGCTATACTAACACTATTGAGGGATACGGATCGCGGCGGTTGTCCCGAACAGACGGCAAGTTATGGAATGTGAGGAGGAAACACAGGTGAGATTAGTTACACGTTCTGATTTTGATGGGTTGGCGTGCGGAGCGCTCTTGCTGGAGGCCGGCATTATCGACAGCTGGAAATTTGCACATCCGAAGGATCTTCAGGATGGGTTGGTGGAAGTGAATGAGAACGACTGCCTGGCCAACGTTCCATTTGTGGAGGGATGCGGCCTCTGGTTTGACCATCACTCCAGTGAGTTTGAGCGGAACCAGCTGGAGGGGAAATACAAGGGTGAGAGCAGGATCACACCTTCCTGCGCCCGTATTATCTATGAATACTATGGAGGAAAGGAGCGTTTCCCCCAGTTTGACGAAATGATGGAGGCGGTGGACAAGGTAGACTCAGGCAATCTGACCATCGATGAAGTGATGAACCCCAAGGGATGGATCCTGGTGGGATTTCTGATGGATCCCCGGACGGGCCTGGGCCGTTGGAGACAGTTTTCCATTTCCAATTACCAGCTGATGGAAAAGCTTATGCACTGCTGCTGCACCATGACAACCTCTGAAATTTTGGCGCTGCCTGACGTGCAGGAGCGGATCGAGGTCTACAACGAGCAGACGGAAAAGTTCAAGGAGATGGTGAGGGCAAATACCCGTGTGCAGGGCAACGTGATCATCAGCGACCTGCGGGGGGTGGATCCCATTTATACCGGCAACCGCTTTATGATCTACAGCATGTATCCTGAGCAGAACATTTCTGCCTGGATCGTCAGTGGGCGAGGGGGCCAGGGCTGTTCCGCGGCGGTTGGCTACAGTATCCTGAACAAGACCTCGGACGTGAACGTGGGCAGCCTGATGCTGAAGTATAATGGCGGCGGCCATAGGAAGGTGGGGACCTGTCAGTTCACAAATGAAAATATGGACACGGAGCTTCCCAAGATGCTGGCGGAGCTCTGCCACCTGGCAAACAAGTGATAGAGGCGGAAATGAGGAGAGCCTGTTAGGAATCTCCTCATTCTTTTTGGGATCGGCAGCTTGCGGGCCCGCAAACGGCGGGCACTGCGTTTAGAGGATCCCGGCACACAGATCCTGAACCTGCAGAAAGGAACGGACCCTGCGGAACGCATATGGGAGGAAAACTGGAAAAATTTCTCATATCAGGTGTAAAGCCAAAAATCCGGGGAATACTGTTTCAGGTAATAGAAATGTCGTATAACGGCAGAAAGGTTTGTTGGGGATGAAAAAAGTGTTGGTTTTACTGTGTGCCGGAATATTGGCTGCCGGTTTCGCCGGCTGTGGCGGAGGAGAGGGAGATCCTTCCCAGGCTCAGGGGGATGGAACGGCGGAAGAGAACGATCCGTCGGCGGAAATCCCGGAGGCGCCTGCGGAAGGGAGCAGCGACGGTGAGGGAGAAGCTTCTGAGGATGGCTGGAGCCAGGATATGGAGGCCGTAAAGACGGCGGTCGTGGATCTTTTGGGGGACGATTACTGGCCCGATATGGCAATAGAGCCGGATGTGCTGGAGAGCATGACGGGAATCTCATCAGACATGTATGAGGATTACTTTGGGGAAATGCCCATGATCAATATCCATGTGGATACGCTGATCGTGGTAAAGGCGAAGGAAGAGCAGGCGGATGCGGTGGAGCAGGCGCTTCTGGATTACCATGAAGCCAGCGTCAGCGATACCCTGCAGTACCCTATGAATGTGGGCAAGATCCAGGCTGCCAGGGTGGAGCGCATCGGAAACTATGTGATCTTTGCCCGGCTGGGAGCAGATACAGCGGATGTGTCGGAGACAGGCGATGAGGATGAGGTTATCGCGCACTGTCGGGAGATCAACGATCTGGTGATTGAGGTGATCAGCAATAAGTTACGGCACTAAATGACCAGGAGATAGGTTTATGTTCTGTTATTTTCTGGCTCCCGGGAGGATGAAGGATCTTATCCTCTTTTTTGGGAGCCTGTTTTTATGCGTGGGGGAGCCTGGACGGCCGGAAAGCCGGAGGTTTTGGTGTTGCGGAGGGAGGGCGCTGAAAGCCCGGGGAGGAAAAGATGAGAGCGGTAGTATTTGACATGGACGGGATCTTGTTTGACACAGAACGGCTCTGTGAGAAAGGCTGGGTCCAGGCAGCGGAGAAAAGGGGAATGTCCGGCATGGAACAGATTTTCCCAAAATGTATCGGCTTGAATGCCAACGGCAGCAGGCGGGTGGTGATGGAAACCTACGGAGAGGATTTTGACTATGAAGGGTTTCGGGCGGAGGCATCGGCCTGGCAGAGAGAGTACATAGAAAAGAATGGGCTTCCGGTAATGCCGGGGGCGGAGCGGCTGTTGAAATGGCTGAAAGAGGGAAACTGGATCCTGGGGCTGGCGTCATCCACCAGGCAGGCAACCGTCCTGGACTATCTGGAACGGGCAGGGTTTTCCTCTTACTTTTCCGCTGTCGTCACAGGGGATATGGTGGAATATTCCAAACCGCGGCCCGATATTTATCGGCTGGCGTGTGAAAAGCTGGGGGTGGATCCCGGGGAAGCATACGCGATCGAAGACTCCCCCAATGGGATCCGTGCGGCTCACGCGGCGGGAATGCAGGCGCTGATGGTGCCGGATATGATCCCGCCGGATGGAGAGATGAGGAGGCTGAGCAGGAGGATCTTCCGGGATCTGGAGGAGGTGCTGGAATATCTGAAAGCGGACAAAGAGGCCCGCGGGAGCGAACAGGAGGTATGAATATGGCGGATCTTGGGATCCCACAGAATACCATAGAGGTGCTTCAGAAGTACCATTTCAGGGCTCAGAAAAAGTACGGACAGAATTTTCTTGTGGATCCGGGCGTGCTGGAACGGATCGTGGACGCGGCGGGGATCACGGATGCAGACTGTGTGCTGGAGATCGGGCCGGGTATCGGCACTATGACGCAGTATCTGGCGGAACGGGCAGGCCGGGTGGTGGCGGTGGAAATCGACAAAAATCTGATGCCCATTCTGGAAGATACGCTGTCGGCATATGCCAATGTGACGCTGGTCAACGACGATATTTTGAAAGTGGATATCGGCAGGATCGTAGAGGAGGAAAACGGCGGGAGACCTGTCAAGGTAGTAGCCAATCTGCCTTATTATATCACTACGCCGATCATCATGGGGCTTTTTGAAAGCCATGTGCCGCTGGAGAGCATCACGGTCATGGTCCAGAAGGAGGTGGCGGAACGGATGCAGGTGGGGCCTGGAACGAAAGATTACGGCGCACTGTCGCTGGCGGTGCAGTATTACGCAAAGCCTGAAATCGTAGCCAATGTGCCTCCCAACTGCTTCATTCCCAGGCCCGGTGTGGGAAGCGCGGTGATCCGGCTGACGCGTTATCAGGAGCCGCCTGTAAAAGTGGAGGATGAGGCGCGGCTTTTTGAACTGATCCGCGCGGCCTTTAACCAACGGCGAAAAACACTGGTAAACGCGCTGGGAAATGCGGCCGGGATCGGTGTCGCAAAGGAGCAGGTGGCGGAGGCGCTGAAACGGCTGCATCTGCCGGAGACTGTGCGCGGAGAGGCGCTGACACTGGAGCAGTTTGCGCTGCTGGCCGGGGAGCTGCAATAACGCATTTTCGATATTTAGTAAAATAGAGAAGCGATTGACCACAATATCTTGTATTTTTTATGAAAAATAGTCTATTTAATTTTGACATCTACATGCGGACTATGATAAAATGACCTTGTTCGAGACAGGAAAAGGCGGAATAGGTTTACTGACGGATAGGGGAGCGGACTGCTTTGGATAAGTATGAATATAAAGTAAGGGCGGATGAGATAAAGGAACTGATCGCCACAGGTGATTATGCGCAGGCGGTGGAGATCGCCGACACGATCGACTGGCGCAGGGTAAAGAGCGTAATGATGCTCTGTACCATCAGTGACCTGTATAAAATCAACAGGCGTTATGAGGATGCCAAGAATATGCTGCTTTTGGCTTATGAAAGAAGGCCGGGCGGCAGAACGATCTGTTATTCTCTCTGTGAATTGTGTATCAAGACAGAAGAACTTGTGCAGGCGATAAAATATTATAATGAATTTAAACAGGTCGCGCCCAAGGATCCCGGGTGTTATATTCTGCAATATAAGCTGTATGAAGCGCAGGACGTGAGGCTGGAAGAGCGCATCGATGTGCTTGAGGAGCTGAAGAAGAGAGACTACCGGGAGAAGTGGGCGTATGAACTGGCCTACCTCTACCACCGTGTGGGGCTTGCCACAAAATGCGTGGAAGAGTGTGACGAGCTGATCCTCTGGTTTGGCGAGGGAAAGTATGTGATCAAGGCTATGGAGCTTAAGATGCTGCATGAGCCTTTGAGCCCGGAGCAGCAGGAGCGGTACGATCATCGGTTTGAGGTTTACGCTCCAAGGGCTGCGGCGGCGGAGCCTGCCCGGGAACCGGAGCAGGTCCCGGTTTATGAGGACAATGTCTACACGGGATACGAAGAGAACGGGGATCAACAGCAGCCGGAAACCGCGGATGCCTATGAAGCGGGCGGGCTGCAGGGAGATACTCTGGTTTATGAAAATATCCGCCGGGCGGGGCAAAGCAGGACGGAGGATCCGGCGGTGGAAGCGGAGACGGCTTCGGCATCGGAACAGCCGGAGGAGATGGATATTCATGTTAAGACCATGGATATGGGGAAATACAATACCATCAATCTCCAGGCGGAGCTGGCGGCGGGATTGCGCGAAGTGCTGGGAGAAGAGCAGAACCAGAACCCTTCCGCGGCCATTACCCGCTCTATCGTTGCGCCTATGATGGAGACCGAATCGTTGGATTTCCCGGAACTGGAAGACGAGGATATCAGCGAAAACGATGTGGACGATGGCGTGGAGCAGATCGAGAGCACGGAAGTGTTTTTCGGCGAGACGGGAGAGCTTGGAACCCTGCGGGGAACGGAGAAACCGGAAGTCACCGTGCCGGATCTGGAGGGATATGAACCGGCTTCGGAGCCTGCGGTAACGGAAGCGGAAGGGTACGTGCCGGAAGCGGAGACCGCAGTGCCGGATGCGGAAGAATATAGGCCGGAAGCGGAGCCCGCAGCAACGGAAGAGGAAGGGTATGAGCCAGAGCCTGCGGTAACAGTTCCTGAGGGATACGGATCGAAGGGGGAGCCTGTGGTAACGGATCCGGGAAGATATGGGCCGGGGCCGGAGGTGAAAAAACGGGAATTATCTGCCGGGGAAAAAAGTGAGGCGTCAAAAAAGCAGGTAAAAGACGAGACCGCAGAGATCGTTATGAATCAGCTGCGCCTTGAGAGCATCGAGAAAGCGGAGGAGCAGGTATTGATGGCTCAGCCGCCCAGGGAACTGGCGGGCGTACTGGCACAGGAGTCCGACGGACAGATCAGCCTTGTTGTGCCGGAGAAAGAGACGGTTGAAAAGCAGATCACAGGCCAGATGAATATCGAAGATGTCCTTTCCGAGTGGGAACGCCTGAAGCAGGAGAGCCAGGAACGCCGGGAAGCGGAAGTGCGCCAGCGTGTATTGCGCCAGACAGGCAGCATGTTTACGGAATTTGAGGCTTCGGTGAGAGACGGACTGCTAGAACAGCTGGAGAGCGGGGCGGTGGCGGGAACGCCGGAGGAAGAAATTTCGGAAGAAGCTTCAGAAGAAACGGAAGGATTTGAAGAGAGCGGAGAGCTTTCAGGGGAAGAGGAAATTTCGGAGGAAGCGGAAGGACTAGAAGAGGCCGGAGGACTTTCAGGGGAAGAGGAAGAAACTTCGGAAGAAGCGGAAGGATTTGAAGAGAGCGGAGAGCTTTCAGGGGAAGAGGAAGAGGCTTCGGAGGAAGCGGAAGGATTTGAAGAGAGCGAAGAGCTTTCAGGGGAAGAGGAAGAAGCTTCAGAGGAAACGGAAGGACTTGGAGAGGCCGGAGAGCTTTCAGGGGAAGAGGAAGAAGCTTCGGAGGAAGCGGAAGGACTAGAAGAGGCCGGAGGGCTTTCAGGGGAAGAGGAAGAAGCTTCGGAGGAAGCGGAAGGACTTGAAGAGAGCGGAGGGCTTTCAGAGAAAGAGGAAGCCTCAGAAGAGCCGGAGACAGCCGGCGGCAGCGATTCCCCGGATCCGAAGGATAAGCCGATGGGGAAACCTGAGGTGGAGCGCGAGCGAGCTAAGGTGCGGGCGCTGACCCAGGAAGAAAAAGAGCTCTTTGCGCCGTATATTCAGAGCAGGGCAGCCCGTGAACAGCTGGCCAATGTCATCGACAATATCAGCCTTGCGGCTTATACCGGGAATATTATTATTACCGGGGATGAGGGAATGGACACGGATACGCTGGCAAAAAATCTGATCCGGGAGGTTCAGATCACAGACCGTAATTTTTCCGGAAAAGTCGCCAAAATATCCGGCCAGGCTTTGAATGGGAAAAAGGTAGAGGAGACGCTGGGAAAGCTGAAGAACGGTGCGCTCATCATTCAAAAGGCATCCGGTATGAACCAAGAGACTGCGGCGGCGCTGTATAAAGAACTTCAGAGGGAGTCTCTGGGGATCGTCATCGTCATGGAGGATACCAGAAAGGCCATTGGGAAGCTGCTGGAGGAAAACGGGGAGCTGGGCTCCTGCTTTACCGCCCGGATGAACGTGGAGGCGCTGAGCAACGATATGCTGGTGGCATTTGGCAGGCAATACGCCAAGGGGATGGAGTATGCTGTGGATGAGCTCGGTGTGCTCGCGCTGCACACTCGGATCGAGGAACTTCAGACCATAGATCACGCGGTCACAGTGCTGGAAGTGAAAAAGATCGTGGACGAGGCGATACGTCACGCCAATAAAAAAACGCTGGGACATTTTATTGATATTTTGTTGGCAAAGCGGTATGATGAAGAGGACATGATCATCCTGACAGAAAAGGATTTTGTGTGAGAGGAGGGGGAAGATAGTGGCAAGGACAGCAAAGGCAGAAAAAGAACAAAATGTACCCCAAAAGGGGAATGCCGCAAAGGAAATGGATTCTGAGGAAAAGAAAATATTTATTTCCGAGGCGGATCAATATCTCTTTTCCCAGGGAACGCACTATGACATCTACAAGAAGCTGGGCGCCCATCCTTCTGTGGAGGATGGGGTGAAAGGCTATTTCTTTGGAGTCTGGGCACCGAACGCGGCGCAGGTACATGTGGTCGGGAGCTTTAACGACTGGAAGGAAGATGCGGCTCCCATGAAGAAGCTTGGCCCTATAGGGATCTGGGGGCTGTTTCTTCCCGGCGTGAAGGAAGGGGAAATGTACAAGTTCCTCATCACCGCGTCTGACGGAAGGAAACTGTACAAGGCGGATCCCTTTGCAAATTATGCGGAATATCGGCCGGGTACGGCATCTGTCACAACGGACTTGAGCGGATTTGACTGGAAAGATGAAAAGTGGATGGAACAGCGTGACCAGAAGGACATGCGGAAAGAGCCGCTGGCCATTTACGAGTGTCATATCGGTTCCTTTATGAAGCATCCGGACGGCACGGAAGAGGGATTTTACAATTATCGGCAGTTTGCCGACAGGATAGTGGAATATTTAAAGGAAATGAAGTTTACCCATATCGAATTGATGGGGATCGCGGAGCATCCTTTTGATGGTTCCTGGGGATATCAGGTGACAGGGTATTATGCGCCAACCTCCCGATACGGTACCCCAAAGGATTTTATGTATTTGGTAAATGCCCTGCATAAAGCCGGCATAGGTGTGATCCTGGACTGGGTGCCTGCTCATTTTGCAACGGATGCCCATGGCCTCGGACAGTTCGACGGGCAGTGTATTTATGAACATCCGGATCCACGTCTGGGCGAGCACCCGGACTGGGGCACAAAGATCTTTAACTATGGCAAATATGAGGTGAAGAATTTCCTGATCGCCAATGTTCTATATTGGCTCAGAGAGTTCCATGTGGACGGTATTCGTGTGGACGCGGTGGCCTCCATGCTGTACCTGGACTATGGAAAACAGGATGGACAATGGGTGCCGAACAAATACGGCGGGAACAAGAACCTGGAAGCCATTGAGTTTTTCCGCCACATGAATTCCGTGGTGAGAGGCACTTATCCCGGATTCATGACGATTGCGGAGGAATCCACCGCCTGGCCCAATGTGTCCGGCGAGGTGGGCGATGAGGGCCTTGGATTTACCTTTAAGTGGAATATGGGGTGGATGCACGATTTCTGCGAGTACATGAAACTGGATCCCATCTATAGAAAAGGCGATCATTACGGCATGACATTTGCCATGAGCTATAATGAAAGCGAAAAATATATTCTGCCCCTGTCCCACGACGAGGTGGTGCATCTAAAATGTTCTATGGTAAACAAGATGCCGGGATATCAGGTGGACAAATATGCCAATCTGCGGACTGGTTATGCTTATATGTTCGGCCACGCGGGCAAGAAGCTGCTGTTCATGGGCCAGGAGTTCGGCCAGGAGCGGGAGTGGAGCGAAGCGAGGGAGCTGGATTGGTTTTTGCTGGCGGAAAAGAATAATGCCGGCATGAAAGAGTATGTGAAGGAGCTGCTGAAAATTTACCGCAGGTACCCGGCAATGTATGAACTGGATGACAGTTGGGCAGGGTTCGAGTGGATGAATGCGGATGATGCGGACAACAGTGTGTTTTCCTTTGTGAGAAAAAGCTCCGCGGGCACAAATAACGTGTTGTTCGTCCTGAACATGACGCCTGTGAAGCGAGATGGGTATCGCGTTCCCGTGCCGAAAAAGAAAAAATATAAATTGCTTTTAAATAGCGACGAGGAAAGGTTTGGGGGCTGGGGCAATCCGCTGCCTGTGGAGGTGAATGCGGAGAAAGTTCCCTGCAATCAGCAGAAATATTCCATTACTCTGGATCTGCCGCCCTACGGGGCAGCGCTATATCTGTTCTGAGGCTTTCCGGGAGAGCAGAAAGTGAATAAGATGACAGCGAATCCGGCTGAAGGGTGTTTCAGCCGGATTTTTTGGTACGTGGGAGCTGAAAGTAAGTGTCCCATTAAGAAAAATCCCTTATCTGCCGAAATAAAACATGTGACAAATTCATTCCCTGTCAGTTCGCTGCAGGGTATTTGACCGTTGTGTGAGGAGAATCATCTTGAAAATATCGTTTTATCAGCAAAATCTGTCCGGGACAGAAAAGACGCAGAGTGAAAAGAACCATGTTGAATGCGGGAAAAAGACAGCGGCGGCTGCCGTGGCGCCCGGCGCCGTATATTCAGAGGGCGTACAGGATTGGGGCGGAACAGGCAAAGCGGGGAAAGGCAAGAGCCTGATCGAGATCCAGCAGGAGGCGGATCGCACTAACGTGGATGTGCAGCAGGATTACATGACACTGATGTCACATACCATGTCGGAGGAGGATTACGCGAAACTTCAGGAAGAGGGGTTTGATTTCCGCAGTATGGATCCCGAAAAAGCGGTGACTATTGTGGATAGGATCAAGGCGGAGCTGGTACGTGCCGGGAAAGATATCAAGGGGTATACGGATGACCTGGACGTAGAGACTCTGGCGGCCGCGCTGGGGAGCCAGACGCTCGCGGACGCGCTTGTTGACAGTTTTGGGGCGGCGGACCTTCCCCTGACGCGCGAAAATCTGGATCTGGCTTTGAGAGCTTGGAATATGGCCGTGGAGCTGCAGCCAATGGACGAGGGATCCAGCCGTTATCTGATCGACAATGAGATGGAAGGGGAAATCTGGAATCTGTACCTGGCGCAGAACAGCGGTTCCGGCGCGGCAGGAGGGAATGCGCCCCGTTTCTATGAGGAGGAGGTTCAGGGGTATTACGCCTACAATGCCGACCTGGAGCAGTCAGAGGAGCTCGCGGAACAGGTGGATCGCCTGATCGCCCAGTCCGGAAGGGAAGTGAATGAAGAGAGCAGGCGGAATGCCGCGTGGCTTTTGGAGAATGGACTGCCGCTTACCAATGAAAATCTGGACAGGCTGGAGAAACTGGGGGAGATCCCTCTGCCTGTGACGGAGGAAGAGTTTGCCCGGGCCGCGGCGGATGCCATTTCGGAGGGGAAGGATCCTGTACACGCAAAGTTGGGTGGAAAGAGGGAAAATCTTTATGACAAGGCAGCCCGTCTGGCGGAATATTATCATTCCGACGAGGCATGGGAACGCTTTGCCGGGGACGTGACGGCCCGCAGGCAGCTGGAAGAGATTCGGTTGAGGATGACGGCGGAAGTAAACATAAAACTGTTAAAAAGCGGTTTTTCCATTGACACCGCACCCATGGAAGAGCTGGTGGAAGCTTTGAAGCAGGCGGAACGTGAGTTGGCGGAGCAGTATTTTCCCGGTGACGAGGAAGCGGTGGAAAAATATCGCTGTTGCCAGACCGTGGATCGGGTGGTGGCGGAGCTTCCCGGCCTTCCCGCGCAGGTATTGGGAGTTTTCGCGGAAGGGCAGCCTGCCGCAACGCTTGAGGAGTTTCACAGCCAGGGCACGGAGATCAAAGAAAGGTATGACCAGGCCAGGGAGAGCTATGAGACTCTGATGACCGCGCCCAGGGCGGATCTGGGAGACAGCATCCGGAAAGCGTTTGCGAATGTGGACGATATCCTTCGGGATCTGGGGCTTGAGCCGAATGAGGAAAACCGCAGGGCGGTCAGGATCCTGGGATATAACCGGATGCCGACGACGCAGGAAAACGTGGAGCGCGTCATGGAAGCGGACCGGCAGGTGAAAGCTGTTGTTGAGAAAATGACACCTGGGGCAACGCTCAAGATGATACGGGATGGGGTCAATCCGCTGGAAAAAAATTTTTCGGAGTTGGAGCGTTATTTTGAGGAATTGCCGGAGGAATATCGCCGGGAGGCGGAGAGTTACAGCCGTTTCCTATACCGCATGGAGCAGAACAGGGCTATCACAGATGCGGAGCGGGAAAGTTATATCGGTGTCTACCGGCTGATACGCCAGATTGAAAGGTCGGATGGAGCCGTGGTCGGTGCGCTTGTGAACGCCCAGGCGGAACTTCATTTTTCCAATCTTCTGGCTGCTGTGCGCAGTGGGAAAGTAAAGTCTATTGACGTGAAAGTGGCGGATGAACTGGGAACGGTGGCGGAGCTTTTGCGGAAAGGCGAGAGCATATCCGATCAGATCGAAAAGGCTTTTGTCCGCAGGACAGACGAAGTCCTGACAGAAGTGTCACAAAACGAAGAGGCCGAACGCGCATACCAGAGAGAAGAGTTGGAGGAGCTGAGGGAGGCTGTGGCAAATGCGGACAGCCAGAGCGTCACAATGCTTCAGAGGGGCCAGCTTGCACCTGGCGCCGATAATCTGATGGCAGCGCAGGCGCTGGCAAACGGCAGAGAAAATCTGTTTGCGGCGGGCAGGGGCATATCCCGCAGAAGGGGTGGAGGTTCCGCGGAAGGAAAAACGACAGAAGTGTCACACGCCGAAAAGGAGGGGGCACATGTGTCGGGCTCTGACGGAACGGCAGCGGATCCGCCGGAGACATCCGATGGAAGAGCGGAGGAAGCATCCGCATCCGGGGAGATGGCCGGGGGAGCATTATGGGAAGTATTGGATGACCGGGAAACTTTCGTGAGGGAATATGAAAACCTGACCGAAGAGACGCAGAAGGCTGTGGAGGAGGCATCCATTCAGCAAGCGGATACAAGCCTGGATGTCCGCGGGCTGCAGCTGGTGCATAAGCAGCTTACTGTGGCGGCGGCTCTTGCCAGGCAGGAGGAATATTTTCTCCCGGTTTATATCGGAGAAACCTTGACGCGGGTGCATTTGATCCTGGAGCGGGGCGATTCCCGAAAAGGCCAGGTAAGCGTGGGCGTACAGGTTTCTGACGAATTTTGCCTGAACGCCCGGTTTCAGCTGGAAAACGGGGTATTGAATGGTATTTTTACGGCCCGGGATCAAAATGAGGTAATGAAATTGCAGGAATTAGCCGATACCTTTAGAGAGGAAGCGGGAGATACCTGGAAGATAGGCCGCATAGCTATTTCATCGGATCCCGCGGCAGATGCAGACATAGAAGCCTCGGAAGTACGCTCCGCGGACAACGCGGAACTTTACCGGGTGGCAAAGGTATTTCTGCAGGCAGTGCAGAAGAGAGGAATTTAGTCTATGAGAATCAATTACAATGTATCCGCAATGTTATCTAATAACTCGCTGTCCAACAATGACGATCTGTTGGCGCAGTCATTACAGAGACTGTCTTCGGGGCTGAAGATCAACAGCGCGAAGGACAATCCGGCGGGCCTGGCGATGGCGAAGAGGATGAATGCGCAGATTGAGAGCCTGGCCAGGGCAAACCAGAATGCCAGCGACGGTGTGTCCATCATAGAGATTGCGGACGGGGCCATGAATGAGATCAGCGAGATGCTGCAGCGCATGAATGAGCTTTCCGTGAAGGCCGCCAATGGGATAATGAGTGACGGAGACAGGGAAACCGTCCAAAAGGAAGTAGATCAGCTGAAGGAGGAGATCACCAGGATCTCGGAAACCATAGAATTTAATGGCCAGAAGCTGCTGAACGGGGAGTTTGCCCTGAAGGGCTATACGAACAATCTGGGGGTCAAGGTGAACTCCTACTCCACTGATGTGGCGGCCAAGCTGTATACGATACAGAAGATCACCCTTATGCAGAAAGAGGACGGTACATATGATGTCGCCCAAAATGCGCCGGACGATCCGGATAACACGACTCTGGACCTGGGAGAAGATTTCCCGGCGGGCGCTACGGTCGCCGTGGAGGACGATATGGTAGTCATCCGGGATGACGCGGGATTTGAGATGCGCCTGGATATTTCCGGCTTGGATTTCAGCGGAGGGACACTGGGCGCGGACGGAACGACGAGGAGCCTTGAGTTCAGCGTGGCTGCCTCCGGCGATCTGGGGAACTCCATCACCATCGACGCTACCGGGATCGGTTCCATGAGGATTCAGGTAGGGGCAAATGAGGGCCAGGTAATGGCAATGGATATTCCTGCCATTACGCTGAAAAACATGACGATAGAAGATATTGACGTATCGACTGCGGAGGGGGCGCTGGATGCCATCGACCGCCTTGACAGCGCCATAAGGTATGTGTCAGATGTGCGGGGCCGTCTTGGCGCATACCAGAACAGGCTGGAGTCCACCATCAACAACCTGGATGTGACCTCAGAAAATATGACGGCCGCATATTCCAGGATCATGGATGTGGACATGGCAGAGGAGATGACCCAGTATACCACCTACCAGGTGCTGACACAGGCGGGTACTTCCATGCTTGCCCAGGCAAATGAAAGGCCGTCTCAGGTGCTTCAGCTTTTACAGTAAGCGGACAGGAACATAGATTTTCAAATATGGTTGATGCCGTATGGACGGCGGAATGAGAGGAAAATGACAAGGGAAGTCAAGCAACAGTTTACACTTCGGATCACACAGGCCAACTCCACAGAGATGATCGTGATTTTATATGAAATGCTTTTGTGCTATCTGCAGGAAAGCGAAGAACTGCTGGAAAGCGCGGACAGGGCGGCCTTCCATGAGGCGGCCCGGAAGGCCAGGGGATGTCTCAACGAATTGATCAATTCGCTGCGGATGGAATATGAGCCTGCGCCCGCACTGCTTCAGCTGTATCTTTTCTGTGTCCGGAGGCTCGCGGCCTGCGAGGCGAAAAGCGAGGCGCAGCCGCTGCGCGAGATAGAGCAGGTAATACGCCCGCTTCATGACGCCTATGAGAAAGTTTCTGTCCGGAATGTCTCGGGCCCTGTTATGGCCAATTCCCAGACGGTGTACGCAGGTCTGACTTATGGCAGGAACACATTAACCGAAAACATGGCTGACCAGGGTACGAATCGGGGAATGTACGTCTGAAGCCTGCAGCTGGAGCGGTTCCTCCGCAGCGGCAAGGTCTGTCAAATGCTTGTATCTTTTTTGGAGAGCATAAATTTCATAGATGTAACTGTCGATCAAATCTTCTTCGAGTGCGTTGTCGAAACCCGCATATGCCTGATCCAGGGCCTGGCGGGTTTTTTCTATGGAATCCAAAAGCGTTACGGGAGAGTAGTCCTCCTCCCGGAGACCTGCGCTGCCTGTCCGCTGACGAAAATATGTTTTCATGAGATCACGATTCCTTTCCGCTAAGTTGTTACAAGTATAAGCGCGGTTTTAGTAAAATATACCATTTTTACCAATAAAAGTTATTTTTATGAATAATTTTTTCCGGCCCATCATAAGGTATAGAGAAATCGGACAATTTCCATTTATTCTTTGCAGGGCGGCAGGGAACGTTGGGGGTAAGATGGCGGATCGGACTAAGGGAATGGCGGCTTTGGTGGCCATATGCGTGATCGTATTGTTTATGGGAGTGTTAAAGAGGAAAATGGAATGGCTTCTCAATGTATTGATGAGGAGTATTTTGGGCACGATCGCTATCTATTTTGTAAATAACGCGCTGGAAGGGGCAGGGATTTTTCTGGGGGTCGGCATTAATCCCCTGACTGTTTTGACATCCGGAATACTTGGATTTCCGGGGCTTGCGGCGATTTATGGAATAGGGCTTTATCATTTTTTGTGAGATTTTGACAAAAATAAATAATTTAGATATTTCCTATTGCATTCCTTAAATTCTTTGGTTATAATGCGTTTACAGTAAATCATTAATTCACTGGATCGCAGTTCTCAAAATTTCTGTTATCCATGGGGCATGGGTCGCCCCGGTGTTCAAGTGAGAAAACAGTGCAAAGGAGATGATATGCGTTTTGGCGGCTTTGTGTGTTTTTTTGACGGCTGCCTGCTATTGTGACTACCGAAAGAAAAAAATCCCCAACGTCCTGGTGGCGTCAATGTTTTTTGCAGGGATCGGCTGGAAGTTTCTGGGAGAAGGCCCCGGAGGGATAGCGATGTATCTGCTGCAGGCTGTTTTGACGGGAAGCCCGCTGTATCTGTTGTTTAAAACAGGCGCCGTGGGAGCGGGAGACGTAAAATTGTTCGGTGCGGCGGCAGGCTATCTGCCTTTTCAGAAAATCTTTGTCTTTCTGTTTGTATCTTTGCTGGTTGCAGCGATGATTTCCTTGATCAAACTTTGGAGAAACAAGATCTTTTATGAACGTTTGCGCCATATGGCGGAATATGTGGCAGGAGTCCTGAAAAGCGGCAGATGGCGGCTCTATCAGGAGAGTGGCGAAACTGTGCCGGATATTACAGTCTGCCTCTCCGGGCCGGCCCTGGCCAGCTTGCTTCTGCTGTTGGGAGGTGTCTATTGAAGGAAAATAAGCGGCAGGCACAACGGCGGGAAGGCTGTACGCTGGTGCTCTGCGACACGGAGGAAGAGTATGCTCAGCTGATGACAGATTTTCTCAGAAAACAAAAGGATCTGCCCTGGGAGCTGCGGACCTACACCAATGTGCAGGAACTGATGAAGGCGGATCTGAGCGCTGTGACCATGCTGGTAGTGGCGGAGTCGGCTTACACGGAAGAGCTTCAGGAGCTTTCGCCGGCAAGGCTGGTAGTGCTGAGTGAGAGCGGGCGGGTGCGCTGGGAGAACCTCTGTTATGTGGACAAGTATCAAAAAGCGGAAGAGGTGCTCCGATTCCTGCTGGATGTATACATGGAACTGGATGAGGATCCGCTGCCGCGGCTTCAAAAGGGATGTAAGACGGTTTTTGTGGGAAATTACTCCCCGGTACATCGCAGTATGCAGACTTCTATGGCGTTGACGCTGAGCCAGATGCTGGCAAAGGAACATGCCACGCTCTACCTGAACTTTGAGCATTATGCAGGGCTTCCCGAGCTGGTGCCGGAAATGCAGTCTTACGATCTTGCGGATCTTTTATATTTTCTCGGAGTGGACAGGGAGAAATTCCGGCTCCGGCTTCAGACCATCCTAAAACATATCGGCCGTCTGGATTACGTTCCGCCCATGAAATCAGGTCAGAATCTTTTGACAGTGACGGCGGCGGAGTGGATAGGGCTTCTTCAAAAAATCGGAGATCTGGGAGAATATGAATATGTGATACTGGATCTGAGCGAATCTATGCAGGGGCTTTTTCAGATCTTACGCCTGTGCAAAAATGTTTTTACGGTGACGCGGGAAGACAGGATTGCCCAAAGCAAGCTTTTACAGTATGAACAGCTGTTGTCTCTCTGTGATTACGGCGATGTCCTGGACAAGACGAAGCGCCTGAGCCTGTCGCACATACGCAGGATCCCAGAAGAGCTGGAGCAGCTTACGAAGGGGGAGCTTGCGCAGCTGGCGGAAAAGCTGATAAGGGATGTTATGCAGTGATGACACGGTAAAAAGGGGGATGAGACGATGGAATATGCGGAACTGAAAAGGGAACTGCGGGTAAAGGTCCAGGAAAGGATGGATTACGGCAAAGACCTCTCTGATCAGGAGGTGGAGGAGACGATCGATGAGGTGCTGCTGGGGCAGGCATGTCTCATATCCTGCCCGGTGGAGCTGCGGAGGAAACTGAAAAAAGAATTGTTTGACTCTCTGCGCAGACTGGATATTTTACAGATCTTTGTGGAGGACAGCTCTGTGACGGAAATTATGATCAATGGAAAGGATCATATTTTTGTAGAACAGGATGGAAGGCTGCGAAAGCTGGATGTGGGCTTTGAATCAGCGGAGAAGCTCCAGGACGTGATCCAGCAGATCGTGTCGGGCTGCAACCGCGTGGTGAACGAATCTTCCCCTATTGTGGACGCAAGGCTGCCGAATGGATCAAGGGTCAATATCGTAATGAACCCGGTGGCCCTGAACGGCCCTATCGTGACCATTCGCCGGTTTCCCGACAAGCCGGTCACGATGAAAAAACTGCTGTCCTATGACTCCATATCTTTGGAGGCGGCGGAATTTCTGGAAAAGCTTGTAAAGGCAAAATACAATATTTTTATCAGTGGCGGTACAGGCAGCGGAAAGACCACGTTTTTGAATGTGTTGTCTCACTGTATCCCCTCCGACGAGCGGGTTATCACCATTGAGGACAGCGCGGAACTGCAGCTGCAGGGCCTGACGAACCTGGTGCGGCTTGAGACAAGAAACAGTAATGTGGAGGGCTGCCGGGAAATAACAATGCGGGAGCTGATCCGATCTTCTCTCCGTATGCGGCCGGACAGGATCATTGTGGGGGAAGTCCGCGGCCCGGAAGCAATTGATATGCTTCAATGTATGAATACGGGGCATGACGGCAGTATGTCTACCGGCCATGCAAACAGCGCAAAGGATATGCTTGCCCGGCTGGAAAGTATGGTGCTGATGGGGGTGGAGCTGCCTCTGGCGGCGATCCGCCAGCAGATCGCTTCAGGTGTGGATATCATAGTTCATCTGGGGCGGCTTCGGGATAAGTCCAGGAGAGTGCTGGAAGTCACGGAAATTCTTGGCTGTGAAAACAATGAGATCAAATTGAATCCGTTGTTTCTTTTTGAAGAGCTGGGGGAAGACAGCGGAGGAAACATTGTGGGAAGGTTACAGAGGAAGGGGGAACTGTTGCGTGAAAATAAGCTCAAAGCGGCAGGACTGTCATGAGCGCGGGAGAAAAGAACGGGAGGAAGGGGAAGCGATCCTGCTTTCTCTGGCGGCCATGGGATTTCTGGCATACTTTTTCTACCGCAGCCCATGGGCTTTCCCCGCACTCACCCCCGTGGGAATTTACTGTTTCCGCAGTATCCGAAAAAAGAGGCAGGAGCGCCGCAGGGAGGAACTGACCATACAGTTCCGGGAATGTATCCTCTCCGCCGCTACCGCCCTGCAGGCGGGATATTCTGCTGAAAACGCCTTTTTGGAATGCGAAAAAGACATGAAACTGATGTACGGAGAAAATGCGGCGATCTGCAGGGAGTTGGAATTCATACGCCGGGGGTTAAATATCAATATCACGCTGGAGGAGCTTCTTAGGGAGTTTGCGGAAAGAAGCGGATGTGAGGAAATTCAGCAGTTCGCGCAGATTTTTTCCCTGGCCAAGCGAAACGGCGGCAACATGGCGGAGATCATACGAAGTTCCGCCGCCCTGATAGGGAAGCAGATCGACCAGAGACAGGAGCTCCGTACCCTGTTAGCGGGAAAACGGATGGAACTTACGATTATGAAGGCGATGCCTTTTGGGATCCTGTTTTACATCAGCCTGGGAAATCCCGGTTATTTTGATGTGCTGTACCATAATCTTACGGGAATAGCGGTGATGACGGGTTGCCTTGCGTCTTATTCGGCGGCTTTTGCGCTGAGCGAGCGGGTGATGAATAAGATGACGGCGGAAATGTGAGGTGACGATGGATGGAAAAGTGAGTTTCTTTAAGAGATCGGCGATGTTCCTTTACAAACAGGCATGTATCAGGGGGCTGCCTCTGTTCTCCTCCCGTCAGGTGGAAAAGGATCTGGCGCAGCTGCATCCAGGAGAAAATATCCCCTGTATCAGGACGGAATATTATGTAAAAAAGCTGTCGCTGACAATGGCGGTTCTGGCGGTGGGGCTGGTGTTTGGCGTACTGGCGAAGATCAATGGGGGAAAAGAGATCCTGCTGACAGAAGAGGGCAGCATAACCAGGGGAACCTATCTGGAAGGTGAGCAGCAGCTGCGTATAAAAGCGCAGTTGAAGGATAAATCCCAAGAATTTCAGGTCCAGGTATACCCACGGCTATTGTCAGGGGAGGAGCTTGAGGAGCTGTCGGAGGCGTTTGCAGCACAGCTGCCGGAACTGATCGCCGGAAAAAACGAAAATCTTCAACAGGTGACAGGGGATCTGGATCTGACGGATATGTACGCCGGTTTTCCGTTCTTGGTAGAGTGGAAGAGCAGCCGGCCGGATGTATTGGGCAGCAGTGGGATCGTATATCCTCCGGAGAAAGCCGTGGAGGTACAGCTCACAGCCGTGTTTACCTGCCAGGATTACAGCGGTAAGGCGGTTCTCTCCGTCAGTGTTCTTCCTCCTGTGCTGACGGAGGAGGAGCAGCTTTATAGGGATCTGGAGAGAGAGCTTTTGACATCCGAGGAGGAAAGCCGGGGGGAGGATAGCTGGAAGCTGCCGGTACAGTGGAATGGAGATGAGATCCGCTGGAAGCAGGAAGCGGAAGACCGCAGCCTGCTACTTTGGGGGGCGGCGGCAGCCGTGGCAGCGTTGGTGTATTTCCTTTCGGACAGAGACCTGCATCAGCAGCTGGAGAGGCGAAAAAAATGCCTGAAGCAGGAATACCCGGATCTCGTGCATCAGCTGGCCCTGTACGTGGGAGCGGGAATGACGGTGCGGGGCGCTTTTCAGAGGATTGCAGCGGACTATGAGCGGAAAAGGGAGAAGCTGGGGAAAAAGCTCCCGGCTTATGAGGAGATCTTATACACTTGCCGGGAACTACAGTCCGGTGTCTCGGAAGGAGCAGCCTACGAACACTTTGGCAGGCGTACCGGAAGACAGGAATATATCAGGCTGAGCACACTGTTGATGCAAAATTTAAAAAGAGGCAACAGCGCTCTCCTGGAGCGGCTGCGGGAGGAGGCGGATAAGGCAGGGGAGGAACGACTGATGCAGAGCAGGAGACTGGGAGAGGAAGCCGGTACCCGGCTTCTGGTACCTATGGTATTGATGCTTGCCGTGGTGATGGTAATGATTATGATACCGGCGTTCACCACGATGTAAGCGGCCAATATGAAAACTGACAGCCGCACAGGCGGCAGAAAGAGAGGAAATTATGGAAAAAACGAAAAGCGATCTGAAGGGATTCCGGCAGTTTCTGCGGGAGGAAGACGGCATGGGAACAGTGGAAGTGATCCTCATTATCGTGGTTCTTGTAGGTCTTGTCGTCATTTTCAAGGATCAGGTGACAAAGATCGTGAATGATCTTTTCAGCAAGATCTCCAAGCAGACGGGGAAAATCTGATGAGACAGGAAAACGGGTATCTGACGGTGTACATGGCGCTTTGTATCGGGGTGGTCTTATCCCTCTGCCTGACCCTGATCGAGGGAGTGCGTCGCGGAGGAACGGCGTTGGAAGCGGCATGTGTCGCGGACATTGGGATACAGAGCGTGTTTGCGGAATACAGCCGACAGCTGCTGGAGCAGTACAATTTGTTTGCCATCGATTCTTCTTACGGGACCCTGGAACCGGGTACCGATAATACGGAGGCGCATTTGTTGTACTATCTGGGAAAAAACCTGGATCTGGATCAGGTATTTCTATCTTCTTTTCTCTATAAAGATTTTCTTGGCCTTCAGGTGGACGGGGTTGAAATTACAGGAGTCTCGATCTTAACGGATCTGAAAGGGGCCGTGTTTCGCAGACGTGCTGTCGAAGCGGTTAAGGACGATATTGGCCTCTCCGCGCTGACTGAGCTGAAAGAGTGGATGGAAGTTATTGAGGTAAACGGGCTTGACGATACCGGAACAGAAGAGCGGAAGGAAGCTGCGGACCGACAGATACGAGAGTTTGAATATGTGGATCAGGAAGGAATGCACCGTGTGGGAATAGCAAACCCTACGGCAGTGCTGGAGGAAAAGAGGCGGCTGGGCATCTTAAAACAGGTGGTGGAAGATGAAAGCGCGCTTTCCCGGAACACATTGGACACTTCCGGCCTGATCTACAGCAGGATGGCCCGCGGACAGATCAGCCAGGGAAATCTGGCGCCGGAGGAATCCGGCTGGATAGAGGAGATGGAGGAACGCTTCCTTTTTCAGGAGTTTCTGCTGCGCTATATGGGTAGATATGGCTGTGAAGATGATGAAAACGCACTGCGCTACCAGATCGAGTATTTGATCGCGGGGAAAGAAAATGACACGGATAACCTGCGGAGCGTGGCTAATCGTCTCTGTGCGCTTCGAGAAGCGGCGAACGCGGCATATCTATGGTCCGACACCGTGAAAAAAGCGGAGGTAGATGTGATAGCCGAGACGATCAGCGCTGTGCTCATGGTGCCGGAAATCGCCCCGGTCCTAAAAATAGCGATCACGTTGGGTTGGGCTTATGCGGAAAGCGTATATGACATGAAAACTTTGTTTTCCGGTGGAAGGATTCCGCTGATAAAAGACGAGGACAGCTGGCACTATGGGCTGAGGGCAGCGCTGACAGGACAGCTTTCGGATAGCGGGCGGGAAGGAAGCGGCATGAGCTACGAGGATTATCTGCGGGTGTTTATGATGTTCGCCGGATTGGATGAACTTACCGGGAGAGCCATGAACATGGTGGAAGCGGATATCCGGATGACAGAGGGAAACTGGGGATTTCGGTTGGACGGCTGTTACGACCGGGTGGAGTTTGATATACGGATGAGCAGCAGGTACGGGTACCGGTATCAGTTGAGCCGGGTACGGGCTTACGATTGAACGAAGGGGGTGAACAGAGATGTCCTTTCTGCGGGAAACAAAGAAACTGATAAACCATTTGAAAAATAGGAAACCTTCTCCGACATATCATAGTTTTTTTCAGGACCCTGCCCAAGGTTCTACAATATCCTGCGGCAAAAGCAGCCGCAAAAATCCTCAAGAATCTCTCGCAGAGAGGATATCTCTGTTCACCTTCCTGAAAAACGGGACGGAAGCGGGGATGACTGTGGAGGCAGCGGTGGTGCTTCCGATTTTTCTCTATGCTTTGCTGAATCTGGGCTGCGCCATAGAACTGATCCGTCTGCACGGTAACATACAGCTGGCCCTTTGGGAAACCTGCAGCAAAGTATCCATATACGGATATGCGCTGGATGACGCTGAGATCGCGCCTTTTTTTACCTGGGGATATGTCAGGAATCAATTGACAGACAGTGCCGGGAGAGAGTATTTGGACAATGCCCCCTTAAAAAACGGTTCCGGGGGGCTGCAGCTATGGGAGAGCGATTTTTTTTCTGACGGGGATGAGCTGGATGTGATCGTCACTTATGAGGCGGCTCCGTGGAGCCCCTTCGCCGCTTTTCGCCCGTTTCGCATGGCCAATCGGTTCTGCGCCCACCTTTGGAATGGATACGGGATCCCCGAAGACCCGGAAAGCGCAAAACAGCTGGTAGACGTGGTCTACATGACGGAAAACGGAGAAGTGTATCATAAAGATCGCAACTGTACCCATATAAAGCTCAGCGTTCGGGAGGTCAGCAGGCTGGAAGCGCAGAGCGCGGTCAACCGGCAGGGCAGCCGGTATACGCCTTGTGAAAAGTGCGGCCAAAACAGCACATCCGGAAAGCTGTATCTGACGGATGAGGGAGATCGTTATCATACTTCTGCGGATTGCCCGGGCCTGAAGAGAACCGTTTTTTCCGTACCCGCAGGTCAGGCGGAGAATTACCCTCTATGTACAAGATGCAGGTGAAACGGACTGCAGGGCTGTACAGATTTGCCGTTGCGGGATTTGTGCCTGGGCGCGGCCTGTCACAGGACGGGTATGCGCGGGGAACAGTGCGGAAGTGGGGAAAAGGCAGGCGGTCTGCGAAAAAATGGGAGGAGTGTGAGGAAATGTCAAGTGTTATATGTATTCTTTTGTGGTTGGGAATATTGGCAGGTTTGGATCTGTACAGCAGGCAAGTGCCGATGTGGATGCTGGCGGTAAGCGGCTTGGTTATGACAGCTGTGTCAGTATATAGGGCGATAGAAGGGGAAAGGAGAGGCGTGGAGTGGCTTTGGTGTATGCTGCCGGGGCTTGTCCTGTTGGCGGCTACCCTTCTCTCCAGGAAAGTCGGCTGGGCTGACAGCATTGTTTTGCTGTTGTTGGGAATGATGACTGATTTCAGGGCATGCGCCTATAGCTTTGTTTTCAGTATGCTTGCAATTTCCCTGGTATCCCTAGTGCTTTTGGCTTTCCGGCGTGTGAAAGGGAATACAAAGCTGCCGTACCTGCCCTTCCTTTGGGCCGGCTACCTGGCGCAGGCGGCGATGGGCCTTGCGTCGGATGCCTTATGAGGGTCGTGCCAATGTATAAAAAAGGTTGTGTAAGAAACGGGAATAGGCGGAATGCGTATTTTACGGTGGAGGCGGCTTTGATCCTTCCAATGGTGATGAGCGCGATGATGATGGGAATTTATATGTTCAGCTATCTGTATGACAGATGCCTTCTGGAGCAGGATGCGGGCAGGCTGATGCTTCAGAGCAGCAGCCTTTTGATGGAAACGCATATGGAAACAGAGGAGATAGAAGGAAGGATCCGAAGCCTGGCGGCGGACATCAATAAAGAAAAATATGCGGCGTGGGAATTTGGCGAGATCAGTATAAAATTAGAGGAAAACAGATTGTCTGTGACAGGACAGGGGAGTCTTGCGTTTCCCTTGCCTGGATGGAATCTCTGGAATGATGACAATCTGTGGGATGCCCGGGCTGATTTTTGCAGCCATCGGCTTTCACCTGTATTTTATATTCGCCAGTATCGCAAGCTCCAAGACCTATTTTAAATATGGGATAAATAGGATAAGTGAGGTAAGTGGAATAAATCAAGGTAAGTTAAACAAATTGAGGTAAGTTAAACAAATTGATATAAGCAAAATAAATAAGATAAGCAGGGAATGGATTTGGTAAAACGGGAGGGAAAATGCTTCAGACAGAATATTTAAGAAATCTTAATTCAAATTATGAAAGGATTCTTTTAGATAAGAAACCGGAAGAAAACAGGTATCAGTATTGTATTTTAAGCAGGGGAGGGATCAGGGGCCTGTTGCCGTGCAGTCTCCGGTACATCAACGGGCTGGCCTATCTGTATTATGATATCACATCCAAGCAGAACGTGGCGCAGCTTTTCAGTGTGCGTTGTATTACCAGGGCATGGCTGAAAGATTTTTTCTGGAGTATGCAGCAGATTCAGCAGGAATTGGAGCGCTTTTTGCTTGACAGCGGCAATATCCTCTGGTACCCGGAACAGATTTTCCAGGATCTGGAGAACAATGTGTTTTATTTCCTGTACATGCCTTACTATGAGGGGGAAAGTAATTTCGGAAAATTCCTGGACTTTTTGGTGGATCATATCGACTATGATGATGAAGTGCTTGTGGACTGTGTCTACCATATGTATGAGCAGATGGAACGCAGCGGAGAGGCATATCTGCAGGCCCAGATCTATGAAGATTCCCGTGTGCTGGAAAAGGCCGCACCGCCTTTGGGGGGAGAGAGGGTGGAAGAGATAGAAAAAGACAGCGAGGAACCGGTGCAGCCTGTGTTCCGGGAGATGGATACACAAGGAGATACGGAGGATGACCTGCAGGAAGAGCGCCGGGAAGAGAAAAAGAAATTATTTAGCTTTTTTGAAGGCAAGCGGCGCAGGGCGAAAGAACAGAGAGAGGCTTACAGGCTTGATATGCACCGCGCTCTCGATGGATATGCGGTGGCTGAAGAATTGGACTTTGACCAGGAGTACGGGCGGACGATTTATATTGAAGAAAAGGCAGGGGATTTGGAACCGGCCCATAGGCTATACACAGCAGAAGACCGGCTGGTAGCCAGCCTGGAAAAGGCGGTTCACACAATTGGCAAGAAAAAGGAGGAGGCGGATATTGTGCTGGCGGACTCTTCCGTCAGCAGGTTACACGCCAGGATCACAAAGGAAGGGAAGGAATTTTATCTGGAAGATCTGAATTCCACCAACGGTACCTTCAAAAACGGTTTGCGCCTTCAACCTTATGAGAAGAGGAAACTGGAAAAAGGGGATGAACTGAAATGCGGAAGAGTCGTCCTGATTTTCCGATGAGATCTGCCTTGAAATCATGGGTGTGCATATACGATCTGGAGAGCCGCCTGCATATTACCGTCTCCAAAGATACTCTGATGCCTCTTTATGGATTTTGCTGTCTTGCGGTCCATTGGCGGCTTGGATGGCCAGCCGTATTGCGGACATTTCGGCGTCAAGCCCTCGAATATCTGGCGGCCATCGTGTACCGAAACGCCCCATTCGTGGCTGTGGTAAAACCAGTCATTTCTGCTGGCAAAGAATAGGTCACAAAAGTCCTTGAACAGATATAACACAGAAAATGCCGCTGGCATATCCGGAAAAACATTCTCATGGCTTATACATCGGCTTTGCGAATGGCGCGGGCTGAACTTACATTGTGACGGAAGGGTGACGGAAGTGGCGGAAGAGTGGCGGTTATTGATTGAAAACCCTCGGGAGTTATGGTACAATATAACTTATTCGAGCGAAAAAGTACCTGTGCCTCTTGAACGGACAGGATTTTCGCGGAAGGAAGGATACAGATTGAGCAGTTGGAGACAGAAGCCGCTGGTTAGCGGAGCGCTGGTGCTCATCAATGTGATCGTTTTTATCTTGTGCCAGTTTACCGGCAATCGTCTCTATGATGAGGGAATGCTGAGCAGCTACCGGGTGCTGGTGTACAAAGAATATGGAAGGATCCTTTGGTGCACGTTCCTGCATGCGAACACAAATCATTTGTTCAGCAACATGATCATCCTTTTCTTTCTGGGAGCCATGATTGAAAAGGAGATCGGTCATGTGCAATATGGTCTGCTGTATTTTCTGTCCGCGGTGGGAGGAAGTCTGCTGTCACTGTTTTATAAGATATTGACCGCCAGCGCGAGTGCCACATTGGGAGCCAGCGGCGCGGTATTTGGCCTTGACGGGGTACTGCTTGCGTTGGTCCTTCTCTGGAGGAGAAGGCTGCCGAATGTGACGCCTGTGAGGGTTGGGCTGATGATCGTCCTGTCGCTTTATAGTGGGTTTTCCGGCGGAAATATAGATAATGCTGCTCATATAGGCGGCCTGCTTACCGGTTTCCTGGGAGGATGCCTGGTCTGCATAATTGAGCGAAGAAAGAGAGAAAGAATTGAACATTAATATTTATTATGGGGGCAGGGGCATTATTGATGATCCCACGCTGTTTGTTTTAAATAAAATGCAGGAGATCCTGGAAGAGCTCAGAGTGAAAGTTACCCGTTATAACCTGTACGAGCTTAAAAATACGATCCCGACGCTGCCTCAGACATTAAAAGACGCGGATGGGATCATCCTTGCCACTACGGTGGAATGGTATGGCATAGGCGGGTATATGCAGCAGTTTTTGGATGCCTGCTGGCTGTTCGGCGATAAGGAGAAAATTGCCAGCATCTACATGTGCCCTGTGGTCATGTCTACCACCTGGGGGGAGAGGGAGGCAAAGCTGAATCTGTCCACTGCGTGGGAAATCCTTGGCGGTATGCCCTGCAGCGGTATCTGCGGATATATTGATAACACAGTGACCCTGGAAATGAATGAGCAGTATATCAGGATCATTGAGAAGAAGGCGGAAAATCTTTATCGGACCGTCAACCAGCATATGGCCAGTTTTCCGGCCAGCAATCAGGTGCTGAAGCAGAAGGTGACGGTGCCGAAGCCGACCAACCTGACGCCGCAGGAGACAGAGCAGCTTTCCCAGTATGTGTCAGACGACAGTTATGTGCAGCGGCAGAAGCAGGATATCCAGGAGCTGACAAGCCTGTTTCGGGATATGTTGAGCGAGGAGGGCGCGGACAGTGAAGAGGAGTATCTGGGCGCTTTCCGAAGATGTTTTGTGCCTCAGCCCGGCTTCGAAGCCGTATATTCCATCGGCATTGAGGAGAAAAAGAAAAAACTGATCATTTCAGTACACGGGCCGAGCATGGAGTGTTATTACGGTACGGCCGAACAGCCTGACGTAGAAGTTCAGTTAAACAGAGCCTCCATGGAAGAAATTGTCAGCGGCCGCATGACCTTCCAGCGGGCGTTTATGTCCGGGGGAATGAAGACAAAAGGCGAATTCCGCATCTTGAGGATGCTGGACCAGCTGTTTGTGTTTGAGGAGCCAAAACGGTGATCCGGAATGTGGGCGGTAGCGCGGTTCCCCGGCATATATAGTATATAGCAGAAATCCGCGCAGAAAAGAGGGAATGTCGAATGAAAAAGGAAGATTGTATTTTCTGTAAAATTGCGAACGGGGAGATCCCGTCCAAGACGCTTTATGAGGATGAAAATTTCCGAGTTATTTTAGACTTAAGCCCGGCCACCAGGGGCCATGCCCTCATTATGCCGAAGGAGCATGCGGCAAGCCTGTATGATCTGCCTGACGAGACGGCATCGGCTGTGCTGGTCCTGGCAAAGAAAATGGCGGCGGTTATGAGCGAAAAATTGAAATGTGTGGGACTGAACCTGATTCAAAACAATGGGGAGGCCGCAGGCCAGACGATCCCGCATTTTCACCTGCACATGATTCCGAGGTATATAAATGACGGGCAGGCCCTGGGATGGGTGCCGGGGGAGGCTACGCAGGAAGAACTGGAAAAGATCAGAAAAGAGATAACGGAATAAAAGCCGGCCTTGATGGGGCAGCGGGAAAGCCGGCGGATGGGACAGGGGCATGAGAACGATAGCGGTATCTGAGATCACTGGAAATATCAAAGAAATGTGCATAGAAGCCAACTATTTTCTGTCAGAAGATATGAAGCGGGCTATACAGGAGGCAGCCGCTGTGGAGGAGGCGCCTTTGGGCCGTCAGATCCTGGAACAACTTGAGGAAAATCTGAAAATAGCGGGAGAAGATAGGATCCCGATCTGCCAGGACACCGGAATGGCGGTTGTTTTTCTGGAAGTCGGCCAGGATGTGCATTTTGAGGGCGGGATTTTAGAGGATGCTGTCCATGAAGGCGTCAGACAGGGATATATAGAAGGATTTCTGAGAAAATCTGTGGTAAAAGATCCTATCTGCCGGGAAAACACGAAAGATAATACGCCGGCGGTCATCCATTATACCATTGTGCCGGGGGATAAGGTTCGCATTACTGTGGCACCGAAAGGTTTTGGCAGTGAAAATATGAGCCGCATCTTTATGCTGAAACCCGCAGACGGTATCGAAGGTGTAAAGAATGCGGTATTGACAGCGGTAAAAGATGCGGGGCCGAACGCCTGCCCGCCCATGGTGGTTGGGGTAGGGATCGGGGGAACCTTTGAGAAGTGTGCGCTCATGGCTAAACATGCGTTGACCCGGCCTGTGGACAGCCATTCTCCGATAGAATATGTCCGGGAACTGGAAAGGGAGCTCTTGGAGAAAATCAACCGTTCCGGTATCGGGCCTGGCGGTTTGGGAGGGAGTACCACTGCGCTTGCAGTCAATATTGAGACATACCCCACGCATATCGCGGGCCTTCCTGTAGCTGTGAATATCTGCTGTCATGTGAACAGGCATGCAGTGCGTGTGCTGTGACAGACGCGGCGGCGATTCTGGAAACAGGAAAAGGTACCTGACAAAATAAGGAGACTTAGAGCAAAAGGAATTTGGGAAGATGGACAAATATATCAGTGTTCCGTTGGATGATGCGGTGGCGGCGTCCTTGGAGGCGGGAGATTATGTGTACCTGACGGGCACGATCTACACCGCCAGGGACGCCGCGCATAAAAGAATGTCTGAGGCGCTTGCAGAGGGAAGGTCTTTGCCCTTTGAGATGAAAAATAACGTCATTTATTATATGGGCCCTTCTCCGGCAAGAACCGGCCGGCCGATCGGGTCCGCCGGACCGACTACTTCTACCCGTATGGATAAATATACGCCTGCGCTTCTGGATCTGGGGCTGAAAGGAATGATCGGAAAAGGGAAACGGACGCAAGAAGTCAGGGAGGCGGTGGTGCGCAACGGCGCTGTCTATTTTGCAGCGGTAGGCGGAGCCGGCGCTTTACTTTCCAGATCGATTATTTCTTCTCAGGTTATCGCATATGATGATCTGGGAACGGAAGCTGTCCGGAAGCTGGAGGTAAAGGACTTTCCGGTGATAGTAGTGATGGATGCCCGCGGGAATGACCTGTATGAGACGGCCGTCCGCAAGTATTGTAAGGAATAACCGGGCAAGGACGGATGGTGCGGCAGCGGGGCTTCGGGCGAGATGCGGACGAACGGAGCTGCTGCTATAAGAAAGACAGAAGGGCCGGTATGGAATGAAACGTATTGCATTGATGGTATTAAGGTTAATATTCAGAGTTCCCTATTATATGTTCGGGATATGGTGGAGCGGAAAAAGAAAAGACTATGACCTGGAAAAAGCATATGCTTTTGTAAAAAAAGTCACAAAGGCCGCCAATCGTGCCGGAAGGGTCAAGATAGAATCTTATGGCCTGGAGAATATTCCCAAAGAAAACGGTTTTATATTCTTCCCAAATCACCAGGGGTTGTTTGACGTGCTGGTGTTTCTGGAATCCTGTCCTGTTCCGTTTGCCTTTGTCATAAAAAAGGAAGCCAGCCAGATCATTTTATTAAAGCAGGTGATTTCGGCGCTGCGCTCCATTGTGATAGACAGGGAAGATATCCGGCAGTCCCTGGAAGTCATTAATCAGGTGTCGGAGGAAGTGAAAAAGGGAAGGAATTTTCTTATCTTTGCAGAAGGGACCAGAAGCAAAATGGGAAATGCCCTCCTGCCCTTTAAAGGAGGAACCTTTAAGAGCGCGGTAAAAGCCAAGTGCCCGATCGTTCCCTGCGCGTTGATCGACTCCTTTAAACCATTCGATGAAAATTCGATCAAAAAAGTAACGGTAAAACTGATATATCTGCCGCCCATATACTATGAGGAATACGAGGCCATGAAAACACCTGAAATAGCGGAGATGGTCAAGACGAGAATTGAGGCGGCGATAGCGCAGTATAGCTGACGGAAGCGGGAGCGCCGGGGCCCGAAGCCCCGGGCCCGGCTTGCCGGTTTTGCACGGCCGGATGTGCGTTCCTTAGACAGTGCGGATAGTCTGCCGCGGATGGCTATAGCATGGCCATGGCATTATAGAGAGAATTGGCACTCCCATGTTCCGTTGACCGGGAGCGGCTGGTCGCCTTTTGATTCTCCTACAAAAGAGCTTATCACCAGCTGATAGTTCCCTTTGCCAAGGTTGTCCACAGGCACATTTATCCTTGCCTCTCCGTTGACGATTTCCGCTGTTCCTGTCTGTTCGCCCTTTAGGACAAGGTTCCCGGATGCGTCAAGAATTTGGTAACGGTCTATCCCGAGATACTCCATACCCTTGTATGGGAACTGTTCAGGATTCAAAAATGTGACAAGGACCGTCAGCTCGTTTTGATGGGAAAAGATCTGAACGCTTATTTCCCCGGAGGCATGTTCATATGTTGTGCCGGTTACCGTTCCTAACCAGTTGGTAATATTTTTAAAGTGCCCGGAAGCCCCCGCGGCGATCGTTCCTGCCGCAAGGCAGAAACATATCGACAGGGCGGCTGCCAATGCTCTTCTTTTGGTTTGGGCTGTTTTTTCTCCCATAGCTCGTTCCTCCGTTTCAAGGATAATTTTGGTTTCACAGTTTTTGATGATACGCTTTCGCATCTCATCAGGCATTTCCATTTTTTTTAGGTCTTTCAATTTTTCATAATCCATTTACAGATATTCCTTTCGATATTTTTCTTCCAGCAGTTTTCGGCCTTTTTGCAGCCGCATTTTGATAGCGGACGGTGTCTTATGGAGCATTCGGGCAATTTCCTCTACGCGATATCCTTCTACATAATGTAGAGTGAGGACAACGCAAAATTTTTCCGGCAAAGACATGAGAACTTCCAGTATTCCGCTGGAAGAAGGTTCAAAGGACGCTTCCTGCAGGGTTTCTATATCCGTTTGCGGATGCCGGGTCCTGAAGCGCAATATATCCCGGCATTGGTTCCTGGCCGTTGTGATGAGCCATGCCTTTTCGTGCTCCGCTTCTTTAAAAACAGGAGCTTTCCGCATATATTTTATAAACGTTTCCTGCAGGGCATCTTCCGCGTCTGCCGTGTTGCCGAGCATGATAAGGCATAGTCGAAAAAGCGAGTCACCGTAAGCGGATACAACGGTTTCTATACAGTCAACCGGCCGTGTTGATGTATTTCTCATCTGTGGCACCTCCTTTCATAACATACACGTCTGACAGATTAAGAAGGTCAATTTAATCGCCAGGATCATAAACATGATTATAAATAAGCAGCAGTTCAGCCCGCGCCATTCCCGAAGCCGCGCTTACGCGCTTCTCGTTGCTCCGCGCCTGCCTTTGCTCATCGAATGACACTCCCCCGGTTGCCGTATCCAGAGGGAAATTCATGCGGGCACGGTTTTCCTCTGGATATGGTATCCGGTTGAATTGTACGTTGAATCGTACCCGTTGAATTGTACAGCAAAAATAATAAAAAAAGCAATTGACAAAGCTCCATCCCTTTTGTATAATAACTTTGCGTCACCTGATAGGCGATGTGACAACTTAAATTGGTAGAGACGTAGTTCGGATTAAGGAGAAATACTCAAGAGGCCGAAGAGGCGCCCCTGCTAAGGGTGTAGGTCGGGCAACCGGCGCGAGGGTTCAAATCCCTCTTTCTCCGTTTCACTGCCAATAAGACAATGAAAAAAGAATCTTGAGAGATTAAGATTTCTTTTTTTGTGTTCATGCTTTGGCGCGATACAGCCAGTGGCCGAATGGCAGTGGGTTACAGCCGCTTGAAGATATTTGATTTTGTATATTGACAAGTTTGGGAATAGTATGATATTATAAAAGTCCACACCAAAGATTTGTTGATAAATAAAATTAAAAAAGTTGTTGACAAGTGGTTGCGGCTATGATATGATGTCAGAGTTGCCGCAAAAAAGCAACAGAGGGCGAAAGTTAAGAAGCCCTACGAACCTTGACAAATAAACAGTAATGCAACCCTGAAGATTCCAAGGCAGCGGGAGGCAGGAAGCGTGGCGGAAGCC
>CANPYT010000003.1 GCA_947588705.1 uncultured Acetatifactor sp. | reverse complement strand
AAAACAGTGGAAACACTGGCTGCGGGGAATCTCCCCCTGGGCGTTTTTCAGAAGGTGGAAGCGCAGGCCATTCAAAGGCAGCTGCAGGACGGGGATCTTCTTGTCATGATGACGGACGGCGTGGTGGATGCCTTTGGCGCGGAGGATTTTGAGGATGGTATTGAACGGGCATTGGCTGTCATTGAGAGCCAGAACCCGGGGGAGTTCGCGGAAAAGTTTCTGCGGCTTGCCATTTGCAGGAGCGGCGGGCGGATTCGGGATGACATGACAGTGGGGGTCATCGGGATCTGGCAATAAAGTGATGACGGACAGCGCCGCGGATGGCGCGGGATGTGCCGTTATAATGTTTATTGGATTTTTAAATCATAAACCCCAAAATGAAGCTGCCGTTTCACGATTTTCATTTGTTAAAGCGACAGCCCCTTTGGGAAAGACTAACTTCCACTTACACCCCCTAGAAGTGGAAGTTAATTTTTCGTAACAGTTTAGCCAGCCGGCTGAGGGAGCGCTTTTTTGTGAGCAAAGGAAGTCGCGGAGCGACGAAAAGCGCGTAAGCGCGGCTTTGCGAATGGCGGCTGAACTGTTATCAAAGAAAGAAAAGTATTCCATTTAAGAATTGACAAATTATATCTTCCAGTATACAATAGTCACATCAAGAGTAATCATTGAAACGTGTATTCCGCACATTCAAGGCAGATTCAGCCGCTTTACTCGTAAATAAATTGTAAGTGGCGGCGGCCTTGCCTTGGCCAGGGCAGAAAACCTGTCTTTCCCGCTTCCGCCATAAAAAGGGGGTCATAAAACAGCGCAGTTTTTTGAGCGCTGCAGTTCAGGGGGATCGGAGCGGGCTGGAATAAGCGGATGATGGCGGATAAAACAGGATATGCGGATATTTGCGCAGATGCGCAGGAATGGAGAGAGCAGAATTATGAAAGAAAAGATTTTGAATCGGTTTCAGGAAATTTATGGAGACAGCGAGGGAGCGAAAGTCTTTTTTGCTCCCGGCCGGGTGAACCTGATCGGAGAGCACACGGATTACAATGGCGGACATGTGTTTCCCTGCGCGTTGACCATTGGCACTTATGGGGCCGCCCGCAGGCGAAATGACAGGAAGCTTCGGTTTTTCTCCATGAATTTTGAATCTGTTGGCGTGGTGGAATCCTCGCTTGATGAGCTGACGCCGTCCGGACAGGCGGGATGGACAAATTACCCCAAGGGAGTTATGTGGGCGTTTGAAGAGCGCGGCATGAAGATTCCCAGCGGCATGGATATTCTCTTATATGGCACGATTCCGAATGGATCCGGGCTTTCCTCCTCCGCTTCCGTGGAAGTGCTGACCGGTTTTATCCTGCGGGACTTTTTCGGATTTGCGGTGTCCAATCAGGATCTGGCGTTGATCGGCCAATATGCGGAAAATCATTTTAATAAAGTGAATTGCGGAATAATGGATCAGTTTGCCATAGCGATGGGTAAGAAAGATCATGCTATTTTTCTGGATACGGCAGATCTTTCTTACGAATATGCCCCCATTACTCTGAAGGGAGCGAAGATCGTGATCGCGTGCAGCAATAAGAAGCGCGGCCTGGGAGAATCCAAATACAATGAGCGGCGGAGTGAGTGTGAAACCGCATTGTCGGAATTACAAAAAGAAATCAAGATAGAAAGCTTGGGAGATCTGGATGAAGCGGCTTTTGAAAAGTACCAGGGGGCGATCTCAAGTGAGGTATGCAGGAGGCGCGCAAAACATGCCGTCTTTGAAAACCAGCGTACCATACGGGCAGTGGAGGCTTTGAAAAAAGGGGATATCACGGAATTCGGGCAGCTGATGAATGCGTCCCACATATCGCTGCGGGATGATTATGAGGTGACGGGGCCGGAGCTGGATGCGCTGGTGGAAGCGGCCTGGAGCATTCCGGGAGTCATCGGTTCCAGGATGACCGGGGCCGGTTTTGGCGGCTGCACCGTAAGCATTGTGAAGGATGAGGCTATCGATGGCTTTATTGAAAAGGTAGGCAGCATTTATGAGAATAAAATCGGTTATAAGGCCGATTTCTATGTGGTGGAAATAGGTGACGGGCCTGTCATTTTGCCGTAAAACAGTCAAATGGACGTGCGGGCGCGTTCGCTTGGCTCGTTGCTCCCAGGAATAAACAGGACATGTAAACCATGAAAAGGCTAAAGCAGGCGGTGTAAGTTTGCCGCTGTGGCGGGGCCATGACCAGACGGATCAGAGCAGGGGGATTTAGCATGGAAAAAATTCAGTCAGATATCAGAAAACTTGTACTTTACGGGGTTCAGACAGGGCTTGTGCCGGAGGAGGATAGAATTTATACCCTTAACAGGCTGCTGGAGCTATTGGATATCAAAGAGCTGGAATGTGATGACACGGATGTCACAATGGAAACAGAAGAGCTGGAAACGGTTTTAAATAGCATCTGCCAATATGCGAGTGAGAAGAAGCTTTCCGAACTGGCGATACAGGCCGGAAAAAGTATTGTCTACCGGGATCTGTATGACACAAAGATCATGAGTATGCTTCTGCCGAGGCCCAGCGAGGTGATCGCCAAATTCCGCCAGCTGTATCAGGAGGTCTCTCCGGAGGCTGCCACAGATTATTATTACAAATTCAGCTGCGATTCCGACTACATCCGAAGGTACCGTATCCGCAAGGATGTAAAGTGGGTCGTTGCCACCCGTTACGGCGATCTGGATATCACCATCAACCTGTCCAAGCCGGAGAAGGATCCAAAGGCGATAGCGGCGGCGAAGCTGGCCAAACAGTCCGGGTATCCAAAGTGTTTGCTGTGCTGGGAAAATGAGGGATACGCGGGGCGTGTGGATCATCCCGCCCGCCAAAACCACAGGATCATCCCGGTGACGATCCATGGCAGCCGCTGGGGATTCCAGTATTCGCCCTATGTGTATTATAATGAACACTGCATTGTATTTAACTCCCAGCATGTACCCATGAAGGTTGATCGCTCTACATTCTGCAAGCTGTTTGATTTCGTAAAACAGTTTCCCCACTATTTTGTGGGATCCAACGCGGATCTGCCCATTGTGGGAGGCTCGATACTGAGCCATGACCATTTTCAGGGAGGACACTATGAGTTTGCTATGGCGAAAGCGCCCGTGGAGCGGACTTTTGTCGTGAAGGGGCATGAAAAGGTGTCCGCCGGGGTAGTCAACTGGCCTATGTCCGTGATCCGGCTGAGCGGCCCGGATACGGAAGAGATCATTGAGCTGGCGGACCGGATCCTGGAGAAATGGCGCGGATACACGGACGAAAAGGCTTTTATCTACGCCTGCACGGATGGGGAACCCCACAATACGATCACGCCCATCGCCAGAAAGCGGGGGGAGCAATATGAGCTTGACCTGGTGCTGCGCAATAACATTACCACAGAGGAGCATCCTCTGGGCGTTTACCATCCTCACGCGAAGCTCCATCATATTAAAAAAGAAAACATTGGCTTGATCGAGGTCATGGGGCTGGCGGTACTGCCGGCGCGGCTAAAGACCGAACTGGCGCGGCTGAAAGAGACCATGCTGGCGGGAGGCGACCTGCGGGCGGACGAGGAGCTCGCAAAACATGCGGACTGGGTGGACGCGTTTTCCGCCAAGTACCAGGAGATAAATGAATCTAACATAGATGAGATCATAGAAAGAGAAGTCGGCCTGGTATTCATGAAAGTGCTGGAGGATGCCGGTGTTTATAAGAGGACGCCGGAGGGGCAGCAGGCTTTTGACCGTTTTCTGGAATCGCTGTCCTGCTGACCGGAACAGAAAAGGAACAGAAAAGTTGTCATAGCCGCCGCCGGCGCCGCATAAGATAGTAAGGAACGAAGAGGGGAAGTTCGGATCTTTGTTTGAAGCTGAGGGCGGCCTATGGGTACTGTTTGTCCAGATGGCGCAGGATGATCTCTCTGCTGGAAGAGTGGAGGGATCCGGCCAGTCCCTTCAGCCGGCGTATTTGTTCTGTTTTGCCTTCGGAAGCATAATGCTCCGCAAGTTTATAATAGGTGGCGCCCACATCGGAACCGGTGCTGACGGCAAATTCCATCAGTGTACACGCTTCTTCCCAATGATCGGAGGCGATAAGCGCGTCCGCCCATTTTTGCAGCGTTCGGACCAGAACGGTGTAATTTTGGTCGTATTCGGACAGCAGCGTAAGGTTGGCGGCTCCGTATTCCAATTTCAGATCCGTGTTGGTGTAGCCTGTCAGGTTTACGATCTTCCGGGAGGTGAGGGTTTCCAGTGTCTCGATACATTCCGACACGGTGCTGTCCTCCTGCAGAAGATGAGTCGGAAAGGTCTCCAGGGGAACTGTGATATATTTCAGGCCATCCAGAGGCTTGCGGCGCACGGAATTTGCCCTGCGCTCCCTGGCCCAGAAATTTTCGGCAGAGCGGGACCTGCTCCGCCGCTGGCGTTTTATGTTGTGGGAAATAAGGAATACCATTACGATTGCGCTTGCCAAAAGAGCTAAAGTCATATATAATATCCTTTCAGAGTTTTTATTTTTGCTTTATTATTTTTATTATCTTGTCCAAAAGATCCGTAACAAGTTTAAAGTTGTGAGATCCTTTTTCAGGCTGGGCTTGCAGCCGGGAAAGGGCAGCCAGGAGAAAAACATGTTTAACTTGAATAACAAAAAGAACCGGCGATATGTTTCCGCAGTGATTATTTTGGTTCTTGTGCTCGCCATGGTCATACCTACTTTATCATATTTTTTCTCATAGTTCAAGAAACAGACCTGACAGAATTGCGGGAGGCGTAACAGCTTAGCCGGAGACTGGACTGTTGCCGGGAAACGGCAATTCTGAAAATTCGGGGATATGCCTGTTGGAGCGGGCGGGAGGTATCAGGGTGAAAAACTGGATGAAAAAAGGGATTTTTTTTGTTCTGGCAGTTTTTATCCTATTGGCTGCCGACGTCAGGGTCCGGGCTCAGGGTCAGGATGCTCAGGGTATAGTTACGATCAAGAACGGTGTTTATGCGGAACACATTCAGCTTTCGGGAATGACAGAGGAAGAGGCGTACCGGGCGGTGGAGGATTTTGTCTCCGGGCTGCGGGACGTGGAGATCACCCTGGCAGCGGCCGGTGGGAATCAGGTTGTTGTCACAGCCGGGGAACTGGGGCTTTCTTGGGCGAATCCGGAGCTGGTGTCGGAGGCGGCCAGCTTAGGTACGCAGGGGAATGTCATAGAGCGCTACAAGGTTTTAAAGGATCTGGAACATGAAAATATGGTTTATCCGATCCAGGTGGCCTTTGACATCCAGGCGATCAACGATTTTTTGATTCAGAAATGCGCTGTGTATGACGTGAAAGCGGTGGATGCCTATCTGGTCCGCGAAAACGGCGGGTTCCGGGTGGTAGAAGGTCAGGTCGGATTCAGGACGGATGTGGAGACTTCCATTGACAGGATCAACGATTACCTTACCGGCAGCTGGGATTATCTGCCCTGTACTATAGAACTGGACGTTGCGGTTGACGAGCCCAGGGGAAGTGTGGAAGAACTGTCGGTAGTCCGGGATATTCTCGGCACTTGTACCACTTCCTTTAAGACTTCCAACACATCCAGAAGCGCCAATGTGACAAACGGCTGCAGGCTGGTGGACGGGGTGACCCTGTACCCCGGAGACGAATTTTCCACTTATGACGCGGTCTCCCCTTTTACGGAAAAAAATGGTTATTATATGGCGGGTTCGTACTTAAACGGAAAGGTAGTGGACAGTCTTGGCGGCGGGATCTGCCAGGTCTCTACCACGCTTTATAACGCGGTGCTCCAGGCGGAGCTGGAAGTGACAGAGCGCCATAATCATTCCATGATCGTGAATTATGTGGATCCTTCCGCAGATGCTGCAATAGCGGAGAGCTCCGGGAAAGATTTCCGATTTGTCAACAATCTGGACTACCCGATCTATATAGAAGGGTATACCGAGAACAAACAGATCACATTCAATATTTACGGTGTTGAGACCCGAGACGCGGGCTATAAGGTTCGATATGAGAGCGAAGTGCTGGAAGTGATCAATCCCGTCACAGATACCATCAACGTGGATGCCGCGCAGCCCATTGGATATATTGCCAACGAGAGCAGCGCACACATCGGATACAAAGCCAGGCTGTGGAAAATTACCCTCCAGGACGGAGTGGAGGTCAGCCGTACACAGGTGAACAGCAGCACATACAAGATGGTGCCAAGGAGCGCTACCGTCGGAGTCGCTACGGCAGACCCTCACGCTTACGAAGAGATCATGGCCGCTATCGGAACGGGAAGCATCGACCATGTAAAGAATGTGATCGCTTTGCTGACGGCGCCGTCGGCGCCTGCAGTGGCTGCGCCGGATCCGGTGCAGTAGGATCCTGTCGGCGGATCGGGGCAAGGGCGCAGACCGCGTATGAAAGCTCCGGCAAGTATGGTAAGAGGACAACGGGGATGAAAACAGGAAAAGTGCCGGAGAACGTTTTAAAGCGTTCTGTGTTGAGACAACTTAAGACAGGGAGAGAAGAAATACTGAAAGGCGCAGGAGTAGGGAGAGACTGTGCCTTTTTCAAATTTTCTGACGGTATTGTCATTTCCTGTATGCAGGAGGCTCCCGTGGCGGTACAGACCTTTGCGGGATGTCAGCCGCCGGGTTTTGCGGTGCGGTACACCATGGGCCAGCTGATCCAGAAATGCGCCAACAACCTGGCGGCGTCGGGAGCGGAGCCGGTTTCCGCAATAATCGGCCTGCTTCTCCCCGGCTGGCTGGAAGAGCCGGAGCTGAAAGAGCTGATGGCGGAAGCGGAAGGGAAATGCGGGGAGCTGTCCATGGCCATAGCCGGAGGACAGACCAGTGTGATAGAGGAAGTGTCCTCTCCTGTGGCCGTGGTCACCGGGTATGGCAAAAGGCTCAGGGAAGACGGTTTTGGAGCCGGTGCAGCGCCGGGGCAGGACATAGTGGTCAGCAAGTGGATCGGGCTGGAGGGAACCGCTTTTCTGGCACAGCGGTACAGGGAGAGGCTGCTTGTCCGGTATCCCGCTTATCTGATAGAGGAGGCGGCGGGGTTTCACCGCTATCTGTCCATTCTGGCGGAGGCCGCAGCCGCCGTGGAGTCCGGCGTATGCGCTATGCACGACGCATCGGAAGGCGGTATCTTTGCCGCCCTCTGGGAGTTGGCGGAGGGAGCGGGCGTCGGACTGACGATAGATCTGAAAAAACTGCCGCTCCGCCAGGAGACGGTGGAAATATGCGAGTGCTGTAATGTGGACCCCTACCGGCTTATGTCCGGGGGAAGCCTGGTCATGGCTGTGGAGGATGGGCCGGGGCTTGTGGAGAAGCTTCACGCCCGGAAGATACCGGCTGTGATCGTGGGGAAGGTCACAGACAGCAACGACAGGCTGATCCTGAACGACGGAGAAATCCGTTACATGGACCGGCCCGGAACCGATGAACTGTACCGTTTTTTAGGGGAAGACAAAAAAGCGCATACCGGCCGGGGATCGGTATAAGATTGGTATTTGGTATAAGGATTCCAGGGCTTCCATAGAGTATGTCAAGATGGAGATGTCTATGCCGCAAGGCGGAAAGTGAGGATTTTATGAGAGAAGAATTGTTGACAGTGATTGAAAAGAACAGCCGCATCGACCTGAAAGAGCTGGCTGTTATCCTTGGCGTGGAGGAGATCGACGTGGTCAATGAGATCGCGGCCATGGAGGCAGAGGGGGTCATCTGCGGATATCATACCCTGATCAACTGGGAAAAGACATCCATAGAGAAGGTGACGGCGCTGATCGAAGTCCGCGTAACGCCTCAGCGCGGCCAGGGATTTGACAGCGTGGCGGAGCGTATTTACAAGTATCCGGAAGTCCGCAGCGTATACCTGATCTCCGGCGGCTTTGATCTGATGGTGATCTTGGAAGGCAAGACGCTGAGGGAGGTTTCCACCTTTGTCTCGGAAAAATTGTCCACCCTGGATGCCGTGCTCAGCACCGCAACACACTTTATTTTGAAAAAATACAAGGATCATGGCTGTACGATCGGCCAGAAAAAAGAAGATGAAAGAGAGATGATCACACCATGAAAAATCCCTTATCGGAAGCTGTAGTTCATATAAAACCTTCCGGCATCCGCAAATTTTTTGATATTGTCAGCGAGATGAACGATCCGGAGGTTATTTCTCTCGGCGTAGGCGAACCGGATTTTGACACCCCCTGGCATATCCGGGACGAGGGTATCTATTCTCTGGAGAGGGGAAGGACCCATTATACTTCCAATTCCGGGCTGATGGAGCTTCGCCAGGAAGTCTGTAATTACATGTATCGGAAACAGGGGATCTCATACGATGCGGCCCAGGAAGTCCTGATTACCGTGGGCGGTTCGGAGGCCATCGACATTGGGCTTCGGGCGCTGATCAATCCCGGGGAGGAAGTGCTGATCCCCCAGCCCAGCTATGTTTCCTATGAACCCTGCGCCATTCTGGCGGGCGCAAAGCCGGTGATCATCAACCTGAAAGCGGAGAACGAATTCCGGCTGACGGCGGAAGAAGTGGAAAACGCGGTTACGGACAGGACAAAGGTGCTGATCCTGCCCTTCCCCAACAATCCCACCGGCGCCATTATGGAGCGGAAGGACCTGGAAGCTGTGGCCCGAGTGGCCATTGAACATGACCTGATCGTTATGTCTGACGAGATCTACGGGGAGCTGACTTACAAGGGAAAGCATGTGTCCATCGCAAGCCTGCCGGGCATGAAAGAACGCACTGTCCTCATCAACGGTTTTTCCAAGGCGTATGCCATGACAGGATGGAGGCTTGGCTATGCCTGCGGGCCGGCGGCTATCATACAGCAGATGATGAAGATCCACCAGTTTGCCATCATGTGCGCCCCCATTACCAGCCAGTGCGCGGCGGTGGAGGCCCTGAAAAACGGAGATGACGACATTGTGGAAATGTGCACCGCATATAATCAGAGAAGGAGGTATCTGCTGAACGCGTTCCGGGAGATGGGGCTGGAATGTTTTGAGCCCTACGGAGCCTTTTATGTGTTCCCCTGCATCAGGCAGTTCGGCATGACCAGCGACGAATTTGCCACCAGATTTCTGGCGGAGGAGAAAGTGGCTGTGGTGCCGGGAACCGCTTTCGGCGAAAGCGGGGAAGGGTTTCTGCGGATCTCCTATGCGTATTCGCTGGAAAACCTTAAGGTAGCTATCGGCAGGATGGACCGGTTTGTGAAAAAGCTCCGCGCAGAAAACGAAAAAGGACAAAGCTGATATGAATATCGTTTTACATCAGCCGGAGATACCGGGAAATACCGGAAATATCGGGAGGACTTGCGTGGCAGTGGGGGCGTCGCTTCATCTCATCGAGCCCTTGGGCTTCCACCTGGACGAAAAATCCCTCCGGCGGGCAGGAATGGATTACTGGCCGCTGCTTGATGTCCACAGATATATGAATTTCCGGGAATTTCAGGAGCAAAACCCCGGAGCCAGGATCTGGATGGCCACCACAAAGGCGAAAAAGGTATACACGGAGGTCTCCTACGGGCCGGATGATTATATCATGTTCGGAAAAGAAAGCGCCGGGATCCCTGAGGAAATACTGGTGGAGCATGAAGAGACCTGTATACGTATCCCAATGCTTCCCTCCATCCGGTCTTTGAACCTGTCAAATTCCGTGGCGGTGGTGCTCTATGAAGCCCTGCGGCAAAATGGGTTCGGCAGCCTGGAACGGGAGGGCAGCCTTCATCGTCTTCAGTGGCGCGGCTGAACGGTTCCGGGCCCACAGGGAAATTTGATAAAATACTTGCCATAGAGAGCTGGTGTATACTATAATGAAAATACCATTTCTACTTAAATTTTGGGGCAAAAATCTTCAGTTTGCCAAGGAGGGTATATGACATTACGGGAGTGTTACGAAAAACTGGGCGGTGACTATGAGGGAACGCTTGGACGTTTGAGCAGCGAGAAGCTGGTGCAGAAATTCGTGATGAAGTTTCTGGCAGATGACAGTTTTGCTCTCCTGGAAGAATCTATGGCGGCAGGCAATTACAACGAGGCGTTTCGCGCTGCGCATACGCTGAAAGGCGTGAGCCTGAACCTAGGTTTCACAAGGCTGTATGAAAACAGCAACGAGTTGACGGAAGCTCTCCGGGGCGGCGAAAAACCGGAGAATGAGGCTCTTCTTGGAAAAGTTAAGGAAGAGTACCAGCGGACAATAGATATCATTCAGGAGTTGCAGAATGGGTGATTGGTTCTTGGAAGAGGAAGTATGACTAAGGAAGAACAGGAATCGTATTTAAACTCCGGCTTCACGCTGGATCAGATCAATGAAATACAGGAGGGCCTTGAACTGGGTCTTGACACTTCCGTGTATGCAAAAAAGGAATTTTTTGCGATCCAGATGCGTCAGATCCGCCTGGGGCAGATGGAGAGGCTGCCGGTAGAGGTCTATGCCTCCACGGAATATGATTGGTTTCAGATGGAGGAGATTCGCTGTGGACTTCAGGATGGGTTGGACATAACCATATACGCCAACCCGTCTATTTCCTATGACCGGATGCGCCAGATCCGCCTGGGCCTGAAAGACGGCATTAATCTGTCTAATTATAGAAAGCTGGAGGCAGGCGTCCTGCGTGAGCTGCGCAAGGCGCTTCTCTCCAAGATCTATATTGTAGAATATATCCAGCAGGGCTATGAGGCGGAGCAGCTGGAGCAGATCAGGATCGCGCTGGAGAAGCATCTGAACATTACGCCTTATCTCCACAAGGAGTTCCGGGGCGTTTCCATCCACGAAATCTGTGAGGGGCTTGAGAAGGGGCTGGATGTCTCCTGTTATGCGAAGCTGGAATTTAGCTGGCAGCAGATGAGGGAGATCCGCCTTGGCATGGAAAACCGCATAGACGTGTCCAGCTATGCAAACTCCCTGTATGACTGGCAGCAGATGCATGAGATCCGCCTGGGCCTGGAAAGCGGCATTGATGTCAGCTCCTACCACACATTGATGTATACGGCCAGGGACATGCGCAGAATGCGCTTGGCTCTTCAGGAGGCGATCTACACCGTCGTATCCTCGGATGAGCAGTCTCACTTTGAAACTTTTCAGGATATTTCCGTCACGATCAGCAGCGACGAGATGGACGCGTTCGTCTATGTACAGGACAGTGACAAGGTCTCCAAGAAGATGATCATGAAGGCGCTGGAATTCAGCGGTGTGCGCCGGGGGATCCTGGAGCAGGAGATCAATAAGCTCCTAAAGGGTAAGTTTAAGCACAAGACCCTAAAGGTGGCCAAGGGCAAGCCTGCCACGGACGGCCCGGACGGATGGTATGAGTTTTTCTTTAAGACCGAACTGGACAGACAGCCCAAGCTTCTGCCGGATGGTTCTGTGGATTTTTCGGAAATACAGTGGTATGAATTTGTGCAGACAGGACAGCGTATTGCGCTGTATCATGACGCTGGGATGGGTACCGGCGGCTACACGGTGACGGGAAAGGACCTGCCGCCCAGGAAGGGCCGTGAGAGGAGCGTACTGACCGGAAAAGGTTTCACGCTGATGGAGGACAATCGGACCTATACCGCCAGTACCAGCGGAAGGATCGAGCTGCACGGAAACCGTATCGATATCGACAAAACCCTGACGATCGAGGAAGTGAGCCTTGCCACGGGAAACGTCACTTTCGACGGAAGTATTTATGTGTCGGGGAACGTGGGCGTGGGAGCCACCATACAGGCCACGGGGGATGTGGTCGTAAACGGTTATGTGGAGTCTGCGCACATTGAGAGCAGCGCGGGCAGCGTACTGATAAAGCGGGGCGTGAACGGAAACGGCGTCGGCAATATCCGGGCGGCTGTGGACGTGAGCGGCAAATTCTTTGAATCCTGCAGGGTATATGCGGGAAACGAGATCAAGGCGGGATACTGCCTGAACTGTGACCTGCATTCTGAAAACAAGATCACCATCAGCGACAGAAATGGCGAGGTGGCGGGAGGCACGGTTTACGCAAAGATCTCCCTGGATGTGACTTATCTCGGAAACAGGGCGGGTATTGCCACTATGGTCCGGCTGGGCGTAAACGATGAGATCGCAGAGAAGCAGGGTGATGTGGAGGAGAAGATCGCGGAGGCAAACAAGCAGCTGGAGATCCTCCGAAACGCGTATGCGGATTTTCATGCCAAGTATCCGCCGGAAGTGCGGAATACCATGGATATGTACCTGAAGATAGAGAGCGCTATTTTTACAAAAGAAAAAGAAGTGGACACGCTGATGCAGTACAGGATGGACATGGAGAATGAGGAGAAAGCAGCCAGGGATGCACAGGCAGTGATACATGCCACTCTGTATGAGGGAACGGTGTTTGAGATAAACGGTAAGCACTGGGAGGCAAAGCAGGCGCGGAACGTGAAGGTGAAGAGAGTGGAGGAGAGAGTGGCCGTTTTCCGGAATTAGTCTGGAGACGGGCTGCGGAGGAACAGTTATGCGCAGTAAGGTTTTGATCGTTGACGATTTGGAATTGAATCGGGAAATGTTGTCGGCAATTCTGGAAAATGATTACCCGATCCTGGAAGCGGACAGCGGGAAAAAAGCGATTGCCATGATCCAGAAATATCAGGAGGAAATTGCGGTAGTGCTGTTGGACCTGATCATGCCGGAAGTTGATGGCTTTATGGTGCTGGAAGTGATGCGCAATCAATCCTGGCTGAAGACGATCCCGGTGCTGGTGATCACCGCGGAATCGAAAGCGGAAGTGGAGAGCAAATGTTTTGAGATGGGCGTCTCGGATTTTATCAAGAAGCCGTTTGATAACGCTATCGTCCGCAACCGCGTGAAAAATATCGTCGATCTGTTTCTCTATAAGAACAATCTGGAAGAAAAAGTTGAGAAACAGACAGAAACCCTTAAAAAGCAGTATAAGCTCCTGGTGATGCAGGCGGAAAGGCTGAAAGAGAGTAATGTCAGGATCATCGATATTCTCGGTACAGTGGTAGAATGCCGTAACCTGGAAAGCGGCGAACACATCAAGCGCGTGAAGAGTTTTACCAGGATCCTGGCGGAACAGATGATGAACGATTACCCGGAATATGGGCTGAATCAGGAAAAGATAGAAGTTATCGTTTCCGCAAGCGCCCTCCACGACATTGGAAAGATCGCCATCCCGGACAATATCCTGTTAAAGCCCGCAAGGCTCACCAAGGACGAGTACGAATATATGAAATCCCACACGACAAGAGGGTGTGAGGTGCTGGACAATGTGGAGGGTGTCTGGGACGAAACCTACAGCAAGATCAGTTACGAGATCTGCCGCCATCATCATGAGCGGTACGACGGCAAGGGTTATCCCGATGGGCTGGCAGGAGAAGAGATCCCGATCTCCGCTCAGCTGGTAGGTTTGGCGGACGCCTATGACGCCCTGGTCAGCGAGCGCGTTTATAAGAGCGCTTACTCCGAGGACGAGGCATTCCATATGATCGTATCCGGCGAGTGCGGTGTGTTTTCGCCAAAGTTGTTGGAATGTTTCCGCCGGGTGAAGAAAAAATTTGAAGATCTGAACCATGAACTGAAAAAGAAACAGGAAGAATTTCGTTGAAAAAACAAAGGCGCAGGGCTGCCGCAGTAGTGCGGAAGCCCTGTTACTTTTTTCGTTCACATTTTTTTCACATTTCCATCACCAAACGATGACATTTTACCTTTACAATACACTAAGATATCAGGGTGGACGATCGTGCCCACCGGGAAAGGTGAATTTCATATGATAGAAGTCAAAAATCTCACGAAAAAGTATGGCGGGCATGTGGCGGTCGATCATCTGTCATTTTGTGTGGAGCGGGGACAGATCTACGGGTTCCTGGGCCCCAATGGAGCGGGAAAATCTACCACAATGAACATGATCACAGGATATTTGGCCCCCACGGAGGGGACTGTGACCATCGATGGGAGGGATATCCAGAAGGAGCCGGAGGCGGCCAAGAAAAAGATCGGATATCTGCCGGAGATACCGCCGCTTTATATGGAAATGACGGTGAAGGAGTATTTGGCCTTCGCGGCTGAGCTGAAAAAGCTGCCTGGGAAAGAGCGGAGCGCCCAGATCGGAGCTGTGATGGAGAAAGCGGGCATCTCTGACATGAGCGGCCGCCTTATCAGGAATCTGTCAAAAGGGTACCGCCAGAGGGTGGGCCTTGCCCAGACAATGTTGGGAAACCCGGATGTGATCATTTTGGATGAGCCTTCCGTGGGGCTGGATCCCAAGCAGATCATAGAAATCAGGGATCTGATCAGGGAGCTGGGAAAAGAGCATACGATCATCCTCAGTTCCCACATCCTTTCGGAAGTCAGCGCGGTGTGCGACCACGTCATGATACTTTCCCACGGGCACCTGGTGGCCAGCGATTCCCCGGAGGGACTGCAAAAACGCATGACCGGGGCGGAGGAGCTTCTGCTGACGGTAAAGGGAACCGGAGAGAGTGTCCGTTCTGCGCTGCAGACGCTGGAAACAATTGACTCCGTCGAGGAGATGGAATGCGGGGAGCAGGGCTGTGTAGGAGTGCGGGTCACTGCCGGAAGCGGGGATCTGGATATCCGGGAAAGCGTGTTTTATGCGCTGGCCAATGCGGGGCTTCCCATCTATGAAATGTCCCGGGCCGGAAAATCCCTGGAGGATATCTTCCTGGAGCTGACCGGGGAAGAGACTGCCCAGACAGAGGAGGGAAAATAGCATGTTTGCCATATATAAAAAAGAGTTGAAAACCTATTTTTGTTCCTTTATCGGCCTGCTGTTCATAGCGGTGACTTTGTTTTATGTGAGCCTGTATTTCTATGTGTATAATATGTATGGCGGGAGCCCTTATTTCACATATGCCATGTCCAATGTGGTCCTGCTGTTCCTGATCAGTGTGCCCGTTCTGTCCATGCGGATCCTGGCGGAAGAGCGGAGGAGCAGAACGGACCAGCTGATCCTGACAGCGCCGGTTTCCGTGGGCGGCATCGTCCTGGGAAAATTCCTGGCGCTGATGACCATTTTCCTTATCCCCTGCGCGGTGATATGTACTTATCCGCTGATCATGAGCCTGTCAGGCTCGGTTCCGCTGGGGGAGGCATATCTGGCTATATTGGGATTTTTCCTGTATGGAATGGCAGCCATTTCCATCGGCATATTGATCTCGTCCCTGACGGAGAGCCAGGTGATTTCCGCGGTACTGACGTTTCTTGCGCTCTTCCTGGGATATATGATTTCTTCCATCTGCAGTGTGGTGTTTTCTACGGATAACTGGCTGTATACCCTGCTTTGCTGCTTTGACATGTATACCCCGTTCAGCAACCTGCTGAACGGCACCCTGGATCTTTCTTCCGTAGTCTATTTTGTGTCACTGTCGGCGCTGGCGCTGTTTTTGACGGTACAGTCTATTCAGAAGAGGCGGTACAACGTGTCTGTCAAGTCCTTTCGCCTGGGCGCGTACAGCCTGGGAAGCACGTTGGCGGCTGTCGCCGTGACGATAGCCGTAAATATCGTGATGGGGGAACTGCCGAGGTCATGGACTTCTTTGGACATGACGGCGCAGAAGCTTTACTCTCTCACGGACCAGACCCGGGAATATGTGGACAGTATGCAGGAGGATGTGGACATCTATGTGATCGTGGCCCAGGACAACTGCGATACGGTTCTGGATCAGACCCTGCAGCGCTATGACGATCTGTCCGACCATATTACGGTGCAGTATGTGGATCCGAATCAGAATCCACGGTTTCACACTCAGTATACCAGCGCAAATATCAGCTTAAACAGTCTGATCGTGGTCAGCGATAAGCGGAGCAGGGTGATCGATTACAGTGAGATCTATGAAGCCGACTATGAGTATGACTATTCTACCGGAGGCTATTCCGCCACCACTACCGGATATGACGGCGAGGGGCAGATCACGAGCGCCCTGGATTACGTGTTGTCAGACGATATGCCTAAGATCTATCTCCTGGAGGGGCACGGGGAGTATGCGCTGAGTTCCGGATTTACTACCGCGCTGGAACGGGAAAATGTGGAATATGAGTCCATCAACCTGATAGACTATGAGACGGTGCCGGAGGATGCGGCCTGCCTGCTTATCAACGCTCCTGTCCACGACTTGTCGAATGAGGATAGAGATAAGGTGCTGGATTATCTGAATGCCGGCGGAGATATTGTGTTTGTGGCGGGCATGGCTCAGGAGGCGACCCCGAATCTGGATCAGCTCCTGGAGGAGATGGGCCTTCGCCTGACGGACGGACTGATCGTGGAATCGGATGCGGATCGATATTATGCCACGCCTTACTGGCTGCTGCCTGTCCAGTCTTATTCCGGTTATCTGGACGGGGTATATGGGGATTATTATGTCTTTGCGCCCTACGCCCAGGGAATTGTGATCGAGGATGAGGCAGCGGAGGGGATTTCCTATGACACCTTCCTGTCTACTTCGGACAGCGCGTATTCCAAGATAGACCTTGCCAGCGAAAGCTATGAGAAGGAGGAGGGCGATATTGACGGCCCGTTTGCCGTGGCCGTTGCGGCGGAGAAAGAAACGGAAGAGGGAAACGCGGCCACAATGGTGGTGATCGGCTGTGAGCAATTCTTTACCGACGAAGCCAACGAGATCGTGAGCGGAGCGAATCAGATGGTATTTACCAATATCATTGGAAGCTTCGCTGACCATGAGATCAGCGTATCTATCCCGGCCAAGAGCTATGAAGTTTCCGCGTTAATGGTAACCAGAGCCAGGGCAGTTTTGGTGGGAGCCGTGACAATACTGGTAATTCCCGCGGGATGTCTGCTGGCCGGATTTATCATCTGGTTCAGGAGGAGGCGGTTGTAGAGATGAAAAGACAGAAAATACAGATGTTGGTCCTGCTGGCGCTGTTTGTGGCGCTGGCGGCGGCATACTTTGGCATCCGGCAGTATAAACTGAGGCAGGAAGAGAAAGAGGAGGATGTGGAGAGGACTCCCATAGCGGAAGTCCTGCCGGAAGAGATCATTCGGTTTTCCTTTGACCATGAGGGAGAAAATTATACCTTTGAGAAAGAGGATGGCGTATGGTACTATGCGGAAGATCATTCTATAGCTATTAAGCAGGACCGGCTCGACCTTATCCTGAATTACATTGTGCCGGTGGCGGCGGAACAGGTTATTTCGGATGTGGAAGATCTGAGTCTGTATGGACTGGCGGAACCTTCCGGAACGTTCTCTTATGAGACCGCCTCTGAAAGTTACGTGTATAATGTGGGCGACAGCAACGAATTGACCTCCTCATGCTATGTATGCGTTCCGGGCGGCACGGATGTGTATGTGGTGGATCAGCAGGATATCAGCAGGCTGAATATCTCCCTGGAGGAGCTGACGGAAACCGAGACCAGCGAAACGGAGGATTCTTCCGCCACCTGAACTTTCTGGAGCGGGCAGAGAAGGGAACGATAGATTTTGACGATATCCATGCCGAGCTTCGGACGGCATCCGGGCATCAGATCCTGAGGGAAGACTATGAATACAGCATTTAAGAGAAAATAGTTTTTATATGACGTAATCCCATCCGGGCGGGTTTGGCTGCATCAGCTGGTCGAGAGTCACGCTGTCCAGGTAGTCGTTGATCAGCTTGTCCAGTCCTTTCCACATAGGCAGTGTACGGCAAGTGGCCATCTTTGCGCAGGGGGGCTGGCCCGGTTCAAGGCAGCTGACGGTTGCAAGGGAATTTTCCGTGAGCCGAAGGATGCTTCCTACCGTATAAGTTTCCGGCGCCCGGGTCAGTCGATACCCGCCGCCCTTCCCGCGCAGACCTTCCAGGAATTTATTCTGTACCAGGATCTTCAGAATGCTTTCCAGGTATTTTTCGGAAATGTCCTGGCGGTTGGCGGTTTCCTTCAGAGGGATGAACCCCTCCGACTGATGCTCGGCCAGATCGATCATAATGCGGAGCGCATAGCGGCCCTTAGTTGAGATCAACATGATTACGTCCTCCCTCATTTTATATCAAATTTTATTATATAATAAAGAAAGAATGTAAATCAACCGCAAAAAAATGAAAAATTAGGAGGTTGAAAATTAGGAGGTGAAATTTGATCGCGGGAAGCTGTTGACAATTGGCCCGGTTGCCTGTAACATTCTTATAGACATGTTTGATTAGTCTGAAGAATGCGGAGATATACTTTTATGAGGTTTAACGATTCAAAAGTATCCTTGGAAGATCTGTGGGATGTGATCACAGCGCACCAGGGAGAGGGCTTTTTTACAAAAAAGGGCCTGCCCTTTACCTACACCATCAAGGGTGGGGAGCTCTTTACTGACAGAAGAGAGAGGTCCATCACAAGAAGTACCTTTGAGAAGGCTTATGAGAAACTGCGCCTGGACCGGGCTGTGGAAGGAGCCCCTGCCAGGATCGTAGGCCCCAAGACCCTGAATATGTATGGCGCACCTTATATATGGGCGGTATTTATGGGGATCGGCCTCATCGAGGAAGACAGTCAGCAGCAGGTGCTTGAATTAGTTCAGCCCGCGCCAAACGCAAAGCCGCGCTGACGCGCACTCCGGCGCTGTGCGCCCGCCTTTGTCCGTCAGATGGCGCTCCTTCGGTTGCCGTATCCAGAGTAAAATTCGTGCGGGCACGATTTCCTTCTGGACACGGCAACCGGCTGAGCTGTTACGTAGAAATAAAGAAGAAATAAAGAAAAAAAGGAACCAAAGAAATAAAAGAAATAAAGGTGAATTAAAAAGGTGAAGTGAAAAGGTGAATTAAAAACAATTTTGGAAAAAGGTGAATTAAAAACAATTTTGGAATTGACTTCATATCGGCATATATGTTATAGTGCTGATGTATGGAAAACAGTTTGACGGAGTCTTCCATGCAAATATTTTGGCAACCTTGTTGCCTTATTGATTGAGTTAAAAGCTCAAATTTTATAAGTTGGTTACTATAAACCGGTGCTGATGCACACCTAACTTGTGAAACGGTCAATAAGAGTAGTAAAAGTAAAATATTTGCTATATAGACTCTAAAAACCACATAGCTGTTGCTTTCATACGCGGATCTTCAGGGTGCAGTGTCCTGAAGCCGCGGCAGGAAACAGAAGAGAGTACAGATTTTCACGGCAGGTGTTTTATCGACACCTGCCGTAGTTTGTTTTCGGGTGAAAGAGAAGATGCTTTCGATGGCCGATAAAGGAGCGAAACCATGAGCGACAAAATTACACTCTATGGATTTAATAATCTGACAAAAGCCCTGAGCTTCAATATTTATGATATCTGCTATGCGGAGACACAGCGGGAGCAGAAGGATTATATTGCATACATCGACAGGCAGTACAACTCGGAGCGGCTTACAAAGATACTGACCAATGTGACGGATATGATCGGCGCGAAAGTGCTGAATATCTCCAGCCAGGATTATGAGCCGCAGGGGAGCTCCGTGACGATCCTGATCGCGGAACACAGCATGATCCCTGCGGGAGACACTACCGTAGCCCATCTGGATAAAAGCCATATCACAGTGCATACCTATCCGGAATACCACCCGGAGACCTGCCTTGCCACCTTCCGGGTGGATATCGATGTGGCTACCTGCGGAGAGATCACGCCCCTGTCCACGCTGGATTATCTGATCGATTCTTTTGACTCCGATATCATTACCATGGACTACCGGGTAAGAGGGTTTACCAGAGACATGGGCGGACAGAAGTTGTTTATGGACCACCATATAACCTCCATTCAGGATTACATTGACTCGACTACCCTGCGCAGGTATGATGCGGTGGATATCAATGTGTATGAGGCCAATATCTTCCATACAAAGATGCTGATTAAAGAGATCGACCTTCAGAATTATCTGTTCAACAGCGATGTCTATGAGCTTCCGCCTAAGACAAGGCTGGAGATAACCAACAATCTCCGAAGAGAGATGATAGAGATATTCAGCGGAAGGAACGTCTTTTCATAAAAAGGGGGAGACCTGCGGATGGGTCTGTACGATCAGTCCAGAGCGCCGATCTATGAGGCTTTGGAGGAATTTAAGAAAAACCGGGTGGTTCCCTTTGACGTGCCCGGACATAAGCGGGGGAGGGGAAACCCGGAGCTGGTGAAGCTCCTGGGCCAGCAGTGTGTTTCCCTGGATGTAAATTCCATGAAGCCCCTGGACAATCTGTGCCATCCCATTTCCGTGATCCGGGAGGCGGAAGGTGCTGCCGCGGAGGCGTTTGGCGCCGCGTATGCCTTTCTGATGGTGGGCGGGACCACATCTTCCGTGCAGAGCATGGTCTTAAGCGTCTGTAAAAAGGGAGATAAGATCATCCTGCCCCGGAACGTGCACCGCAGCGTCATCAATGCGCTGGTGTTGAGCGGCGCCATCCCCATCTATGTGAATCCGGATATGGACGGCCGGCTTGGTATCGCCCTAGGCATGAAGGTATCCCAGGTGGAGAGGACGATCCGGGAAAACCCGGACGCCGTGGCGGTGCTGGTGAATAACCCTACTTATTACGGAATCTGTTCTGACCTGAGAAGTATCGTGAAGCTGGCTCACAGGAGCGGGATGAAGGTGCTGGTGGACGAGGCTCATGGTACGCATTTTTATTTTGGGGAGGATATGCCGGTATCCGCTATGGAAGCCGGGGCGGACATGGCTGCGGTGAGTATGCACAAATCAGGAGGAAGCCTTACGCAGAGTTCTTTTCTGCTGACCGGCCCGTCCATGCAGCCGGGCTATGTGCGGCAGATCATCAACCTGACCCAGACCACCAGCGCTTCCTACCTGCTGCTGGCAAGCTTGGACATTTCCCGGAGGAATCTGGCCCTGCGGGGCAGGGAAGAGTTTCGGAAGGTGGTGGCGCTGGCGGAGTATGCCAGGGAGGAGATCAACCGGATCGGAGGGTATTACGCATACACCTCCCAGCTGATAAACGGAGACAGCATTTATGACTTTGACAAGACCAAGCTGACGGTGAACACTCTCGGCGTAGGCTTGGCGGGGATCGAGGTCTATGATATCCTTCGGGATGAGTACGATATCCAGATGGAACTGGGCGATATTGCAAATGTGCTGGCCTATGTGTCCATCGGCGACAGGGAGCGGGATATAGAGCGGCTGATCAGTGCGCTGGTGGAGATCCGGCGAAAGTACGGAAGAGACAACACGGGAATGTTTACCCAGGAATACATTGAGCCGAAAGTGGCGGTATCGCCCCAATATGCTTTTTACGCGGAAAAGGAATCCCTGCCCCTGGAACAGACGGAAGGGCGTATATGCAGTGAATTTGTCATGTGCTATCCGCCGGGGATTCCCATCCTGGCGCCGGGGGAGGAGATCACCGGGCCGATCTTGGAATACATCGCGTATGCCCGGGAGAAGGGATGCTCCATGACAGGGCCAGAGGATGCCCGGATCGAGAGGCTGAACGTATTGAAAGAGGAATGGGCGCAATAGCCGGGAACGGGGAAGATCCCTGTTATAAAAGAATCGTCAACAGAAAGGAAGGATAATATGGAACTATGGTTTTCGGAGCAGCACACCCCTGATGTGAAGCTGTCCATCCGGGTGGACAGGCAGCTGTACGGCGGGGAAAGTGACTTTCAGAGGATCGATGTGTTTGACTCGCCGGAGTTTGGCCGTTTTCTGGTGCTGGACGGCTATGTGATGCTGACAGAGAAGGATGAGTTTATTTACCACGAGATGATAGTCCATGTGCCTATGGCGGTGCACCCGGACGTGAAAAAGGTGCTGGTCATCGGAGCGGGGGACGGCGGCGTGATCCGGGAGCTCGCCCGGTATCCGGAGATCGAGCACATTGACCTGGTGGAGATCGACGAGCAGGTGATCCTGGTCTGTAAGGATTTTCTTCCCAGAACGGCCTGCAAGCTTGATGACCCGCGTGTCTCCATTTATTATGAGGATGGCCTGCGGTTTGTCCGTTCCAGGGAGGACGAGTACGATTTGATCATCGTGGATTCCACCGACCCCTTCGGACCGGGGGAAGGGCTGTTTACCAAGGAGTTTTACGGCAACTGCTATAAGGCCCTGAAGGAGGACGGGATCATGGTAAATCAACATGAGAGCCCTTTTTACGAGGCGGATGCAACGGCATGTATGAGGGCTCATAAGCGGATCGTGGAGAGCTTTCCCATAAGCCGCGTCTACCAGGCCCATATTCCGACTTACCCTTCCGGCCACTGGCTGTTTGGCTTTGCCTCCAAAAAATATCATCCTGTCCGCGACCTGAACGCGGAGCGGTGGCTGGGTCGGGGCATTGAGACAAAATATTACACGCCGAAGCTGCATGAGGGGGCATTCTGCCTGCCGGCATATGTGGAGAAGCTGCTGCGGAACGTGGAAGTGCACGAGTGACGGGATGCAGGTCGGATCTGGCGGGAAGGACAAGAGGAAATTTCGTGGTTTCGCTGCGGACGGCGGCAGAATGTGAGGAAAAATGGCAAAAATATTGATCATCGGCTGCGGGGGCGTGGCTTCTGTGGCAATTCAGAAATGTGCGGGGAAGGCGGATGTATTTTCGGAGATCTGTATTGCCAGCCGCACTGTGTCAAAGTGCGATGCGCTGAAGGAGAAACTTCAGGGAAAGACGGAAGCTGTGATCACCACCGCTCAGGTGGATGCGGACAGTGTGGAGGAATTGACGGAGCTGATCCGGAAGGAGCGGCCAAAGGCGGTCCTGAACCTCGCCCTGCCTTACCAGGACCTGACGATAATGGACGCTTGCCTGGCCTGCGGTGTGGATTATATTGACACCGCAAACTATGAGGCGGAGGATACGGAAGATCCAAAGTGGCGGGCTGTTTACGAGAAGCGCTGCAGGGAGAAGGGCTTTACCGCGTATTTTGATTATTCCTGGCAGTGGGCCTACAGGGAGCGCTTTGAGAAGGCAGGCATTACCGGTCTGCTGGGCAGCGGCTTCGACCCCGGGGTCACCAGCGTGTTTTCCGCATATGCGTTGAAGCATTACTTCGACGAGATCCACTATATCGACATTATGGACTGCAACGGCGGAGACCATGGCTACCCCTTTGCCACCAACTTTAATCCGGAGATCAATCTCCGGGAGGTGTCCGCCAACGGTTCCTATTGGGAGGACGGGCATTGGGTGGAGACCAGGCCCATGGAAATAAAGCGGGAATACGACTTTGCCCAGGTGGGAAAGAAAGATATGTATCTGCTGCACCACGAGGAGATTGAGTCCCTGGCTCAGAACATTCCCGGCGTGAAGCGGATCCGGTTCTTTATGACCTTCGGCCAGAGTTACCTGACGCATATGAAATGCCTGGAAAACGTAGGAATGCTGCGCACCGACTCTGTGCTTTTTGAGGGAAAGGAGATCGTTCCCATCCAGTTTTTGAAGGCGCTGCTGCCGGATCCGGCCTCTTTGGGCCCGCGCACGGTGGGAAAGACCAACATCGGCTGTATCTTTACCGGCCTAAAGGATGGAAAAGAAAAGTCCGTTTACATCTACAACGTCTGTGACCATCAGGAATGCTATAAAGAACTTGGCTCCCAGGCCATTTCCTATACTACGGGCGTACCGGCTATGATCGGGGCCATGCTGGTGATGTCGGGAGTCTGGAAGAAACCGGGTGTGTTCAATGTGGAGGAATTTGACCCCGATCCCTTTATGGAGGCGCTGAATCAGTACGGCCTCCCCTGGACGGTGGAAGAAGACCCTGTTTTGGTGGATTGAATCCCTGTTTTTGAAATGGCCGCTGACGCGGCGGAATAAGAGGAAAAATGAAAAGAATCAGTAGAGAGCTGCAGGAAAGGGTAAAGGCATACAGGGCGAAACAGCTGCAGGAGCTTTATGAAGAGCAGCCCGGAACAAAAAATTTTGTGAAGGTTCGGAGAGTGATGTTGTGGACGCTTCGCTGCATATATCTGTTAAACTTTCTGTGCGGCCTGGCGGTCATGGGAACCATTGGAGATTTCTCCCAGACGGGCAGGGAGATCCTGCGGCTTCTGATCGGGATGTTTTTCCTGTGGTGCGCCAGCCGCACTTACCAGGGGGCTCTGTGCCTGTGGCTGCTGGTATTGGGGAATGTGGCGCTGATCGGCCAGTACATCGGCATGGTTTACCTGATACTGGATCCGGCGTTTCGGGCGGCATCCCCTTTGGCGGTATTTCTGTATTTCATCCAGCTCCTGTTTTTTGGAGTGCTGGCTGTGGCGGCGGTTTATCTGTTCCTGCCTGCCAGCCATAGGTACGCGGATGCGGTTTGGAAGGTGGAAAAGGCTTGTTCGGATATGCTCATGGCGGAGATACGGTAGGCAGGTGTGTGCGGTTTTCCGGGAAAGACCGCGGAGCACGGCGGAATGAGGGGAAGTATGAAGATGGATCTTTCGCAGCTGCCAACACCCTGTTATGTGGTGGATCAGGCGCTGATAGAACGGAATCTGGAAATCCTGAAAGGCGTCATGGACAGGACGGGGGCAAAGATCCTGCTGGCGCAAAAGGCATTTTCCATGTATGTAATGTATCCTCTCCTGGGCGGTTCCCTTGCCGGAGCCACAGCCAGCGGCCTGTATGAGGCCAGGCTTGGATATGAGGAGATGGCGGTTCCCCTGAGGAGACAGGGAAAAGCATGTGAGAATCATGTGTATGCCCCGGCCTTTAAAGAACAGGAGTTTGAGGAGCTGCTGAGGTACTGCGACCATATGGTGTTCAACTCCTGGCGGCAGGTGGAGAAATTTGGGGAAAGGGCAAAGGCCGCTGGGAAAAGCATAGGGCTTCGCATCAATCCGGAATGCTCCACCCAGGCGGAACATGCCATTTACGACCCCTGCGCACCGGGGTCCAGGCTTGGGATGACGCTTGAGAATTTCGAGAATGGCGGGAAGAAGGAGCTTTTAGACGGCCTGCACTTTCATACGCTCTGTGAACAAAATTCCGACGACTTGGAAAAAACCCTGGACGCCGTGGAAGAAAGGTTCGGAAAATATCTTCCGGAAATGAAATGGATCAATTTTGGCGGGGGCCACCATATTACCCGGGACGGCTATGACATCCCCCGGCTGGAACGGTGCATTCGCCGGATGCAGGAAAAATATGGCCTGACGGTATACCTGGAGCCCGGAGAGGCGGTTGCGCTGAACGCTGGATTCCTTGTAACTACGGTGCTGGAGACTCTGCACAATGGAAAGGACATAGCTATTCTGGACACCTCCGCCGCCTGCCATATGCCGGATGTGCTGGAGATGCCTTACCGGCCGCCGCTTAAGGGAAGCGGCCAGCCGGGGGAGAAAGCATATACGTTTCTTTTGGGAGGCCCCACATGCCTGGCGGGGGATGTGATAGGGGAATATTCTTTTGAACGGCCGCTGAAGGAAGGCGACAGGCTGGTGTTTGAAGACATGGCGATCTACTCTATGGTGAAAAACAATACATTTAACGGAATGTGCCTGCCCGCTATCGCCCTGCGGGAAAAAGACGGCGGATGCAGGCTCATAAAGCAGTTTGGCTATAGGGATTTCCGGGATCGGCTTTCCTGACGGAACAGGAAAGGCCGGGTAAGGAAATCCCGATAAATAGAAAATATGCCGTTTCCTACGGCAGAATGTGAGGAACCATGAGACAGATCAAAAACGGGACTCCCGCCGGAGACGGGTTTCGTATGCCCGGGGAATTTGAACATCACCGGGGCTGCATTATGATTTTCCCGGAAAGGCCGGATTCCTGGCAGTATGGGGGATACGCGGCCAGGAAAGCTTTTGCGCAGGTGGCGGAAGCCATCTCCCGATCGGAGAAGGTGACGGTATGCGCCAGCGGAGCCCAGTATGATAATGCCAGAGCCATGCTGCCGGAACAGATACGGGTGGTGGAGATGTCCAGTAATGACGCCTGGGCCAGGGATTATGCCCCCACGTTTGTCATAAATGAAAAGGGGGAGATCCGGGGTATCGACTGGGGATTTAACGCCTGGGGCGGTTTATATGACGGACTGTATTTCCCGTGGGATCAGGATAATCGGATGGCCCGGAAGCTTTGTGACCTGCTGGAGACAGATGTTTACGACAAGCGGGAATTTATCCTGGAGGGCGGATCCATCCATGTGGACGGGGAGGGCACTTGCCTGGTGACGGAGACCTGTCTTTTGAGCCCGGGGCGGAATCCCGGGCTCAGCCGGGAGGACATAGAAGAGATCCTGCGGAAATACCTGAACGTGTCCACAGTGCTCTGGCTGCCATGTGGAATCTATAAGGACGAGACCAATGAACATGTGGATAACATCTGCGCATTTGTGAAGCCGGGGGAAGTGGTTCTGGCCTGGACAGAGGATCAGGACGATGTGCAGTACGGCATGTCCAGGGCATGTCTGGAATATCTGGAGCGGGTCACGGACGCAAAAGGCAGGCGCCTTAAGGTGCATAAGCTGCCTCTGCCGAAACCGGTGGTCATTACCGGGGAAGAGTGCGCCGGGCTGGACAACTGCTGGGATGAACCTACCCGGACGCCGGGAGAGAGGCTGGCGGCTTCCTATGTGAATTTTTATATTGCCAATAAGGCAATCGTGATGCCGGGGTTTGGGGATCCTGCGGACGCACGGGCAAAGGAGATCCTGCAGGGGCTCTTTCCGGGGCGGGAGGTGATCCAGATCTATGCCAGGGATATCCTCATCGGCGGAGGAAACATTCACTGTATCACGCAGCAGATTCCGGGCTAGCGTGAAAAGGGATGTTTCTGATCTGGCCCGGAATTTTGCGGAGCGGGGCCATAGGATCCGTGTGTCGGCGGAGACGGATGGGAGGATAGTGTGAAAAACGTGACAGTGGCGGCGGTACAGATGTACTGCGATCGCGTTAGGGACGAGAATATTGCGGCGGCGGAAAAGCTGGTGCGGGAGGCGGCCGGAAGGGGAGCGCAGGTGGCGCTTCTGCCGGAGCTGTTTGAGACCCGGTATTTCTGCCAGGAGAGAAATTATGATTCCTATAAGCTGGCGACAGTCCTGGAGGAAAACCCTGCGGTGAGACACTTTCAGGGGCTGGCGGCGGAGCTGAAAGTGGTGATGCCTGTCAGCTTTTTTGAAAGGGCGGGAAATGTGACGTACAATTCCGCCGCCATGATAGACGCGGACGGGAAAATCCTTGGCGTGTACCGAAAAACGCATATCCCGGATGATCATTTCTATCAGGAAAAATTTTATTTTACGCCGGGAAACACCGGGTTTCGCGTGTGGGATACCGCATACGGCAGGATCGGCGTGGGGATCTGCTGGGATCAGTGGTTTCCGGAGGCAGCGAGGTGCATGGCGCTGATGGGGGCGCAGCTTCTGCTGTATCCTACGGCGATCGGCTCGGAACCTATTATAGGGTGCGACAGCATGTCTCACTGGAGACGGTGTATGCAGGGACACGCCGCCGCCAACGTGATGCCGGTGATCGCGGCAAACCGCGTCGGGGAAGAGCGGGTGCAGCCTGCCGCGGAAAATAATTGGCAAAACTCTTCCCTGACATTTTACGGTTCTTCCTTTATCACGGACGAGACGGGGGAAGTGGTGGAGGAGGCCGGGCGGACGGAAGAGAAAGCGATCCTGCATACTTTTGATTTGGAAGCGGCGGAAGAGCTGCGTTTCAGCTGGGGCCTGTTTCGGGACAGGAGGCCGGAAATGTATGGGGAAATCGGGAGATGAGCAGGATCACTCCTCTCCCAGGATCCCCTTTTCCTGCAGTTCCCTGCGGATCAGGTTCAGGACTTTTTCGGATGGCGCGGAGATAGTGTGGTAATGGCAGCCCTCTGTCAGTTCCTTTAAGGTCGGGGACCCGTTTCGGGCCAGCTTATGGCAAAATTCCGCCGCATCGTCCACATCGTTGATGACCAGGTTGGCCCGGATCTGCCCATAGAGATCGTGGTCGATAAACACATCCAGCATGGAACCGCCGTATTCAACAATGGAAAGCATCTCGTCCAGCACCTGCTCCGCGGTGTGTTTTACGGAGATGACCGTGGTATAGCCGGCGTGCTTTTCCTGGGGATGGAAGAGGACATATCCCTTGTTGGTGGAAAGAATATTCCTGTTCTCCGCCCGAAGGAGAGCGATGTCCTGGACGATGACCTGGCGGCTGACACCAAACTGCCGCGACAGCTCCGAGCCGCTGACGGGGCCGGTCTGTCTCTCAAGAAATACTAAAATTGCCGTTCTGCGGGCATTTCCATCTAATGTCATATAGCCTCTTTTCTGCTGTTATCCGTACAGCGTTCAAAGCATATACTTCCCATACTCCCGCATTTTCATTCACGGTAAAATTATCCGGCGATATTGGATCGGATCCGCATCGTAAATTCCCTTTCTGTCATTTTGAGGTTGACGCGGTACAGGGGATGGTCCCAGGCGGTTCGGAGCCGTTCGTCCGTGATGGGCAGGATCTCTGTCTCCAAAAGGGAAGCGCCCCGGAAGGAAATATCCGCTCCTTTTACCCGCAGGCGGTTTTCTTCGACGGACAGAGGTCTTTCATCGGTGATAAAGTGTAAGACCACATCCCGGCAGTCTGTGATATCTGTGAGGAGCACACAGTCCTGGATCTTGTCCAAAGTGACGCGGCGCCGGTAGGAGCGGCCCGGTTCCGAAAAAGGATAAGCCCCCGCCAGCTCCATGGATATTTCTGCCCGCTCCTTCGTAAGGGAGGAGCGTACTTCCGCGGCGCGGTACTCGGGCCCGTCGTGCTGGTCCAGTCCGTCAATAGTAGGCAGGTTATGGTAGCAGGACTGCATGGTCCAGATCTCATAGCGCTGGGGTGAGAACGTTTTCTTCGTGTAGCTCTCCACGCCGATGTCTACAAGCAAAGGCTGGCCGTCCTGGTACAGGGTGATGCTTCCGGTGTCATTGTGGTTGTGGCTGTCATTGTTGCCCCCGGCCTTTACCGCCAGGGCGAAGTGACCGCTGCGGGCGATAAAAAGGCCCACGCTGGGATAAAAAATGTCCTGAGGGGCAGGGCGGCCCGCCGTATTGACGGACATGACTTCCTGGTGTGTGAAGGCATTCAGCAGCTGATAGTATAAGTTCAGCTGATAGAGTTCCTCGCGGTAGATCTCGTCTCCCGCCTCCCGGTAATCTTCGGCGGCAAACTGCATCAGGGCAGGCTGGCCGGTGTGTTTCCCGAAAAGGTACTCTTTTACGCCTGCCCTGCCGGCGGAGGGGGAACAGTCCGCAAAGTTGAAATAATATCTCCCGCTCACATGGACGTTTAAGATATAAGCGGCGATGTTTCGGATCTTTTCCCAGCGGTAAAGCGGAGAAAAGGCTCCGCCGGTCACCTGGTCCATGATGTCACATGCCATGTCCAGGCAAAGGCCGGCCCGGCGGAAATAGAGAGCGCCCTCGTCGCAGCAGCCGTCCTCCCCGTAATCCTTTAAAAAGAAATCACAGCTCTCGGCGGCTTTCCGGAGGATCTGTCGGCCGGAATCCTCCGGGCATCCCGGGAGGAAGGCGGTGAGGAGCACATTCTGGGTGCACCAGGGCGTCCAGTTGCACATGGGTTCCTCACCGCTGCCCATCCACCAGAAATGTTCTGTCAGGTACGGCCGGAGAATGCGCTGTTCCAGCTCCAGGTGGATCCGCTGGCAGAGCGCCGGGCTGACCTGGTCCAGCTGCGGTTTCAGCAGGTACAGGATGCAGGCCAGCTGAGCTCCCGTCTCACAGGCGAAAAGATCCAGCACAGGGCGGGAAACATCCGGCAGGAGCTCTGCGGGCGCACCGCGCAGATAGGAATTGTGAGCGGGCAGCTGCCAGGCGCTCTCCTCACAGAGAGCAAAGATACCGTCTGCGATCCGATCCAGGAACCTGCCCTCCCCCTCCATACATTCCGCGGTGACAAAGGCATTGAGCATATGCCGTCTTTTGAAGTACGGAGTTTCAAAACGGACGCGGTTTCCCGTGCGGCCATAGTCCATAAAAGCAGAGGCGGTTAAGGCGGGATAAGGCGTGTCCAGTACATCCTCGCCAAGAGAGATCAGTTTCCGGCGCAGCTTTTGGGGCAAAGCCTCATAAGCTTCCCGCCGGGCCGCGGGGGGAAAAGGCTGAAAAGGCAGGAGCCTGCCGCCGCCGGATAAAAATTGGACTGCTGTTTCTTTTACACGCATTTCCATGGAAAAGCTTCCTTTCGTTATTTTGTATGTGCAGACATTTTTTTATTCAGTATAGCACAAAGCGGGAAAACAGGGTAGGGCGGAATGAGTTGACAGTGGGGGATCGAGAGTGTAACATGTAGCGTATGAAAAGGACGCGGTTTTGGATCATTGGGATCTATGCGTATGAAAAGCGCAGACAGGATATTTCATGGGAAGGAGTAGAGAGGTATGAAGCTGCTGTATGGGACCGGAAATCCGGCAAAGCTGTCGGATGCCCGGGAATGGCTGAGTGGGCTTTCGCTTGAGATCTTAAGTCTGAATGATATGACGGCTGAGATCCCGGAGGTGACGGAGGATGGAAATACGCCTCTTTCCGCACTGCATCATGGAGGAGGAGCTGGACATGGTCAGGTCGGCGATTGAGGGGAGATTCTCCAATGTAACAGTTCAGCCCACGCCATTCGCAAAGCCGCGCTGACGCGCTCTCCGGCGCTGTGCGCCTGCCTTTGCTCATAAAACGGCGCTCTCTCAGCCGCCAGACATGATGGAAAATTCGTGCAAGCACGATTTTCCATCAAATCAGGCGTCTGGCTGAACTGTTATTCACCAATAAATTGGAAAATAGATCTCATTGAAAAATCAGGAATATCATGTTATTATAGTCATATATGTGAGATATGGCCAGAGTTGTTGTGTATTTATGAGAGGATGAGAGTATGCGGATAGAACGAGTAGATGACAAGACGGTGAAATGCTTTCTCTCCAATGAAGAGCTGGACGAATATGACATTGATTATAAGGACTTTGTGCTGCGCAGCGAAAAGGCGAAAGAGGTAGTGCAGGAAATCATCGTGCAGGCGGAGGAAGCGGTGGGCTATAAGCCGCCCAAGTATTCCTTTGACTTGCAGATCATGATGCTTCCGGACCAGGGGCTGATTCTGACTTTTTCCGAGAGGGATCCGGAGAACGAGCCTTCATCGCTGATCGAGTGTCTGAAAGAGATGAAGCGTGTGCTGCAGAAGGCGAAGGAAAAAGTGGGGATGGCTTCGGAACAGCCCGTTCCTGCCCAGATCGAGGCATCCGCCCCTGCTGAAGCCGCGTCTCAGGCGCCTGCCCCTGCCAAGAAGCCGGACTTTGCGATCTTTTCTTTTGACAGGCTCCGGGATGTGATGAATTATGCGGCGGTACTGCCCGGGAACCTTCGGGTGGACAGTGCGCTTTATGAGATGGAGGATGTCTATTATCTCTGCCTGGGAAAAGGAAACGCTTCCTATGAGCGGTTCAGCAGAGCCTGTATCCAGGCGATGGAATTTGGAAATATTTACGGGGCGGAGGAAAAACTGCTGCTTCGGCTGGAGGAACACGGCCGATGCCTGATTCAGGCTAAAGCGGTAAGAAAACTGAGAGGATGAGTACATAAAACCGGCAGGGCGTTAAAGCTCTGCCGGCGTTTTTTGTCTTACGAGAAGTACGGCCATAACCACGGCGCACAGAAGGAAAGCGCTTCCCCCGAGAATGCCGGTGGGTGTGGGGCCGATGAAGGGATTTATGGCGGTTCCGTCGGTGAAGAGTATGCCGGCGCTGGCGAAACCATTTAAGGCGCCGTGGCCGAGTATCGCCGGAATACAGCTGCCGGTGCGGAATGTAAGGTAGGACAGAAAAATCCCCAATGTGACGCAGAACACACACATGGCAAGAATGCCGGTTATGGGATAACCGGGGTAGCCGGTGCCGTAATTATGGCCCAGCATAGTGGCTGGCAGATGCCAGATCCCCCAGATCACGCCGGAGAGAAGCAGTGTGGGCAGTGTGCCCATGTCTTTCGACAGCTTTGGCAGCAGGTATCCTCTCCAGCCCCATTCTTCGCCGAAACAGGGTATGGCGTTCAGCAGGGGCGCCAGCAGGATGCCGGATACGATCTGAGACACCACAGTAAGGGCCACCATCGAGTCCGTGGCCTCCAGGCCCTGAGCGGCCAGCGTTGCCCTCATGGCGCCCATGCCCGGGTCGAAGCGCTCGGGAAACACGAGAAAATAAACTGCCGCGCCGATCATGGTGAGGATCTGAGGGCCGAACCATCCCAGGAAAAAGTAGGGAATGCTCCGTCTGCCGTTTTTTGGTGCCAGCATGGCGTTTTGAAATCCCTCCCGGGTGATGATCCGGGTGAGCAGTGCGCCCAGTGCGGGGCAGAACATGGCAACGGTCAACAGGCCCTGGGCCAGAGCCAGCGAGCTTTGGCTGCCGCTTAACGCCAGGGGCCATATCACCAGGAACTCAAAAAGCCAGGTCATTCCGAATGTCAGGATCAGGTAGAGCAAAATACGCCTGCGGTTCATTTTCTTTGTCTCTTCCGATGTCTCACTCATGCCCTATATCCTGCCTTTCTACAATTTTTACGGCGGTTCCGTAAGCGATCACCTCAGCGGCTCCCGACATGACGGAGGAAGTGCCGTAACGGACGTTTACAATGGCATCCGCACCGAGCGCTTCCGCCTCGTCAACCATGCGCTTTACGGCAATCTGTCTGGCTTCGTTCAACATCTGGGTATAGCTGGTCAGTTCGCCTCCCACCAGTGTCTTCATAGCGGACATGAAATCCCTTCCCACATTCTTTGTGTGGACTACGGTTCCCTTTACGATATCCAGCGCTTCGATTTCCTTGCCGGGTATGTGGTCAATATTTACTAGCTTCATTCATTTCCCCTCCTTCGATTTCCTTGATCCTTTCCCACAAAGCAAGCAGGGTTCCCACGATCAGGATCAGATGGGTCAGGAACAGGATCAGAAAAAGCGGCGCCAGCATGGCTAAGTTCTGAAAGATCAGCCATACCAGAAATCCAAGGCTCAGAAGCAGGATCGAAAGGACGACCACCGCTGAAAGGACAGCGCTTTTCAGCAGCTTCCTTTTGTCATCTTTTTGAATGTTCTTAAACATGACACCTCCGCTTTCCTGTTGTTCCATTTCCCGGAGGAGCGCCTCCGCGTCCAGGTTGTCTAAAGTTCTGTCCTCGTCCAGCAGCCGTATGCAGAAGCGTTCCATGGCTTCCAGGTTGCTGCGTCTGCGCCTCAGGGAGATCAGATGCCTTTCAAGACAATCTTTCAGAGTCTGGCTGCCCTCCTGAAGCCTGCGGATCTCATCTATGGGAATGTCCAGCTTCCGCAGCAATTTGATCAGCTGCAGGCGTTCCAAGTCCTCGGGGGAGTAATCCCGATAGCCGTTTGCTATCCGAACAGGCTTCAGCAGGCCCTCCTGTTCATAGAAGCGGATGTTCTTTTTGGTGATCCCGATCGTCTGTTCCACCTGATTGATCTTCATGAAGTCCTCACTTTTGCGCTTCGGGCGCAGACACCGTTGTTTTGGCGGCAGTTTCTGTGTTCCCGGGTGGGCTGCCTGTGCTTTGTATGTTTACTCTATACCTTCCAGTTGGTGGAATGTCAATAGTTTTCAGAAAAAAATTCAAAAAAAGATCCCGCAAAAGGATCCGCGGGGATATCGAAATTTCCGGGCAGCGAGGTTTAAGCACACAGAAAAACTGCCGATAAATAAAATATCAGGATAAGCCTGCGCATGACGCCGCAGGCGGGCGGGAGGGTTCTTTTATGGCAGTGGGATCTGTTGAAAACGGGCGAAACGGCGGCTCCGGCTTTGTCGGAAACAATGAGCTGAGGAACGCCTGGAAGAAGTATGGCCAGCAGTGCGCTCAGACGGAAAGGCAGAAAGAGACTTGGTGGGATAAACGGCAGAAACGGATAAAAGAGCGGATGAAGGAACAGGTTCAGGCGATGATAGAGAGAGCCGAGGCGCAGAGCGATCTTGCCCGGGAGATCTCTCTGCGGGACCGGCTGCAGGCCCAGGGGGAACAGCATGCGCTTTATGCGCAGAAGGTCTTGGGCAGACAGGATACGGCAAAACCGCCCCAGGTGCTGTCTACTGATCTGAACGCGCTGGCTGCTGACGCTTACGGATATGCCATGGATCTGTTTCAGCTGAGCCGGAAAAAAAGATAAACGGCGGTTTTTGGACAGGGATTCAGGTGTAGGCTATGAAATTTAAAATAGCGATCTGCGACGATCAGGTTTCCCAGAGGGACTATCTTTACGAGACGGTCTCGGAGTGGGCAAAGAAAAACCGCCACCCGGCGGAATTGAAACGATATGCGGACGCAGGATCCTTTTTCTTTGATTATGAGGAAGAAAAGGATTTTGATATTTTGCTGCTGGATATTGAGATGCCGGGAAAGAACGGCATTGAGCTCGCAAAGCAGGTGAGGAAAGACAATTCTACGGTGCAGATCGTCTTTATCACCGGATATTATGAGTATTTCAGCGATGGTTTTGACGTCTCGGCCCTTCATTATCTTCTCAAGCCGGTGAACACGCAAAAACTTTGGGAGGTGCTGGACAAAGCGGCGGAAAACCTGGCTTACCGGCAGCGTTCGGTGCTGCTTTCCACATCGGAGGGCGGGATCCGTGTACCTCTGGCTGACATCCTGTATGTGGAGTCAGAAAACGTATACATCATTGTCCACACGGCGCAGGGCAATTTCCGGGCGCGTATGGCCCTGGCAAGGTTCTCGGAACAGCTGGACGATACCTTTTTTAAAGTACATCGCTCTTATATTGTATCGCTGAAGTATATTAAGAAGGTCACGCGCACGGAAGTGACTATGGTGAACGGAGAAACTCTTCCCGTCAGCCGGGGATCTTACGATGCGGTCCACACTGCTTTGATCAAATATCTGTAGTACAGGCAGGGAGGGTGAAATGCTGTTTGATAAGCTGATAGAAAAACGGGCCGCGTCATTTGAGAAGGAGATCCTGCGGAAATATTACGCGGAAGTGGAGGACATGTTCGGTAAAATGCGGGGCTGGCGGCATGATTACAGGCACCACATTCAGACCATGAAGGTTTACGCGGCCCGGGGTGAATACGAGGAGCTCGAGAGATATCTGGACATGCTGGACGATGACCTCACCAATGTGGAGACGGTGGTCAGGACGGGAAACAGGATGGCGGACGCCATTCTTAACAGCAAGCTCTCTGTGGCGGCCGGGAAGGGGATCCAGGTAAAGGCGGATGCAAAGATACCGGTGGCCCTTTCCGTATCGGCGCTGGATCTTTGTATCGTCATCGGCAATCTCCTGGACAACGCGATCGAAGCGTGTATGGAGCTTCCGCCCGAGAGGCGCGGATCCGGATAGCCAGGGCAGGTGAAAAAAAGCTTGACAAATTCCATGCCCTTACACTAAAATTTCTTTTAGGCAATCGTGGGAGCTGAGTCGGGGAAAGGCTTTGGCGCCCGGATATGAGGTGACTGAGAAGGGGATCAGTACAGATTGGAAGCATCCCAGAGAGAGGGCGTGGCAGACGGGAAACAGCCTGCGGCTGGGAGGCCCTTATGCGGAGGATCTGGAACCTGCCCCGGAGTTTCCGTGCGAGCGGCCTAAGGGCCGGAAAGCATGGCGCGGGCCGGCGTTACGGGCAGATGAGAGGACGCGCCAGCGTCAAACAGGGTGGCACCGCCGGGAATCCGGTCCCTTTGGGATCGGATCCCCGGCGCATTTTTATTCCTGCGGACAGCGGGCCCAGCGGACGTGCTTGCAAGGCCATGTGGAGATTTCCGCGGGCAACGAGCCAAACGGACGTGTTTGCAAAGGCCATTTGGCGACTTCCGCGGGCAGCGGGCCAGACGGGCGGGCTTGCATGGCCGTGTGGCAGCTGCCGCAAGGGGCGCGGGCCGGGAAAAGAAAGGGAGGATGGAAATGGCAGACAAGAAAATGGTGGAAGAGATCACATCCATGGATGTGGATTTTGCCCAGTGGTACACGGATGTGGTGAAAAAAGCGGAATTGATCGACTATACTTCCGTAAAGGGCTGTATGGTGATCAAGCCTGCGGGTTACGCGATCTGGGAGCTGATCCAGAAGCAGCTGGACGCCCGGTTTAAGGAGACAGGGGTGGAGAATGTCTATCTGCCTATGTTTATACCGGAATCTTTGCTTCAGAAGGAGAAAGATCATGTGGAGGGTTTTGCGCCGGAGGTGGCATGGGTGACGCACGGGGGCCTGCAGCCCCTGCAGGAGCGTCTTTGTGTGCGCCCTACCTCAGAGACATTGTTCTGTGATTTTTATAAGAACGATATTCATTCTTACAGGGATCTGCCGAAGGTATATAACCAGTGGTGCTCCGTGGTCCGCTGGGAGAAGGAGACAAGGCCATTCCTGCGTTCCCGGGAATTTCTGTGGCAGGAAGGGCATACCGCCCACGCCACAGCGGAGGAAGCGGAGCAGCGCACGATCCAGATGCTGGACGTGTACGCGGATTTCTGTGAGGAGGTGCTGGCGATCCCCGTGATCAAGGGTCAGAAGACGGAGAAGGAAAAGTTTGCGGGAGCGGTCGCGACATATACCATCGAAGCGCTGATGCACGACGGAAAGGCCCTTCAGTCCGGCACCAGCCATAACTTTGGCGATGGTTTTGCAAAGGCGTTCGGCATTCAGTTCGCGGACAAAGACAATACTTTGAAATATGTCCACCAGACATCCTGGGGCATGACTACCCGGCTCATAGGCGCTATCATCATGGTGCACGGAGACAATGAGGGGCTGGTGCTGCCGCCGAAAGTAGCGCCCATCCAGGTATGTGTGATCCCTATCCAGCAGAAAAAGGAAGGTGTGCTGGAGAAAGCCCGTGAGCTTACGGAACGGCTGAAAAAGGTCTGCCGGGTGAAACTGGATGATACGGACAAATCTCCCGGATGGAAGTTTGCCGACGCGGAGATGAGAGGGTATCCGATCCGTGTGGAGATCGGGCCGAAGGACATGGAGGCCGGAAGGTGCGTACTCTGCCGCAGAGATACAAGGGAGAAAACGGAGGTTTCTCTGGAGGAGCTGGAGAGCAGGGTGGAGGAGCTTCTGGATGCCATTCAGCGGGAGATGCTTGAGAGGGCGAGGAAACATCGGGATCTTCACACCTATACTGCTTCCAGCATGGATGAATTTGTGAAGATATTTCACGAGAGATCCGGATTTGTGAAAGCCATGTGGTGCGGGGAACAGAGCTGCGAGGATGAGATCAAGGAAAAGCTCAGCGTCACCAGCCGCTGTATGCCTTTCGAACAGGAGCATATTGCGGATACCTGCGTCTGCTGCGGCAAACCGGCAAAGAAAATGGTGTACTGGGGAAAAGCTTACTAAGAAAAAGCTTACTAAGAAAAGGCTTACTGGAAAAAAGAAAAGCCGGATGGCTGGAAACCGGAAGAAACAGAAGGGAGAGAAGAACACATGATTCATCTTACCTGTCAGATTCAGGTGCGGGGGTCGCTGCCGGAGGCCCGGCTGATCACCTATATTCAGGATTATCATAAGGAAGTCGGGATCGATACCAGGCCCTTGATTTTGATCTGCCCGGGCGGCGCCTATGCCTATACCTCGGAACGGGAGGGGGAGGCGCTGGCCCTGCAGTTTCTGGCGATGGGATATCACGCGGCGGTGCTGAAATATTCCTGCGCCCCCGCGGTATATCCGACGGCATTGACAGAGCTGGCCTCCGCCATGGCGCTGATCCGCCGGAACGCGGAGGAATGGCATGTGGACCCGGACAAGATCATTGTGCAGGGCTGCTCCGCAGGCGGCCATCTGGCGGCCTGCCTGGGCACTTTATGGAAGGAGGATTTCCTGGCGGAGGCTCTTGGACAGAAGGGGCTGGATCGGGAACAGCTTCGGCCGAACGGAATGATTCTCTGTTATCCGGTGATCACCGCGGGAGAATACGCCCACAGGGGATCCTTTGAAAACCTGCTGCGGGAGCGGGAAGATGAGCTTTCCGAGTATCTGTCTTTGGAAAACAGGGTGAGTGAAGATACACCGCCCGCTTTCCTCTGGCACACCTTTACGGATGAGGCTGTGCCGGTGGAAAATTCGCTGTTATTTGTCAACGCGCTGCGCCGGGCGAGGGTGTCCACGGAATTTCATATGTACCCCTGCGGCGGCCATGGCCTTGGATTGGCTAACCGGCTGACGCAGAACGCGGAGGGAGGGGCGATCCAGGAAGAGTGTTCCTCCTGGATCTCTCTGGCGCATACCTGGCTTGAAAGCCGTTTTGTTAAGGAAATTCTATGAATTATATCGTATTGGATTTGGAATGGAATCAAAGCACCGACGGCCGGGAGGAGGTTCCCGGCATCCCCTTTGAGATCATTGAGATAGGCGCCATCAAACTGAACGGAGATGGGGTCATGATCAGCGAGTTCAGCCGTCTGGTCCGGCCCGGCGTCTATCCGGAGATGCACCAGATCACCAGCCGGCTTATTCACCTGCAGATGAAGGAACTGGAAAGAGGCAGGCCATTTCCGGAGGTGATGGGGGAGTTCCTGGATTGGTGCGGACAGGAAAACTATCTGTTCTGTACCTGGGGCGGCTCGGATCTGACGGAGCTGCAGCGGAATATGCGCTACTATAATATGACACCGCTGTCAGATGGCCCTATTGCCTTCTTGGATGTGCAGAAGCTTTTCAGCCTGGCCTATGAGGACGGAAAGTCAAGGCGGGGGTTGGAGAATGCGGTAGACCAGGCGGAGCTGGAAAAGGATATCCCCTTTCACCGGGCTTTCAGCGACGCCTATTACACGGGCAGGCTGCTGTCGAAAATCCTGAAGGAAAAGCCGGAAGTGACGAAGAGAGTGTCGTTCGATGTGTTTCATCCTCCGGCCAGCCGGGAAAAAGAGATCCATATTCAATTTGACACATATGTCAAATATATCAGCAGAGAGTTTTCGGACAAGGGAGATGCGTTTTCGGACAGGGAAGTCATGTCCAGCAAATGTTATCTCTGCCACCGCAACCTGAAAAAGAAGCTGAAATGGTTTACCGTGAACAACAGGCATTACTATTGTATGGCCTACTGCGAGAAACATGGATACATCAAGTATAAGCTCAGGTTCAGAAAGTCCGAGGAGGACAGGCTTTTTGCTGAGAAGACGGCAAAACTCATCACACCGGAGGAGGCCGCGGCCCTCCGGGCAAGAAGCGAGCAGGCAAAGGAACTGCATCACCGGAAAAACCACCATCGGGCGGATGTCAGGAAAAACAAAAAACACCAGTAAAGGATAGAAAGCGGAAGGAAGGCGGAAGCGGGGCGAAGGGATCAGGACCAGAAGTCATAATCCCGGAATCGGTTGGCCCTTTTTGCCTTCTTTCTGCGGCCTCTGGTTTCTTTTTTCCAGGCCCGGCGGTTTCCCCAGCCGGAAAACTGGTATTTTTTCAGGAAAGCCCGGATCAGCGCGGCGATAATGATAATTGCGCAGACCACGCCCATTCCGATCAAGACCCGAATAATATTTACGTAGATCACAGGTCTCTGCGCATCCTTCTCTTCTTCCTCGGATTCTTCCGATCCGGCGAAGGTATCAAACATATGGGTCCGGGGCTGGCTTACGGTAAAATTCACCCGGACCGAGCCGATGTCCACCCCGTGGTAGGAGTAGGTGATGACGGCAGCCTGGTATTCGCTGGAGGTGTCATAGGAGATGGAGGACTCCGTATCTGCGAAGGACGCCGTCCTGGGCAGGACGATATAGTCATCTCTGTTCAGGGAGAGGATGGGAGTGGAGCTTCCGAAAATATCGTTCCCTCCATAGAAAAATCCCGTATTGTCTATGTCATATTTCGTCTCGGTCTGAGCTACGTTTACCTTTTCAAAATTGCTGAATCCATAGTCAAAGAGCGCGATGGTGTCCTCATATTGGTAGGGAGACTCATCGTGCATCACTACGCAGATCAGCTTCATGCCGTCCCGCTCCGCAGCGGATACCAGGCAGCTTCTGGCGGCATTGGTGTAGCCTGTCTTGCAGCCGATCAAATACTCATAGGCATATGCGCCGCCGGGAATGATCGCCATTTGATTTATCTCCACTTTAGCCTGGGGCAGCGTATCGGAGGCAGGGATCTCAAGCCTTCTTGTGAGGGAGATCTGGCACAGCATCTCATTTGCGAAAAAAGCCCTTCCGATCATGGCCAGGTCGTAGGCGGTGGTGTAATGGTTTTCGTCGGGCAGACCGTTGGGATTGACAAAATGGGAATTCAGGCAGCCCAGTTCTTTTGCCCGCTGGTTCATCATATCCGCAAAGACCTGCCAGTCGGAGGTGCCCGTGATATGTTCCGCAACCGCGAAGGAAACCTCGTTGGCTGACCGGATCAGGATGGCGTTCAGGCACTGTTCCATGGTGATGGCCTGTCCTACGTCCATGGCGATATGGCTGCTGTCCCGGGGCGTGTCAAAGACGGCGTCATGGGAAAAAGTCACCATCTCGTCCATCTGGCATTGTTCCGTGGCGATCAGGGTGGTCAGGATCTTGGTGGTGCTGGCGGGATATTGTTTCTGATGTATGTTCTTGGCATAGAGGACGGTTCCGGTCTCCGCTTCCATGAGAATGGCGGACTCGGCGGACACCACAGGGCCGGTAGGCCAGTTTTCAACCAGATTCGACTGGATCTCCATGGCGCGCTGCGCCTCCAGGCGCTGCTCTATCTCAGAGGGCGCCGCCGAGACCGTAAGGCACCGGAAAAAAGAAAGCAGGATGGCGGCGCATACTGACACGGCCGACAGCCGCCGCCTGCGGTAAGGGGCTATTAGGGCGGAAGGATCCGTTTGGCGGGATTTTCCTGTTATTTTCTGACAGATCGATAAAAAGCTGTTATACATAGGCACTCTCTCCGTTTCCGTGTAGGTACAGTATACAACATTTTTGAAAAAAACCAAAGAGGAAAGAGGGAGCGCGTTACATTTTTTCTGGTGTGTGTTTAAATTGACCTTTTGGTTTCCTGTGGTATAATAAGTTTAAAAGCAGATCCTGTCAGAGAGAACGGAAAGAGGGTTTATGAGACTGCGGAATATTACGGGTTCCAGAGAGGTGATCGCGGGGAGCCCTTATGTGGTGCAGGAGGCGGTTTTGCCGGACTGCCCCGGCAAATGGAAGAAAATTTTTGGAAACGATGCCCCCATACAGATCGAGATCGGAATGGGAAAGGGGAAATTCATACATACTATGGCTAAGGCCCACCCGGAGATCAATTATATCGGAATTGAAAAATATTCCAGCGTACTGCTCCGGGCGATCCAGAAGATGGAGCGGGAGGAGCTCCCGAACCTGAAATTTCTGCGCATGGATGCGGAGGATATCTTGTCTGTGTTCGCACCTGGCGAGGTGGATCGGATCTTCCTGAACTTTTCGGATCCATGGCCCAAGGACAGACATGCCAAGCGCAGGCTTCCCTCCAGGGAATTTCTGGCCCGATACGATGTGATCCTGAAAAAAGATGGAAAACTGGAGTTCAAGACAGACAACAGGGCGCTGTTTGATTTTGCGGTGGGGGAGCTGGAACCCGCCGGATGGCAGGCGGAGGTGATAACTTTTGACCTGCACGGCGATGAGGAGTTGGTGCGCGGCAACGTGATGACGGAGTATGAGGAAAAATTTTCTGCGCAGGGCAACCCGATCTGTAAATATGTGATCAGCCGTACCGGCATGGCCGGACGGAGGGCGCAAGTAAAATAATGTGCCGCCAATCGGCACGGAAAGGACTGTAATATGGAATACAAATTCACGACGGAAAACTTTGAGGAGGAGGTGCTGCGGTCGGAACTGCCTGTGCTGGTAGATTTCTACGCGGACTGGTGCGGCCCCTGTAAGATGATGGCTCCGCTGGTGGAGAAGGTGGCGGAGGAGTTTGAGGGGAAACTGAAGGTTGGAAAACTCAACACGGATGAGAACATGCAGATCGCCCAACAGTATCGCATCGTGAGCATCCCCACCTTTATGGTTTTCCGGAACGGTTCGGCTGCGGCCAGCTGGATGGGGGCTTCTTCCGCGGCGGAATTTAAAAACAAGATCGAGCAGGCTTTGGCCAATGAATAAAATGAATAAAGAGAGTGTAAAGCAGGAGGGAAAGCGGGCGCTGGGAAGCGTCCTGGGGGCGTTCCTGTACGCGGCAGGCATCAACCTTTTCGTGGTGCCCGCCGGTCTGTACACCGGCGGCGTCATGGGTATCTGCCAGGTGATCCGAACTGTCTTTATCCGGTTTTTCGGGCTTCACTTTGAGACGTTCGATATTGCCGGCGTAATTTATTATGCCATAAACATCCCCATCTTTGTGGTGGCGTTTAAACGGATCGGGCGGAGGTTTTTTGGAAAGACTCTTGTTGCGGTCACCGCCATAACGGTGTTTTTGTCGCTGATCCCCACCGCTCAGATCGTAGAAGAGAGAATGGCCGCGTGTGTGGTCGGCGGCATCATCGCCGGTGCGGGAACGGGGATCATGCTGAGGATGGGAGCTTCCGGGGGCGGAATGGATGTAATAGGCGTACTGCTGGCCAGGTGGAAGCAGGATTTCAGCGTGGGAAAGGTCAACCTTTTTGTCAACATAGCACTGTATGCCGTGTGCCTTTTGCTGTTTGACATAGAGATCGTAGTATATTGCATCATCTATTCCGCCGTGTATTCTGTTGCCATGGACAGGGTACACACCCAGAACATCAATGTGGAGGTTACGGTCATCACCAAAGCGGATACCACCGCCCTGGAAAAGGAAGTGTTCCAGGAGCTGAACCGCGGCATCACCAAGTGGTCCGCCCTGGGGGCTTATACTTATGACCGCTCCCACATCTTATACATCATGCTCTCGAAATACGAGGTGCACCGGCTGCGGGCCATCATCCACAAGTACGATCCCGAGGCTTTTATCGTGCTGAATGAGGGCGTAAATGTGCTGGGCCACTATTTAAAGAAATTATGACAGTCAGGTCAGGTGAAGAAGCAGTGCGGCCGCTGCCGCAAGCGGCGCCAGGAAGGCGATGTTGTACAGGGTAAAGGTTTTCAGGTAGCGTCCTTTGGAGGCATCGCTGTCGGCGCCGTAGATCCGAAAGGAAATCACGCTTGCCAGAGAAGCGATCAGTGTGCCGAGGCCGCCGATGTTTACGCCGTAGAGCAGGGGCCTTGCGGCATCGGTAAATCCGGACAGCAGGATGGCGGCAGGCACGTTGCTGATGCACTGGCTGAACAGGATGCCGAGGAGAAGCTCCTTCCCGCGGATAAAAGCATGCAGCAGCCCGGATATGGCGGGGATCCGTTCCATATTTCCGATAAACAGGAAAAAGCATACAAAAGTCAGCAGCAGAAAGTAATCCACCGCCCGGAAAAGCTTTCGGTCCAGGATCAGCACGGCGGCGATCAGTATCGCCAGCATCGCCGGCCAGGGCAGCAGCCGCACCACGCAGCTTAACGCGACGAGGAACAGCAGCAGGTAACAGGCCAGCCGGAAGCCGGGAGGAGCCGGAAACACTTCCGGGGTTTTGGCCTGGATTTTTTTGTCCGGCAGCAAAAAGATGCTGATCGTCAGCAGCAAAAATGACAGGAGTGTCAGAGGAAGCATTTCTGACAGAAACCGCCCCATGGGAATGGAAAACGCCGAATAGAGATATAAGTTCTGAGGATTTCCGATGGGGGTCAGCATACTGCCCAGGTTGGCGGCGATGGTCTGGAGCGCCACCACGGGAATGAGGAGTTCCTTCCCGCCGGCCATGGAGAGGATCATCACGGCGAAAGGCACAAAGGTGATCAGCGCCACGTCATTGGTGATCAGCATGGCGGAGAAAAAGCAGAGAGCAGTCAACAGCAGGCAGAGCTGCCGGGTAGTATGTATGCGGGAAAGAAGCTTTGTCCCGAGGTACTGGAACAGGCCGATGCTTTGAAAGCCCTTTACCACCAGCATCAGCCCGAAGAGCAACGCCAATACCCGCCAGTCGATATATTTCCAATATTCCGCGGAAGGCGGCACCAAAAAAGCGGAAAGGAAGGACAGCAGAGCTGCGATACACAGGACCGTCTCTTTCTTAAAGAAAGAGGCGGTTCTTTTCAAAAATGTCTTTTTCATGTGGTTTCCCTTTTCCTTTTATTTTCCAGCGCGGCGGCCACGAAGCCCCGGAACAGGGGATGAGGCCGGTTAGGCCGGGATTTCAGCTCCGGATGGCCCTGGGTGGCCACAAAGAAAGGATGATCGGTGATCTCGCACATTTCCACGATCCGGCCGTCCGGCGAAAGGCCGGAGAGACGCAGGCCGTTCTGGGTCAGAACAGCCCGATAATCGTTGTTGACCTCATAGCGGTGGCGGTGCCTCTCATAAATGGTCTCTTCCCCGTAAAGCTCATAGGCCCGGGACTGCTTGTCCAATACGCAGGGGTAAGCGCCCAGCCGGAGGGTTCCGCCGATGTCTTCCACTCCGCTCTGATCCGGCATCAGTGCGATCACAGGGTGGGTGGTGGAAGGATCCAGCTCGATACTGTGGGCATCATTATAGCCGATCACGTTCCTGGCATATTCCACGATGGTGAGCTGCATACCGAGGCACAGGCCCAGCAGGGGCGTCCCGGTGGTGCGGGCATATGTGATGGCATGGATCTTTCCCTCGATGCCCCTGGAGCCGAATCCGCCGGGGATCAGGATACCGTTGCAGTCTCCCAGGAGCTCCGACGCATTTTCCTTTGTCACAGTCTCCGAGTCGATCCATTTGATATGGACGGTGGTATGGTTGGTGATGCCGCCGTGCTTTAATGCCTCCACCACGCTGATGTAGGCGTCATGGAGGGATACATATTTTCCCACCAGGGCGATCCGGACCTCGTCGGTGGGATGCCTCAGGTCATCCACCATTTTTTCCCAGTCCGTCAGGTCCGGTTCCGGGCAGTCCAAATGCAGGCATTGGCAGGCCACCTGGGCCAGACGCTCTTTTTCCATGGCGAGGGGCGCCTCGTATAAATATTCCACATCCAGGTTCTGAAGCACATGGTCGCTGGGCACGTTGCAGAACAGGGCGATCTTGTCCTTGATGGACTGATCCAGAGGATGTTCGCTCCGGCATACGATGATGTCCGGCTGGATACCCATGCCCTGAAGGTCTTTGACGCTGGCCTGCGTGGGCTTCGTCTTTAGCTCCTGGGATGCGTTCAGGTACGGGATCAGGGTCACATGAATCAGAATGGCATTGTCATGGCCAACGTCATGCTGAAACTGGCGGATAGACTCAAGAAAAGGCTGGCTCTCGATATCGCCCACGGTGCCGCCCACCTCGATGATGGCGATGCGGGTGTCAGGATCCGTAAAATTCCGATAGAACCGGCTTTTGATCTCGTTGGTGATATGGGGGATCACCTGCACGGTCCCTCCGCCATAATCGCCCCGGCGCTCTTTCTGGAGGACGGACCAGTATACCTTGCCGGTGGTCACGTTGGAATTTTTGTCCAGGCTTTCATCGATGAATCGCTCGTAATGCCCCAGATCCAGATCCGTTTCGGCGCCGTCATCGGTGACGAATACCTCGCCGTGCTGGATGGGGTTCATGGTACCGGGATCTATGTTGATATAAGGGTCGAATTTCTGCATGGTGACTTTATAGCCCCTGGCTTTCAGCAGCCTTCCCAGGGAAGCGGCGGTGATACCTTTTCCGAGGCCGGAGACGACGCCGCCTGTGACAAATACATATTTAACTGGCATAAGTACCTCTTTTCTGCGCTGTTTTCGATTGTCATTTGCCTGTATCCGGCAGCGCGCGGCCACAGGCAGGGAGCGGAACAGTTCCCTTCGGGCAGTCCTAAGGGTCAGTACCGTTTTTTCGATGCCAGGATCGGTTCGCTGGTTAGGTCCACGCCCAGCTTTTTAAAGATCTTGATATCCACCTCCGAAAGCATGACGGAGGTGTGCGCCTGGCAGCCTCTCAGTGCCGGAAGTTGCTCTAAGGCGCGGCCGGCATTGTCATCCGAGCAGGCAGCCAGCGACAGGGCGATCAGCGCCTCGTCTGTGTGGAGCCTTGGGTTTTTCCCGCCGAGATAGCGCACCTTCAAGTCCTGGATGGGCTCAATGGCTTCCGGCTTGATCAGTCGCGTGTCATGGTCTATGCCGGCCAGATGTTTCAGGGCGTTCAGCAAAAGCGCGGCGGATGCGCCAAGGAAAGCCGTGGTTTTGGACGTGATGATATGGCCGTCCGGCAGCTCGATGGCGGCGGTGGGAACGCCGAGTTCCTCCGCCCGTTTCTTTGCGGCTAATGTGACACTTCTGTCATCTGTAGTGATCTTTGCCTGTTTCATCAGGAGCTCGATCTTGTAGACCTCGTTTTCGGAAGCCTCGTCCCGAACCACCTTGTTCAGGGCTGAATAATACCGCCGAATGATCTCCATATTGGAGGCGCGGCAGCAGACCTCATCGTCCATAATGCAGTTTCCCGCCATATTTACGCCCATGTCTGTGGGAGATTTATATGGATTGCTGCCGTAAATGCCCTCAAAAATAGCGTTCAGCACGGGAAAGATCTCAATATCCCGGTTGTAATTCACCGCGGTCTCGCCGTAAGCCTCCAGGTGGAAAGGATCGATCATGTTCACATCATTTAAGTCCGCTGTTGCGGCCTCGTAAGCCAGATTGATCGGATGCTTCAGCGGAATGTTCCAGATGGGGAAGGTCTCAAACTTTGCATACCCCGCTTTGATCCCGCGAAGGTTGTCATGATACAGCTGAGAGAGACAGGTAGCCATCTTTCCGCTTCCCGGGCCGGGGGCGGTTACTACGACCAGAGGACGGGAGGTCTCTATGTAATCGTTTCGTCCGTAGCCGTTCTCGCTGACGATCAGCGGAACGTTGGCAGGGTATCCCTCAATGGTGTAATGCAGGTATACCCGGATGTTCTTTTTTTCCAGCTTTGCCTTGAACTGGTCGGCGCTGTTCTGGCCGGTATAGTGGGTGATGACCACGCTGCCGATATATAGGCCCTTTTGCAGAAATTCGTCTCTGAGACGGAGCACATCCACGTCGTAGGTGATGCCCAGGTCGCCCCGCACTTTGTTTTTTTCAATGTCCGCGGCGCTGATGACAATGACGATCTCCGCGTATTCGGAGAGCTGCATCAGCATTCTGAGCTTTGAATCGGGCGCAAATCCGGGGAGTACCCTGGAAGCGTGGTAGTCGTCAAAAAGTTTTCCTCCAAACTCCAGGTACAGCTTGTTCCCGAACTGGCCGATGCGCTCCTTTATGCGCTCAGACTGCATTTTTAAGTATTTTTCATTGTCGAATCCTGGTTTCATATCTCCCCACCCTGCGGCCCGGCGGCCTTTTGTATTCTGGTTGCCCTGCGCCGGCACAAACAATCACTGATATATTTTAGCACAAATCCGTTCCCATTGGAATGAAAAAAATACGGATTCCGAAAAAGAAATGGAAGTACCTGGAACGCGTTGTGCGGCAGTCCTTGACAGAAAAGGGGGAAGTTGATAGAATTACACCTTGTAGCTGTTAAACTGGCTGACATCTCTTGGAGGTTTCGGCAGGAAAGAAGATAGAAACCATAGGAAGCGATTATGTGACCAATATCAGCGTGAATCTTGTATCCGATCAGAAAGCGCCCGAGGATTGGCTGGAACAGGGGAAGGAGCAGATTCAGGAGAAAATTATGAGGAAGGCCAGAAACAGATGGTTATAGACGCCATAGGGGCATTTTATAAATCTTTTTCGGTTTGAACACCATTTTTTCACAATTCTTCTATTGATTTATCAATCGGTTCTTTCTATAATAAAATAGATTTAATTCACCTGGAAACGGGAATGCTGAATGTAAGACGAAAATACCTGAAATGGAGTTACTATGGAAAATCAGTTGAATGAATATGGAAATGGCGGTGGATACAACAACGGCGGAGGCGCAAACGGTTCCGGGAACGGCGGAGGCGGGAATGGCGGCGAGCCGCCCAGGCGGCCCAGTATGCTGGTGGTGCTTTTGGTCACGCTGGGTACCCTGGTGCTCGCCATCAGCTTTATGCGGTGGCTTTCCGGCAGCGGCGAGAGCGAGCAGGTTTCATACAGCAGGTTCCTGGAATATATCGAGGAAGAGAAAGTAGAGGAAGTGAATCTGCTGAGCAGCGGGGAGATACAGTTTACCCTGAAGGCGGATCAGGATTCCGATAAATCCGCGCCCGGCTATGGTTATGGCTATGGTTTTGGTTTCGGGTTTTATCCTCAGGAGACCCGGGAGCAGTATACCACGATCCTCATGGAGGATATGGATACCCTGATGGCCCGGCTGGAGGAACATGGCATCGACGGCCGCAGGACGCCGAGCGACAGCTCCGAATTGGTTTTGAATATCATAGTGGGCGTGATCCTGCCCGTTGTGCTTATGTGGATACTTTTGAGCTTCCTGTTTCGGAGGATGGGCGGAAGCGGCGGACCCATGGGCGTCGGCAAGAGCAACGCCAAGGTGTATGTGCAGAAGGAGACCGGCGTGACCTTTAAGGATGTGGCCGGCGAGGACGAGGCCAAGGAATCGCTGGTGGAGGTGGTGGATTTTCTGCACAATCCCGGAAAATATTCCAAGATCGGCGCCCGGCTGCCCAAGGGGGCGCTTTTGGTGGGGCCTCCCGGAACGGGTAAGACGCTGCTGGCGAAAGCTGTGGCCGGCGAGGCCCATGTGCCGTTTTTCTCTCTGACCGGTTCCGACTTTATCGAACTCTATGTGGGCGTGGGAGCCAGCCGTGTTCGCGACCTGTTCCGGGAAGCGACGAAGAACGCGCCCTGCATTATCTTTATCGACGAGATCGACGCCATCGGAAGAAGCCGTGACTCCAAGTATGGCGGAGGGAATGAGGAGCGGGAGCAGACCCTGAACCAGCTTCTGTCCGAGATGGATGGTTTTGACAGCTCTAAGGGTATTCTGATCCTGGGAGCCACTAACCGCCCTGAGATTTTGGATAAGGCGCTTTTGCGCCCGGGCCGTTTTGACAGGCGGATCATTGTGGACAAGCCGGATCTGAAGGGCCGTGTGGAGATATTGAAAGTCCACGCAAAGGACGTGAAGATGGATGAGAGCGTGGACCTGGACGCCATAGCGCTGGCAACCAGCGGCGCCGTGGGTTCTGATCTTGCAAATATGATCAACGAGGCGGCCATCAATGCGGTCAAGGAGGGCCGCGAGTATGTGAGCCAGAAAGACCTGTTCGACGCCGTGGAGGTAGTCCTGGTAGGAAAGGAAAAGAAGGACCGCATTATGAGCAAGGAGGAGCGCCGGATCGTGTCCTACCACGAGGTGGGACATGCGCTGATCAGCGCCCTGCAGAAAAATTCCGAGCCCGTGCAGAAGATCACTATTGTGCCGAGGACCATGGGGGCGCTTGGGTACGTGATGCAGGTGCCGGAGGAGGAAAAATACCTGAATACGGAGGCGGAACTGAGGGATATGCTGGTCGGCCTGGTAGGCGGCCGGGCGGCGGAAGAGATCGTGTTCGATACGGTGACTACGGGGGCCGCGAACGATATCGAGAGGGCGACAAGCATTGCCCGCAATATGGTCACACGCTACGGCATGAGCAAAAAATTCGGCCTGGTGGGGCTTGCCACCATAGAAAGCCAGTACCTGGAAGGCCGGGCGGAGCTGACATGCAGCGATACCACCGCGGCTGAGATCGATGCGGAAGTGGTTCAGATCCTGAAGGAAAGCTATGAAAAAGCACTTTCGCTGCTCCGCGACAACCGGGATGTGATGGATAAGCTGGCGGAGTACCTGATCGAGAAGGAAACCATTACCGGCAAGGAATTTATGGAGATCTTCCGCAGGGAAAAAGGACTTCCCGAGCCCGAGGAGAAGAAAGACGGCGCCGGGGAGGCAGAGCGGGATGAGGCGCCTTCGCAGTCCGGGGAACCGGTTCAGGCCCAGATGCCGGAGCAGGCTGACGCACCGGAACCGCTCCGGGCTGAAGAACGGGACGGGGCCGTGAGTCAGGAGCAGGAGCAACAGAAACAGCAACAGGCTACGGGTGTTTTTTCCAACGGAAAGATAGATTAGATAACGCATGTTTAACTTTGAAGAAGAACTGAAAAAGCTCCCTAAGGAGCCAGGCGTCTACATTATGCGAGATGACAAGGATGTCATTTTGTATGTGGGAAAAGCCGTAAATCTACACAACCGCGTCCGATCCTACTTTCGGGAAAATATCGGGCGCGGTCCAATGATCGACAAGATGGTCTCTCTGATCGCCCGCTTTGAGTATATTGTCACTGACTCGGAGCTGGAAGCGCTTGTGCTGGAAAACAATCTGATCAAAGAAAATTCCCCAAAATATAATACTCTGTTAAAAGACGATAAGACTTATCCTTATATAAAGGTCACTGTGGGGGAAGAGTATCCCCGCATCCTTTTTTCCAGAACCATGAAAAAGGACAAGTCAAAATACTATGGGCCTTATACCAGCGCGGCGGCGGTGAAGGATACCATAGAGCTGTTGAATAAGCTTTACCACCTCCGCACCTGTAACCGCAGTCTTCCCAGGGACATGGGCTTGGAGCGCCCCTGCCTGAATTATCACATCAAACAATGCCTTGCGCCCTGCCAGGGGTATGTGAGCAGGGAACAGTACAGGGAGCAGGTGGATCAGGCATTGGAATTTCTGAACGGAAATTATAACCTGATCTTGAAAGACCTGGAGGGAAAGATGAAGGCAGCCGCGGAGACGTTGGACTTTGAAGCGGCCGCCGGTTACAGGGATCTCTATAACAGCGTGAAGTCTGTTTCCCAAAAGCAAAAAATAACGGACAGCGTCGGGGAAGATAAGGATGTCATCGCCCTGTATCAGGATGAACGGGAAGCGGTAGTCCAGGTGTTTTTCGTTCGGGACGGCAAGCTGATCGGCCGGGAACATTACTATATGACGCATGTGTCAGAAGATGACAAGCCCGGTATTTTAGAAAATTTTGTGAAGCAGTTCTATGCCGGAACGCCCTTTATTCCCAGGGAACTGATGCTGCAGTACGAGATTCCCGACAGGGAGTTGATCGAAAAATGGCTTACCGGGCGGAAGGGCGCGAGGGTGTATCTCCGGGTGCCGAAGATCGGTTCCAAGGAAAAGCTGGTTGAGCTGGCCGCGCAGAATGCAAAACATATTTTGGAGCAGGACAGGGAGCGGCTGAAGCGGGAAGAGGGCCGCACTGTGGGGGCGGTGAAGGAGATCGCGGCGTTGTTGGGGCTTTCCCGCATCGAGCGCATGGAAGCTTTCGACATATCAAATATAAACGGCTTTGAAAATGTAGGCTCTATGATCGTGTTTGAGAAGGGAAAGCCGAAGCCAAGCGATTATCGGAAATTTCGGATCAAGACGGTGTCCGGCCCGGATGATTATGCCTGTATGCGGGAGGTGCTGACGAGACGCTTTCGCCACGGGCTGGAGGAAAGCCGGGAACTGGCGGAAAAGGATCTGGACAGGGAATATGGAAGTTTTACCAGATTTCCGGATCTGCTGATGATGGACGGCGGCCGCGGGCAGGTGAATATTGCCCTGTCCGTGTTGGAAGAACTGCACATTTCCATTCCGGTCTGCGGCATGGTCAAAGACGACAGCCACCGTACCAGAGGGCTGTATTTTAACAATGTGGAATTGCCGATCGATACACATTCCGAGGGGTTTAAGCTGATCACCCGGGTGCAGGATGAAGCGCACCGGTTTGCCATCGAGTATCACCGGTCTCTGCGAAGCAAGGCCCAGGTGAAGTCGGTGCTGGATGACATTCCGGGCGTGGGGCCCGCCCGCCGGAAAGCGCTGATGCGGCATTTTAAGTCCATTGACGAGATCAGGGCGGCGTCCGTGGAAGAGCTGGCGGCGTTGCCGGAGTTAAACCGCAGTGCGGCGGAGGGCATCTGGAAATTTTTCCGGGACAGGGAGCGGGAGGAGAAGGAACAACTGAAATAAAATTACTTCACATACGCCATGCCTTGTGATACAATCAAGGGTAATAGACGGGGTCTGCTTTACGCGCGGCAGGGCCGGCGCCGGGTACGGATGCCCTTGAGATGAGGGGAACAAAAGGAGCCGCGCAGAAATGAGGAAAACATGGCAAGTATTTCTTTGAACCAGCTGATCGAAAAGATGAAACTGGACAATCTTACTCCCGAGATCGAGATGAAGGGGATCCGTATCACTCAGCCCGATATCAACCGTCCGGCTCTTCAGCTGACGGGATATTTTGAACATTTTGACGCCACCCGTCTCCAGGTGGTGGGATTTGTGGAATACACTTATGTGGAAAGCCTGAGTGACGCGAGAAAGCGGGAAGTGTACGATGAGCTGATGAGCTATGACATTCCTGCTATCGTGTTCTGCAGGGAACTGCAGCCGGATCCTATTTTTATGGAATCCGCCCTGGCGCACCGGATACCGCTGCTCTCTACCAAGAAGTCCACATCCGCGTTTATGGCCGAGACCATACGCTGGCTGAATGTGAAACTTGCGCCCTGTATTTCCGTGCACGGCGTGTTGGTCGATGTCTATGGCGAGGGTGTGCTTATTACCGGTGAGAGCGGTATCGGCAAATCCGAGGCGGCGTTGGAGCTGGTGAAGAGAGGGCATAGGCTGGTGACGGACGATGTGGTGGAGCTGCGGAAGGTGAGCGATGACACTCTGGTGGGCAGTGCGCCGGATGTGACAAAGCATTTGATCGAGCTGCGCGGCATAGGTATTGTGGATATAAAAGCGCTGTTTGGCGCTTCTTCCGTAAAGGACACCCAGAACATAGACCTGGTGATCCGGTTGGAGGATTGGGACAAAGACAAGGAGTATGACAGGCTTGGCCTGGAGGAAAAATATACCGAATATCTGGGAAATAAAGTGGTGTGCCACGATATTCCCATCCGCCCCGGGCGGAACCTGGCTATTATCTGTGAGTCCGCGGCGGTCAACCACCGCCAGAAAAAGATGGGGTATAACGCCGCCCAGGAGCTATATACGAGAGTACAAAATTCTCTGGCCAAGCGGCGTGACGAAGAGGACGAAGAATAAAAACAGGCCGGAAAGGGGTAAGGAATATGGGAAATTATGCATTTGGCGTAGACGTGGGGGGCACCACGGTGAAACTGGGGCTTTTTGATCTGGACGGCCGCGTCCTGGACAAGTGGGAAATCCCCACGGTGAAGGACAACGAGGGGGCATCCATCCTTCCGGATGTGGCGGAGAGCATCCGGAAGAAAATGAAGGAAAAGGGAATCGAAGAGAAGGATCTGGTCGGCATCGGCATCGGCGTTCCGGGGGCGGTAGACGCTGAGGGAACTCTTGTGGGCGGCTCGGTCAATATCGGATGGAGGCCCTTTAACATACCAAAAGCGCTCAACGCATATATTAATGTACCGGTAAAGGTAGCTAACGATGCCAATGCCGCCGCTTTCGGCGAAATGTGGCAGGGTGGCGGCAAGGGCTACAGAAATATGGTGGCGGTAACGCTGGGCACGGGCGTGGGCGGCGGTATCATCGTGAATGGAAGTATTATCACAGGCGCCACGGGAGCGGCAGGCGAGATCGGCCACATCCATATAGAAGACAATGAGACGGAGGAATGCGGCTGTAAGAACAAGGGCTGCCTGGAGCAGTATGCGTCCGCTACGGGAATCGTCCGCCTGGCCAGGAGACGGCTGGCTGAGGACGATGCCCCCAGCACTCTGCGGGAGGGCAATCTGTCCGCCAAGGCAGTGTTTGACGCGGTGAAAGCGGGAGATAAGGTCGCCATAGAGATCGCAGGGCGGTTCGGCCGGTATCTGGGAAAGGGCCTTGCGGCAGTTGCTAATGTGGTAAACCCGGAAGTATTTGTGATCGGCGGAGGCGTTTCAAAGGCCGGGGAGATCCTTCTGGAATTTGTCCGCCCGGAATTGGATAAATATGCGTTCCCTCCCTGCAGGGGAGTGAAGCTGGCGTTGGCGGAGCTTGGGAACGATGCGGGGATCTACGGCGCAGCGGGCATGATCCTGTGCCGCTGACCAAATACCCCGCAGGAATAAAAAATGTCAGAACAGGAAATGACAAAGTATGATCAGTGAAGCAGTAATAGAAGCGTTGAAAAGTTTTGTGCCGGAGAAGAATATTTATCTGCAGGAGCCGATGGCAGGCCACACCACCTTTCGGATAGGGGGGCCTGCCGATTGCCTGTTGGAACTGGAAAATGAGGAACAGCTGAGAAATGTCCAGAAGTATCTGTCTCTTATAGAAGAGCGCTTTTTCATATTGGGCAACGGCAGCAACCTTCTGGTCAGCGACCACGGTTATCCCGGCGTCATTCTTCGGATCGGGAAGGGCATGAGTGAGATCCGGGTGGAGGGCTGCCATATTATAGCCCAGGCGGGGGCGCCGCTGGCGCAGGTGGCGAAAAAAGCCCTGGAGCACAGCCTCACAGGCTTAGAATTTGCATCCGGCATTCCGGGAACTGTGGGCGGCGGCGTGGTGATGAATGCCGGGGCTTATGACGGAGAGCTGAGCCAGGTCGTGACGCAGGTAAAGGTGGTCAGCAGGCAGGGAGAGACGATGGTGTTTGACAACAGCACCATGGAGTTTGGGTATCGCACCAGCGCTCTCCGGAAAAATTCCTTTACCGTCACGGAAGTGACCTTTGAACTGAAGGAAGGAGACAGGGAGCAGATCCAGGCAAAGATGGAGGAGCTTGCGGAGAAGCGCCGGGCGAAACAGCCGCTGGAATATCCCAGCGCAGGAAGCACGTTCAAAAGGCCGGAGGGGTATTATGCGGGCAAACTGATCATGGATGCAGGGATGCGCGGCTATCAGACAGGGGGAGCCAGAGTCTCCGACAAGCACTGCGGCTTTATCATCAATGTGGGAAAAGCCTCCGCCCAGGATGTGCTGGATGTGATCTGCGAGGTGCGGGAGCGGGTGAAGCTGCGATTTGGAGTGGATCTGGAGACAGAGGTCATCTATCTGGAATAAACCGCAGAAAAACCGTTTTGTTATGTGACGACAGAGTGTGAGGGATTATGAGATTTGTAGTTGTGACCGGTATGAGCGGCAGCGGAAAAAGCACCGTTCTGAAAATGTTGGAAGATGTAGGCTTTTATTGTGTGGACAACCTGCCTATTTCCCTGGTGGAAAAATTTGTGGAGCTGATCTCCATGCCAAACAGCGAGGTCAGTAAAGTGGCGCTTGGGCTGGATGTCCGTACCGACCAGTCTTTTGAGGACGCCACCCGGATCCTTGCCCAACTGAAGCAGAAGGGCTATTCCTTTGAGATCCTGTTCATGGAGGCTGATGAAAACGCGCTGATCAAGCGCTATAAGGAGAGCAGAAGGATGCATCCGCTGGCCCCGGACGGAAGGGTGGAGGACGGCGTTCGCAGGGAGCGGCAGGTGCTGGAGAATGTGCGAAAAAGCGCCGACTATGTCATTGACTCCACGCATCTTCTGACCAGGGAGCTGAAAGAGGAGCTGGGGCGGATCTTTGTGGAGAACGGAGAATACAACAGCCTCATGGTAACAGTGATGTCCTTCGGATTTAAGTACGGGATCCCGGTGGACGCAGATCTGGTATTTGATGTCCGGTTTCTGCCGAATCCCTTCTATATTGACCATCTGAAAGAGAAAACAGGCAATGACAAGGAAGTCCAGGACTATGTGATGAGTTTTGAGGAGGCTGAGACCTTTATGGCAAAGCTGACGGATATGATACAGTTCCTCCTCCCGAATTATGTGAAGGAGGGCAAAAACAGCCTTGTAGTGGCTATCGGCTGTACCGGCGGCAAGCACAGGAGCATCACCCTTGCCAATGAATTGTACAAGCGTATGAAGGATCAGGGAACTTACGGCATCAAGCTGTATCACAGGGATGTAAAGAATCCCGGAAAGTAAAAGGCAGACCGGCCGCGCAGCGGCTCTACAGCCGGGAGAGGACCAGCCCATGTCGTTTTCGGGTGATGTGAAGAATGAGCTCGCCAGGCATATCAGTCCGGCCAGGCACTGCCAGATCGCGGAGCTGGCCGCCATCATACATTTTTCCGGCCAGTACGGGCGTGATGACAACGGCTTATATACCATTGGCTTTCAGACAGAAAATGAAGCCGTTGTGAGAAAAGGCTTTACATTATTGAAAAAAACATATAATATAGAAACTGGTTCGGCGTTGACGTATCAGGAGATGCGGAAAGTTTTGGAAGGCATTGGAGACCCGGAAGAGCCGGTGAGCAGGATTCTGTTAAAAAATTCCTGCTGTCAGCGGGCTTTTTTGCGAGGGGCTTTTTTGAGTGTTGGTTCCATGAGCGATCCTTCCAAAGGCTATCATCTGGAATTTGACTGCACAGACGAGGCAAAGGCGGATCAGCTTCAGGAAGTGATCGGCCACTTTGACATTGAGTCAAAAAGGATCCTGCGGAAAAAGTATCATGTGGTCTACCTGAAAGAGGGGGCCGGCATCGTGGATCTGCTGAATGTATGCGAGGCGCCGGTTTCCCTGATGAATCTTGAAAATCTGCGGATCCTTAAGGAGATGAGAAATTCGGTAAACCGCCGGGTAAACTGTGAGACAGCCAATATTGCCAAGACAGTGAATGCCGCCGCAAAGCAGGTAGAAGATATCGAATATATCAGGGCCCATTACGGATTGCAGAATCTTTCCCAGGGGCTCCGGGAGATGGCGGAGATCCGCCTGGAGAATCAGGATCTTCCGCTGAAAGAATTGGGAGAGTGTTTCAGCCCCCCTATTGGAAAGTCAGGGGTCAACCACAGGCTTCGTAAATTAAGCGAATTGGCAGATAAGCTCAGATCGGGATTATAAACCGCCTGTATTTGGCAGAGTGTGAGAGATTGAGGAGGAATTATTATGACAAAGAAGGATATTCAGGTCAACCTGGAAAACGGTCTTGAGGCCAGGCCGGTGGCGCTGTTAGTGCAGGAAGCCAGCAAGTACGAAAGCAGGATCTATATCCAGTCGGGCGATAAGAGGGTGAATGCCAAGAGCATTATGGGAATGATGAGCCTTGGGCTGGACAACGGAGAAGCCCTGACCGTCTCTGCGGAAGGCACTGACGAAAAGGCGGCTGTGGACGGAATCGAACATTTTCTGAGCGGCAAGACGGCATAAGGATCGCCGGGCAGATCGCATAAGGTGGGGCGAAGTCAATAGGATACTGTTGGTTTCGCCTTTTTTGACAAACTTTACGCCGAGGTGTGGACTTTGAAGAAACTACTTTTTATTTATAATCCAAAGGCCGGCAAGGCAAAAATAAAAAACAAGCTTTCCGATATTTTGGACGTGTTTGCGAAAGCAGGGTATGAGATCACGGTTTTTCCCACGCAGGCCAAGGGAGATGCAAGGCGGCTTATGAAATGCCGGCCCGGAGATTATGAGCTGGTGGTCTGCAGCGGCGGCGATGGAACCCTGGATGAAACCGTCACAGGTATGATGGAAAGCGGTTTTAAGACTCCCCTTGGTTATATCCCGGCAGGGAGCACCAATGATTTTGGCGGAAGCCTGTCTCTGCCGAAAAATATGCTGCGGGCGGCGGAGACCATAGTGGACGGCAGGACCTATGCTTGTGATGTGGGAACGTTCAATGACGACGTTTTTGTATATATTGCCGCGTTCGGCCTGTTTACGGAAGTGTCTTATGAGACGGACCAGGAGGTCAAAAACCTGTTGGGCCATATGGCCTATGTGCTGGAGGGAATGAAACGTCTCTCATCCATAAAATCTTTTCCCATGCGGGTCAGCTGGGAGGGAAAGACCATCGTGGATGACTTTATTTTTGGCATGGTGACCAATTCCTTCTCCGTGGGAGGCTTTAAAAATATCACCGGGAAAAATGTCCTGCTGGATGACGGCGTCTTCGAGGTAACGTTGATCAAAAAACCAAGAAATCCCATTGAACTTAACAATATCATGGTCTCTCTTTTGAACCATAATGTTGATACAGATGTCATGTACTGCTTCCGCGCCGCAGAGCTGATCTTTGAATCCTCCGAGGCGGTGGCGTGGACTTTGGACGGCGAGAACGGCGGAAGCCACAAGAGCGTGAAGATCCGGAATATCAATAAGGGAATGGAGATCCGGGTAAAGGAGTAAAGAGGAATTATGGGGGAAACCTAAAAATAAATGGGGTATTTCTTTTTATATCGTCCTGTGTTATACTACAGATATATATTTTGACAGGCTAAACGCAATATAAAAATATATTATGGAGGTAATCAAAATGTTAGTATCAGCAACTGAAATGCTCAAAAAAGCAAAAGCCGGCCACTATGCGGTCGGCCAGTTCAACATCAACAACCTGGAGTGGACCAAGGCCATCCTGCTGACGGCAAAGGAAAACAAGTCCCCTGTGATCCTGGGTGTGTCGGAAGGCGCCGGTAAGTACATGGGCGGTTATCACGCTGTTGTGGGTATGGTAAACGGCCTGCTGAAGGATCTGGATATCGATGTGCCCGTTGCGCTGCATCTGGATCACGGCTCATTTGAGGGCTGCTATAAATGTATTGAGGCAGGATTCTCGTCCATCATGTTTGACGGTTCCCATTATCCCATTGACGAGAATGTGCAGAAGACTACCGAGCTGGTGGCTGCCGCTCATGGCAAGGGATTGTCCATCGAGGCTGAGGTTGGCTCCATCGGCGGTGAAGAAGACGGCGTTATAGGTATGGGCGAGTGCGCTGATCCCAAGGAGTGCAAGGCGATCGCAGACCTGGGCGTCGATTTCCTGGCGGCAGGCATCGGCAACATTCACGGCAAATATCCTGCTAACTGGAAGGGCCTGAGCTTTGAGACCCTGGATGCGGTCCAGCAGTTGACCGGCGAGCTCCCCCTGGTGCTTCACGGCGGTACCGGTATCCCCGCGGATATGATCAAAAAGGCGATCACACTTGGCGTTGCAAAGATCAACGTGAATACCGAATGCCAGCTGGCGTTTGCGGAGGCAACCCGGAAATATGTGGAAGCCGGTAAAGATCTGGAAGGCAAGGGATTTGACCCCAGAAAGCTGTTGGCGCCCGGTACAGAGGCGATCAAAGCGACCGTGAAGGAAAAGATGGAGCTGTTTGGTTCTGTTGGAAAGGCATGAGTTGAACTCTTATTTTCAGAGCGCATTGTCTGATTTTACAAATGACGTGGCCAGCGGAGGCGCTATCCGCCATCTGGCTGACCTGGGATATACAGCGAAACAGATCACAGAACGGCTGGACTTCCCTACACCGTATGAACGGGTGCGGCAGGAGATGTGGAAATATCTTGTGGATCGTGGAGTGATCCTCCTGGAAGAGCCCGGGAGCCGCAAAAGGGAGACAGCCGTTTATGTGCGTGAATTGGATCAATACGGACGGAGCAGTTTTCGGCGGGTGCTAGAGCCGGCAGGAGCGCAGACTGTGGCACAGTGGCGCATCCGGCAGGTGGAGACGGCCGATATCCGTGGATTTCGGGAGCTTCTCAGGGAAAAGCGAAACGAAAACGGAGAAGACTGCTCTTATTTGTCGTGTGACTTTGGCCCGGTCAACTTAAAGGAACCTCTTCGTTACAGGCAGATAATGCGGTCGCTTGACGATGCCCAGCGGGAATACATAGAGGGCCTGCCCTGGGGAAACCGGCGTGTATATCACAGGATAGACGAGAGGATGCTGGAGATCGTGGCGCGGCTGTCTGAAAACGGATCTTATTCCGGCGAATGCTTCTTCCTTAAGAGCGGCGAGAAGTGGAAATTGTAAAATTACCCTAAAAAGGGAGGATGCCAAGGAACATTGTTCCTTGGCATTTATTATGAAAAAGTTATCTAGTAAACAGTGGCTGGCATTGGCTCGTGTTCTCTGTTGCCATGGTTTTAGTATAGGCCATAGAAATGTCTAAAGAATGAGTAAAAATAAAAGATTCATTGAATGATTTGTAAACAAAATATGAACGGCGAGCGTTTAGCTGTCTAATATTTTTCAAGGTAAGGCTCGCAATCCTGGCAGAAAATGCCGACAGGGGAAATACCGGCGGGATCAGGCATGGGGCAGGTTTCACAGAACCTTCGCTATCCGCAGTAATTGTTCTTTTTTGGGCTCGTCCATGTCTTTGATGGTATTTAGAAGTTCTTTCTCAAGTACGGACGCCGGAGCGTGGTATTCATTACCGAGGATATAGTCAACTGTCACATCCAGGGCATTACAGATGGAGACCAGAAGGGTTAGGGATACTTTGACTTTGTTGGTCTCGATGTTGCTGATATGAGAAACATTTACGTCTGTGACAAAGGCAAGATATTCCTGGGTAAACTGCCGGCTGGTTCTGATTTCTCTGATTCGCTGCCCTATCAGGGCAAAATTGAGATTCTCCATTTTCATACCTCTTGTCCGATCTGGCGGACATTTATTCCGAATAAATTCCCTATACTGTATATCTTAATGTTAGCTTTATTATATAATTTCTATACTTTTGAAATAACGGTCTAGAGCTAATAATTTCATAATCATAGGTTAAGTTTTTGCATTCTGTACCGATATATAAATTAGATTGCTGATGGAGCAGCAGATCAGGAATTTTATGTTGTTTCAGGGGGGAAACACGGAATGGTCATTATGCACAATTTACCTGCCATGTATACAAACAGGCAATTAGGGATCAATAATAAAAGTATATGCAAAGGCATGGAGAAGCTGTCCTCCGGTTACAAGATAAACCGGGCGGCCGATGACGCGGCCGGACTGGCTATTTCAGAAAAGATGCGTCTGAAAATCCGTGGTCTGAACCAGGGTACCGAAAATATGCAGGACGGGATTTCCTGGGTACAGATCGGCGATGGCGCTATGGAGGAGGTACAGGATATTTTACATAGAATGACAGAACTGTCTGTCAAGGGCGCGAACGGAACTCTTTCTGCCTCAGACCGTGCAGCCATCAATGAAGAAATGCAGCAGTTGAAGGTAGAGATCAACAGGATCAATGAGACAACAAAATTCAATGAACTGCGCATTTTTTCTACGGATAATGAAGTGGAGGATCCGGTGGAATTCTCTATAAAAGGCATTACGGGTGAACCGGATGATTTTAACATATTTAACGCTTCTTATGATGCTGATGCCGGAAAAGTGACATATGGCGGAATCGTATTCCATGGCACCAGAGTACCATGGGATCAGATTGATCCCGGCATGGTATATGCAGACGGCGATGTACAGAAATTCCATGGGGGAACATGGAACTATCAGGATGCCTGGGGTAGGAAGCTGACCTTTTCCGCGAGAGAGGGAGACACTGTGCCGAAGGTGACCCGGGAGTTTGAGATCACCGCGGACGCGGCAGGGATGAGGATAGACGGCGACCTGATAGCGTGGAAGGATATTACGAACGAAGCAGGGGAGTCCGTGAACGAGACCCATAATGTCAATGGGATGTGGACGGCTCAGTACCATGGGATGACCTTGGAATTTGAGATTGCCAATGCTTTCGACGGATTCGAGGGAATGGTAAGAGCGATCAACAAGGGAACGGATGAAAAATTCAGGTACAGGGCTTATGCGCAGTATGCAGGCAGCAAGCCTATTCAGGCTGTGGATGCAGACATGAATATCAGCAATCTCCGTGTATCGAAGGGCGTGGCAGAAGATATATTAAAGGGTGGGGATTATATTCTTAGGGCGGACGAGAGCGGCCTGTGGCTGGAAAGATATGACAGGGCGGCAGATAAAAGGGATACGATCGCAGCTTCCTTTCGCACATGGGAGGAGATGGGGATCAGTTCATGGAATGAGGGGGATGATATCAAGACAGGTTTCTCCTATACCTATTCCGATGATGAGGGAGTGGATGATACTTATATATCTTTTAACTATAAATTGGCCAATGTCACCAGCGTGGATTCTGTCATAGACGGCCTGGACGGCGTGAATATCTCTTATTATGGCGTGAAGAATAGTTATATGACAGAGTTGGAGCTGGACGCCGACGGCACGAATATTCTTGGCGCCGTCCTGAAAGATGGTACGGTCATGGATTTGGAAGACGAACTTGCGTTAGGACGGGATTTCGATGACAGTAACTACTTCGTGGGAGCCAGCGGCCTGGAGATAGATAATGCGGCAACGCCGCCGACAGTCGGTCTGACTTATCAGAATGCCGCCGGTGATTTTTCCATCACCTATGAGGCGAGGTATGATGAATTTCTGCAGCAGGTAAAGGATGGAGTTGGTTCCTATGAAGATCTCTTTATCTTACGGAAGCTCATGACGAACTATCTTGGATACAAACTGGAACCAAAAGATTTAAAGGAATATCTCGGCGAGGATAAGATCACTTCAACCTCAAAAATGTCTGATACGGTGACGCTTGACGATACGATGCTGCGGACAAATGGTAGTTTAGGATACAGTTTGAGAGACGGACAGACATATGGATGCGGAAAAGTAGATTTTTCCGGGCTTCAGACAGCGAGGGATATCTGGGAACTGACCGGAAGCGGCTTTGATTCCACTTGCAATACCTGTAACAGGCATTACAGTTTCAAATTCGTTTTTGACACATTTGGAGGGGATAACGCGGATGGCGTGAGATACCGGATCGACAAATCAGATGACATGAATCCGGTAATGGAAATTTCGGTGGCGTCGATGATCGAACAGGGCTTTGCCGACGATCCGGCCTCTATTGGGCAGAAGATCGCCGAGGCGCTTGTTAAGATTGCGGGCAATGGGTTTGAAGATCATTATCAACAGTATGCGGCTAAGGATGGCGTATTCTATGTCCTGGATGAGAGGCCGGAATATCAGGAGCCGAATGTCAGTGCGCAGTTTTATACTACGCCCCATGATAAGAATTTTGATTACAGGACGGAGCAGACACTGGAACTGAGCAGTCCGGACAACGGCACACAGAGTATCACATACCAGGTTGACTATTCCGATTATGAAGACCGGATCGAGGTAACCATGGAGCGGGATGATGCGAACGGGCAGTATGTGTACAATAAAGACAAAAATATTTATGAAGATGCCTCGCTTTATCCCGGGGCAACCGAGAAATATAATATCAAGGTTAGTTACAAGGACGCTGTCGGAAATGTGAACAGTTCTGCCACAGGCACAAAGACTGTGACAGTGGGCACACAATCTTTCCAAGTTAAGACCGAGGGCGATATCGGACGAGATGACTATGCCGAAAGCCTGGTTCAGGATATGATCGATGCCACAAAGGTGTCGCTGTCGGCAAAGGATTATACAAGAGCGAACATACAGGGGGATGAGAAGCCAAACCTAGCCATCGATTCCTTTTTTAGCCCTTATTATACGGCATCACCCTATAGTAAGGATAAAAAAATCATCGAGGGCATTCGGATCCAGAAAAGTGGAGATGTGCCAAACTATCTTACCATACCAAGGTTTGCGCTGAATACCCTGGCCCTGGGACTGGGCGGAGCAGACTGCAGCACTGCAGACGCCTGCCGCAATACCATAGACATGGTTTCGTATGCCCTAAAGAGCGTGAGCAGCAAGAGAAGCTTTTTTGGAGCGCTGCAGAACCGATTGGAGCATGCCGTCAACTCCAACCGAAACGTTTCCGAGAATACAACGGCGGCTGAGTCACGTATTCGCGATACAGATGTAGCGAAGGAAATGGTTTCTCTCTCCAATAATCAGATCCTTTCCCAGGCAGCTCAGTCCATGCTTGTGCAGGCTAACCAAAGTAACCAGGCCGTGTTGGGGCTGTTGGGAAATTAGAAAGGAGCGGAAAATGGAGTTATGTACTTGCAGGGAATGTAGACGGCTTTTTTACAATGTTTACGATACGCCGGTTTGTCAGGATTGCAGACAGGTGATAGAAGAGAAGTATCAGGAGGTCAAAGAATATCTGAGAGAACATTCAGGTGCGGGGATGGCTCAGATCTTGGAAGACTGTGATGTGAAAAAATCTTATATCATACAGTGGGTGAAGGAAGGGCAGCTGGAGCTGGCGGAGGGCCAGTCGGGAATCCGCTGTGACGGATGCGGCGGCGCGGTGCAGTCCGGGCGGTTCTGCAGGGAATGTAAACTCCGATTCCTGAATGAGTGGAACAGACAGCAATTTATGGAGAAGAAAGAAAAGAAGGAGAAGACCGTAGAAAAGGACAGTAATGCCCGCATGAGACATACCAGGCGTGAGCATTAGTGTATTGGCAGGTCAAGGCGCCGCAGACAGTTATATTTCTGCACTTTCGTTTTACAGCAGAGCAGGCTTCATGGCCGGAGAGCAGTTTAATAAAACAAGCGTTATGTCGTGCAGGTTCCTGTTGGAGGAACCTGCACGATGACGTTATATGCCAAATCCGTGGAGGGAAAAAGGCAGGCATTGGGAAGCAAGGGAGCGCCTGACACTGTTTTTTAGCACTTCTCCGGTTCCGGGTAATCCACGCCGAAGGTATCAACGGTGACAGATTCCATCACTTGGCTTTCCAAGGGCCTGTCGCTGTAATCGGTGCGCGTCTCGGCAATCCGGTTTACCACATCCATCCCCTCTATCACTTTTCCAAACGCCGCATAAGCGCCGTCTAAGTGAGGGCTGGTCTTGTGCATGATAAAGAACTGCGACCCGGCGGAATCCGGGTCCATTGCGCGGGCCATGGAGAGAACGCCTTCCGTGTGCATTAATGTGTTCTTCACACCGTTCTGGGAAAATTCTCCTTTGATGCTGTAACCAGGGCCGCCCATGCCGGTGCCGTCAGGACAGCCGCCCTGGATCATAAAGCCCTTGATCACTCGGTGGAAGATCAGGCCGTCATAATATTTTTGGCTGACCAGGCTGATGAAATTGTTTACTGTGTTAGGAGCCGCGTCCGGGTAAAGCTCCAGGCGGATGATGCCGCCGTCTTTCATGGTAATGGTGACAATCGGATTTTGTGCCATAATAGGATTCCTTTCTGTGATGTCCACGGGGCGGCTGAAAGCGCTTTCTCCGTGACTTGTGATGATCTTTGTTGTATAATCATTGTAACGGAAAAAGGAAGCAACGTAAAGAGGGAAGTGACAAATTGAGCTATTTACGTGTAATACCGCTGCCATGGGAGGAAAAGGACGGGGGAGAAATTCCGATACTATATGTGACGGATAGCCCGGAGGAAGCCGGGAAGTTGCGCGGTTGTGGGAAAGCAGTGCTGATCTATCTGCACGAAGGAAACAGGGAGCAGGATTTTTCGGGATTTTTGTATGCGGTGCAGGACCCGGAAAATCTGGATCCGGAATATGTGGGTAAAGTGTATCGGCGCCAGCGCGGCCTGCCCTGGAAAATACTTGAGACGGAGCGTTGCCTGGTCCGGGAGACCACCCCGGAAGACGTGGAGGATTTTTACAGAATATACAGCGCCCCTGAGATCACTAAATATATGGAGGAACTTTATCCGGAGAAAGAACAGGAAAAACAGTATATTCGGGAATATATAGAAAAGGTTTATACTTTTTTTGAATTCGGCGTGTGGACCGTTGTGGAGAAGAAGAGCGGTTCTGTCATCGGCCGGGCAGGTTTTGCTTACCGGGAAGGATATCAGGATCCGGAACTGGGGTTTATTATCGGCGTACCTTGGCAGCGTCAGGGGTATGCGGAGGAAGTCTGTCGGGCGATCTTGGCGTATGGATGGGAAAATTTGGGTTTTCAGGAGGTGCAGGCGCTGGTGATGCCCGGAAACGAGGCGTCGCTGAGGCTGTGTGAGAAAATAGGATTTCGGAGAAAGGAGCGTGTGACGGAAGGAGGAAGAGAGTATATCAGGTTGGAGACAGGGGGAGTATAGTTTTTGGAAAGATAAATATTTTTGAAGTGTATTTCACTAATAAATTGTGGAAACAAGCCGATAAAATAATATAAAGGCACTATGGAGAGTGTACAAAGTTGCATGGAGGCAAAGGATATGGAAGGATTGTCAGAGTCGTTGCCGAGTGCAAGGGCTCTTTTTTCGTGTAATTGGAAAAGTACCCATATCAAAGGGAGAGGTATTACAATGAAAGCAATTTTGCTGGCTGCAGGGAAGGGAACACGGATTGCAAGAAATGTAGAGCGTGTGCCGAAATCCACTTTGCCGATAGACGGCGTACCCTTGATCCGCCGCTCTGTGGAGTTGCTGCAGGCAGCAGGTTTGGAGTGTATCGTGTGTACAGGGTATGAGGAAAACAAGCCGCGTAGTTACTGTATTTTAACCGATTATTGCTCTTTCATCTATTGAGTGAATAGAAAAGACCTCTCACTTGTAGTAAAATTCATGTGTCGAATCCAAACAAAACTGCAAGAAAAGAGGTCTATTTATGAATATTTTAAACACCGTAAGTTTAGAAAGCAATAGCCAGATTAAAATTAATTTTGAAGGAGGCGATCTTTCCTCCGATGCAGGTCATTTATCAGATCTTTGCGGCCTATTTTGAAGATGACTGTGCTGACGAGCTGGCAAACGAGCCCGTCATGTCGGCAATCCTGGAGAAGGGTGCCCTTGCATCACAGCCGACACTGTTCCGGTTTTTCAACCGCATGGATGAAACAACGCTGGAACAGATGGGGCAGATCCTGCGCGAACTTCGGAAAGTGGTCTACTCTATTCAAAATGCCGGAATACCTGCTCTTTAATATAAACACCACGCTAGTGGATGTTTATGGCAGGCAGGAAGGCGTAGCTTTCAACTGCCACTACCAGGGAAATGGCTATCACCCGTTCTTTGTTTATGACGGGCTGACCGGCGATCTGATCAAAGGGCTGTGCGTTGGCCGTAGAAAAGGTAAAGGGTATCCGGTACATAAGGGCGGTTCCCGGTCTGGGCCTCGACAAGGGCCGCAAGCCGGTCCATATCGGAGCAAGGATCCGTATAGCCGCAGACGATATAGACTGCCCTGAAGCAGGTAGCGTCATTAAGCATCTCGTATCACCCGGAGGACTTCCGCCAGAAGGGGCATAGGTGTAGATTCCGCCACATGGACGGAAAATCCTTTCATTGAATATCGATCCCCGCCTGTTCCAAGCTGTCCTTGCTGCTTAGCTGCTGGACAAGCTCAGTTTTTATGGGAATAATTGACTGCTGCGGGTGCTTTTCCTGAAGATCTTCCAGGCAGGCTTTCCTTACGCGCCGAAGCCTGTAATAATTCGCTTTCGTAATGCCATGACATATACACCAATTGACAAGACTCATACCTGCAGGGCGGTTCTGGCAGTCCCTGATCTGCGCTGTCCATTCCTGGAGACGGTATTGTTGTTTTGCCATTATAGTTGTTTCTGAACCCATAGACTTACCTCCGTATAGCGGTATCAAAAGTTGAAACAAAACTTTTGATACTTCATAATACATACAAATATAGTCTATTATCCAATGCTTTCTCTCAGCAGTCGAGGTACATTCTATCCACCGTTTACTAAATATATTGCAGTAAAAAGGAAAAAGAAGACCCTTATAGAATCTGGTCTGACTCGGAGGGGATATAAACGGCGATATCCTGAATGCGACAATGGAGAATCCTACATAGGTCATTAATGGTGGTAGTATTTAACGGTTTGTTTTTACGGAGTTTATCGAGAGTAGCGCTGGAGATATGGTGCCTGTTGATCAGGGAATAGGTTGTTTCCTTTGAACTCTTCAGAGTTTCCCAAAACGGAGTGTAATCTATCATTGTCTTCCTTCTTTCCTGCATTTCTTTTCAGCAATCTTTTTTGTCTGTATCTTATGATCTTTTCCGGCCTTTTTTCTGAAATTCGCTTTCCTTTTTACCATCTGCCTTGGACAGTTTGACCAAAAAAACTCCGCCTATAAAAATTTTATTTTACAGTTATTTACTTGACTATGGTCATTAAATAGACTATAATCCTAAAATATAGTCATTATTATGACTACACTTTAGGGTACGAAAACTATGCGCCGTAAAAAGAAAGGTAATTATGGGATTTGTGGATATTCACTCGCATATTCTTCCCGGGATGGACGATGGGGCACAGGATCTGGAACAGGCGCTGCAAATGCTGGAATGGGCCTCAAGGGAAGGAACCTCCCATATGATCGCGACCCCGCATTATAAGCAGGGGAAATACCGCGCCGCCAAACATTCGGTGCTGGAACGGATAAGACTGCTGCAGGAGGCCGCGCGGGAACAGGGGATCCCGATCCGGATTTATCCCGGAACAGAGATCCTGTATCACGGGGAGTTAGAAGAAAAGCTTGACAGAGGAGAGCTTTGCACACTGAATGGTTCGGAATATGCGCTGATTGAATTTTTGCCGCTGGAAGAATTCTATTATATTAGAAACGCGGCGGACCAACTGTTGGGAATGGGTTACAGGCCGGTGTTGGCTCATGTGGAGAGATATCGGTGCTTTCTGAAGGACGCAGACAGGGTCAGGGAGATCAAAGACATGGGCTGCCGGATCCAGGTAAACGCGGGCAGCGTGACAGGGCAGTTCGGCGGTTCCGCCAAACGGTTCGTCAGGAAGCTGATCCAGGAGCAGATAGTGGATTATCTGGGAACGGACACCCATGACCTGAAAAAGAGAAACCCCGCTATGAAGGCTTGCGCTGAATATTTGTATCAAAAATGCAGCCGCTGGTATGCGGACGCAATTCTGTTTGAAAACGCCATGTCGGAGCTGCTTACGGATTTATCCCGCCGCCCGTAAATACGACTGACAATTTGAATGAGGAGAAAATCTATGCAGAACGCAAATGACGACGTGATAGAAATTGATCTGAAAGACCTGTTTGGCTTTTTGCTGCACTGGCTGGGGGTCATTCTGGTCAGCGGTATCGTAGCCGGGGTCGCGGGATACCTGATCAGCAGCCTGGCCATAACGCCGCTTTATCAATCCACTACCACAATATATATCCTGAGCAAACAGGAAAACAACAGCAACCTGACTTACAGCGACCTGCAGCTGGGCAGCCAGCTTACCATGGACTACGCGCTTCTCATCAAGAGCCGGACGGTGCTGGAACAGGTAATTGAGACATACGGCCTGGATCTCTCCTATGAGCAATTTTCCGACCAGGTGGATGTGGAGACAGTGACAAACACCCGCAGCATCAATATCACGGTGACAAACCCGGATCCGACCATGGCCATGATGATCGCGGACCAGGTAAGGGAGATCGCCGCGGAACACATCACCAGCGTCATGGATATCCAGGCGGTCAATCTGGTGGACGCCGCAAACCTGCCGGAGCATCCCTCCAGCCCCAACATCCTGAAATGGACGCTGATCGGAGCGCTGATCGGTCTGTTCTTAAGCGCTGGACTTCTGGTGGTGCGTTTCCTGACGGATGACACGCTGAAAAACTCGGATGACGTGGAAAAATACCTGGGGCTCAGCACACTGGCCATGATCCCTGTGGCGGAGAACACCAGTAAGAGGGGAAAAGATAAAAAGCACGGAACGCCGACAAAATCCGGCCATTCGGATCCGCAGACCCAAAACACCTATGACAACAGCGACCTGGAAGACATTTCCGACGAGATGGAGGTGCAGTGATGCAGGAAATCGAACTAAAACAAGAAGAGCTGGATTTCAGGACCCGGGAGGCGTTTAAAACCCTTCGGACTAATATCGACTTTTCCGGCGAGGACGTAAAAGTCATCTGCGTTACCAGCTGTACCCCCAACGAAGGCAAGAGCAGTATTTCCTTTGAACTTGCCAAGTCTTACGCCCAGATGGGCAAAAAAGTCCTTCTGGTGGATGCCGACTTAAGAAAAAGCGTCATGCGCCAGCGGCATAAAAGAGGCAAGGTACGCCTGGGCCTGGTGAATTATCTGGTTGGCAAGGCGGATTTTCAAAACGCCCTGTGCAGCACCGACATCAAAAACCTGTACATGGTGTTCAGCGGGCCGGTGCCGCCCAATCCCAGCGAACTTCTGGGGAACAGCCGTTTTCGGAAAATGGTGGAGGAGGCCAGAAAGGACTACGACATGGTGATCATAGATACGCCGCCTCTTGGAAGCGTCATCGATACCGCGGTAGTGTCCAAATGCTGCGACGGCGCGGTCATGGTTATTGCCTGCGGGGAGATCAGCTACCATTTTGCCAAGAAGATCAAGGAACAGCTTGACGTGGCCGGATGCCGGATCCTGGGATGTGTGCTGAACAAGGTCGAACTGGGGGGCAAGGGCTATTACGGTAAGTATTATGGTAAATACTACGGCAAATATTACGGAAAGTATTATGGCAGATACGGAGAGTAACTGCCGGAACATTTTTGACAGGAGGTCTCCTCAATGAGCACGGACGGAAGGGAAAATAAGGGAGCCGGCGGGAAAAGGCCGGCCTGGATCATAGGGATGGTCGTCTGCCTGGCAGGGGCGGCGGCAGCCATTTTCTGCCTGGTTCGGGCGGGAATGGCAAGCCGGCGGGAAGAAGAACTCTTTAGCCAGCTGTCCGAGGAGACGGTTCCGAACCAAACGGAGCCGGAAAACCAGTCTCAGGAGGCGGCCATAACTCCCGCGCCGGAGAAAAGCTGGGAGGAACTTAGCCTGGAAGAAAAAAACAGGAAACTGGAGGAAGCTTTCGGAATTGAGATCCCGGACAAGGATCTGGACTTTACATCCCTGAAGATGGAGGTCAACCCCGATATATACGCCTGGATCTACATACCGGATTCCTCCATCGATTATCCCATCCTCCGGCATCCTGAGGATAACAGTTATTATCTCAACTACAATATCGACGGCACAAAGGGCCTGCCGGGCTGCATCTATACGGAGGATTACAACACCACGGACTTTACGGACAACAATACCGTAGTCTATGGACATAATATGAAGAACGGCACCATGTTCGCCGGGCTGCACAACTATGAAGATACGGAATTTTTCCAGATGCATCCGTACATATACATTTACACCCCGGAAGAGGTGTTCGTATACCGGGTGTTCGGCGCTTATGAATTCAGCAATATCCATCTGCTGGCGGGATATGAAACAAAAACGGAAGAAGGGTTCGGGGAATACCTGGAAGAAGTAAAAGAGGTACGATCCATGAACAGCAATTTTGACCGAGTGGAGGAAATAACGGAGAAAGACCGGATCCTCACGCTGTCTACCTGTGCCAGCAATAAGCCGGACCGCCGTTACCTGGTGCAGGGAGTCCAGCTACGCGTAACAGACAGCGCGGAGGATCAGAATGAAAATTAAAAGAAAACGATACAGAGTGCTGATCCGGTTTGTGATCGTCCTGATCGCTTTAGTCGTGCTGGGAACGGGCATATTCCTAGGGCTGCAGATCTCGGGCCGCAACCGAATCTATAACATGTATAAAGGACAGAGCCCAGATCTGAGCGGGGCCGCCCAGATCGTGGAGGGCCTGGCGCCGGAAGAAGGCACCGGAACAGAGGAAACGGACGAAAACTGGGAAGAAGGCGACGTCCGTTACCAGGGGAAGATATACCGCTATAATGAAGACATTCTGACGTTCCTGTTCCTTGGGATCGACGACAAGGGAGAGGTAGAGGTAAAAGAGGAAGGAATCAACGGCGGCCAGTCCGACGCGATCTTCCTGCTGGTGTTAAATCCCCATACCAAGCAGGTATCCGTCATCGGCATCAACCGAGACACGATGACAGATATTGACATATACAGCAGTACCGGCCATTTTCTTTGGACGGAAAAAGGACAGCTGACCCTTCAGCATGCCTACGGAGACGGGGCGACAGTCAGCTGCGAGCGCAGCCGGGACGCGGTTTCCCGCCTGTTTTACGGGCTGCCGATCCATGGGTACTGCTCCGTCAACATGGGGGCGATCCCTTCCATCAATGACGCCGTGGGCGGGGTCGAGGTGGAAGTCCTGGAGGATGTATGGAAGTTCCGGGAGGGAGAAACGGTGCTTCTAAAGGGAGACGCCTCTTACCATTATCTCCATGACCGGGACACCAAAAGCTTTAACAGTGCCGGCAGACGCCTAGAGCGGCAGAAACAGTATCTGACTGCTTACGCCCAGACGGCGAAAGCCGCCATGAAAGAAGACATCACCCTGCCGGTCAAGCTCTATGAAACGCTGAGCAAATATATGGTGACGGACATATCTGTGGACGAGGTGAGCTATCTGGCCACCCAGATCCTGGATTATAGTTTTTCTACGGAGCGGTTCTACTCTCTGGAGGGGGAGACCGTGGAAGGCGCTGTGCTGGAGCAGTTTTACCCGGACGAGAAAGCTTTATACGAGCTGATTCTGAAGGTGTTCTATGAGGAAGTGAGCCAGTGAGCAATTCATCAGGTATCCGGCCGTAAGGCTTGATATAACCACATGACAATAAGGAAAGGAGGAACTAACCGATGAAAAAGTTTTCTAAGATTGTTGCATTGTCTATGGCGCTTGCCATGACACTTGGCATGACGGTTTGTGCCGAGGTAAGCCCTGGCACCATTAACACATGGGTGGATAAGGCTGGAACGCCAACTGCAACAAACAGTCAGGGAGAACCAGTTGAAGTTTCGATCAGAGAGCCAGAAGGCGGCGAAACTGTTGTAAATGCAGTCAGCAATGAGATCGAAGCGGAAAACAGCACCCTGAAGACACAAATCGTGGAGGCCGCCGCTGATGCTATTACAATCGAAGCGGGCGCGCAGGTAGATGTAGATCTGGTATTTATACTGGACATCACACCGTCGCAAAGCGGGACAATCTCCATTGAGATTCCTTATCAGGTTGAAGATACTAAGGAAAACGAGACGTATGTGCTGATGCATCAGGGTACGTCCGGATGGGAGCCGGTCGAAGGCGCTAAGGTCGAAAACGGCGTAATCAAATTCACCAGAAGCGATTACTCTAACTATGCGCTGTTCTTAGTAACAGTAGCAGAGGTAGCGCCGACACCGACACCTACACCTATAGTAGGTGATCCGGTTACTAATGAGCAGCAGTCCTCGCAGACTGGCAGCCAGTCTTCGCAGTCCAGCAGCCAGTCTTCGCAGTCCAGCAGCCAGTCTTCACAGTCCAGCAGCCAGTCTTCACAGACTGCCAGCCAGACTACACAGACTGCCAGCCAGACTACGCAGACTACCAACGAAACTGTAGCTCCCACGTCTACGCCCGTGTCTCCCAAGACCGGCGAGACCGTGCCCACAGCAGTGTTCGCGACCATGATCCTTTTGGCCGGCGCCGCTGTATGCGCAAAGAGAGCACAGCTTAATCACTGATTTTTAAACCTCTTCTTTTTTGAATTACACAATTAATTATGCATAATTAATTGGGCGGGTAACGCCCGCCACCCATTTTTCGCATGTGGTTGTGCAATACCCCTCCGTTTCCGGGGGGGGTATTGCGCGTAAAGATTATGAAAATAGTAGACCCGGAAAAGAAGGTACAGAGGTCAAGCGGTTATGTATCGAAAATGTTCGCAGGGATGGATCAAACATCTGGATTTTATAATGCTGGATCTGGTCTGTTTGAATTTATCACTTTTTTCTGCATATATGATAAGGCACGGATTTGGGATCCTTTATGCCCAGGTCACTTACCGCAATATGGCGGTAGTGCTTTCTCTGATCGCCGTGGTACTGATGATCTTTTCCGATATGTTTAAGAATGTCCTGAGAAGGGGATATCTGTCAGAGGCAACCGTGACACTGCGGCAGGTCTGCCTGGTGGAGCTTTGTGCGACTTTTTACCTGTTTTCCGTCCAGGAGGGCAGTACCTTTTCCCGGACCGTCATGTACCTCACAGGCATTATTTACGGCGCGATCGGCTATGTTACCCGGATCCTATGGAAAACCTTCCTGAAAAGAAAGATCGTGAGAAAGGGAAAACGGACGCTGCTGGTCCTGACAACGGAAAGTATAGCGGCAACGGTCCTGGACAATATCAAGAGCCACAATTACGAAAATTTCAAGATTTTGGGAGTGGTGCTTCTGGATCAGGAACACGCGCAGGGACAGATCGCTGGATTTCCCGTGGTCGCAGGGTGGGAAGACGCGCTGGAATATGTCCACAGGGAGCCGGTGGATGAAGTTTTCTTCAACCTTCCGGAAGGAACGGAACAGCCCGGGGAGCTAATGGAACATTTTTCGGAAATGGGACTGATCGTCCATGAGAAACTGCTGGACGGGGAAAGAGTGATCAACCGCAGACAACTGGTGGAACGCCTGGGAAATTATACGGTGATGACGACCAGCGTCAATTACGCCACCAGCGGCCAGCTGTTTCTGAAACGGATGCTGGATATTGTCGGCGGTCTGGTGGGATCGTTAATTACCCTGATCCTGGCCCTGTTTCTAGCCCCGGCCATCAAAATCAAATCCCCAGGCCCTCTGTTCTTTGTCCAGGAGAGGGTAGGACGAAACGGCCGACGGTTTCGAATGTACAAGTTCCGCAGTATGTATATGGACGCGGAACAGCGGAAAGCGGAGCTGATGGCACAGAATAAGATCAAAAACGGGTTCATGTTCAAAATGGAGGAAGACCCCAGGATCATCGGAAGCAGGCTGCTGCCTGACGGAACCTACAAAAAAGGGATCGGTAATTTTATCCGAGACTTCAGCCTGGATGAATTCCCGCAGTTTTTCAATGTACTAAAAGGTGATATGAGCCTGATCGGCCCGGCCGCCTACCGTGGCGGAATGGGAGCAATATGAGTTCAGACATATGGCCAGACTGGCAGCAAAACCGGGCATCACCGGCTTATGGCAGATCAGCGGCCGCAGCAGTATCACGGACTTTGAGGAAGTGGTAAAGCTGGACATGAAATATATCAGCGAATGGAACCTTCGCATGGATCTCAAGATCCTTGCAAAGACCTTTAAGGCTGTGTTAGGGAGAAACGGCGCGATGTAAGACGCCTGAGATCCCTGCCAGCTTTTGACAGGGAAAGCCCCTGGCTCAGACAAAGACTACGGAAGGTAATTGTTGCCCAGAGCACATTGTCGGAAGTCGTTGTGATACCTTTTGAAATCAACCGCACTTAGATCCGGATCTTCCGGTGCGGGTGGCGGAGCCTGCCCTTTGGGGCGGAACAAAGAAAAGAGTGAGAAAGATGTGGTATGCGGTATGGGTTCCTACCGGGCGGGAAGAACAGATCAAGACGATCTGCGACAGAGAATTGGGAGATCGGAAGATCTACGAAGAGTGTTTTCTGCCCAGGTACGAAAAGCCCTGGAAAGAAAACGGTGTTTGGATCCGGAAACTAAAGGCACTGTTCCCAGGTTATCTCTTTTTTGTGACGGAAAACCCGGACGAGCTGCACAGGGCACTGAAGTCTGTTCCCGGGTTTACCAAAATCCTGGGCGACGATGAAGGGCCGATCCCCCTATATAAGGAGGAGACGGAATTTTTAAGGAAACATATCAATCAGGACAAGGTATTTGAAATGAGCGTGGGCGAGTACATCGGCAAGGAGCTGGTCATTACGGAGGGCCCCCTGAAGGATCTGACGGGAAAGGTAATTTACATCAACCGACACAGCAGACAAGCCGTGCTGGAGGTGGAGTTTTTCGGAAGGATGGTAAAGATGAAGGTGGGGCTGGAGGTGGTGGGGAAGAAATGATGGATGAAGCAGAAAAATTACTGCAACCTATCATGACTATTGTTACTATCATGATAAGAAAATTTTGAAAACGTCAATACTAATTGTGAAGGGCGGAGAAAGGGAAAAATAGGAAACCTAGTACTATGATGTTTGGTGGTATTGCCATAATAAGTATTAAGTTAGACCTTTATAAAAAGATATATTGAAAAAATATATCCGTGTTAGACGGTGTCTCACGGACAACTTAGAGTTGTTAGATTAAAATGTCTTTTGAGGCTAAATGATAATAACTACAAAATAATATTGATGGTTGATATATAGATGGGGCAAAAATAGGATGTCGAAACCAATACGTGTAGCACAGGTCATGGGAAAAATGATTAATGGCGGTGTAGAGGCGGTAGTAATGAATTATTATCGACATATTGATCGGTCAAAAATACAGTTTGATTTTATCGTAGATGCTGATTCTACTCATACACAGTTTCTTCAGGATCAGATAAAAAACCTGGGTGGGCGAATTTATATTGTTCCGCCATATCAAAAATTAGGTCAATATATACCTGCGCTTGTAACAATCTTTCGTAAAAACAGATATCAGATTGTTCATTCCCACATTAACAGTTTAAGTGTGTTTCCTCTCTATGCTGCTAAGAAAGCTGGTGTGCCTATCCGCATCGCACACAGTCATTCAACTGCTGCTCCAGGAGAGTGGAAGAAAAACATCTTCAAATATATGCTTCGTCCATTTTCTAAAATATATGCAACACACTATGCAGCCTGCTCCAAACTTGCCGGAGAATGGCTGTTTGGAAAGAGAGCAATGAGGAATGGTCAGGTAACTATTTTTAACAATGCAATTGATCTGGACAAATATCGTTTTAACAAACAAGTGCGCGATGAGGTCAGAGATGAATTAGGGTTGCAAAATAAATTTGTAATCGGTCATGTTGGTAATTTTCGTTATCAAAAAAATCAGGATTTTGTGATTGATATCTTTCAGAGTATCCATGCTCAAAATCCAGAGTCCGTGTTGTTAATGATTGGTGATGGAGAAGATTTTGAGCGCATTCGTGCACGTGTGGAAAGTATGCCTGAAAATGCGGGGGGGGTACGGCTATTAGGCAGCCGTAGAGATTGTGAAAGATTATATCAGGCGATGGATCTGTTGCTGTTTCCCTCAAGGTATGAAGGATTGGGCATAGTGGCAATTGAGGCACAAATAAGAGGTTTGCGGGTACTTGCATCAACGAATGTTCCTGTGGAAACCCAAATTTCAGATGGTATAGAGTTTTTGGATCTTGCCGCAGGATTACAGACTTGGAAAGAAGCTGCACTGCAGTCTGTAAGAGAAATAAACCTTCAAAATGAAAGAATGGCAGCCTATGACGTTTGTGTACAGGTAAAGAATCTGGAGAATTTTTATGAAAAAAATAAAAATGCAAAAAGATGAGTCAGCAACAACGATGGGAGAAGAACGTAAGTGCATTTATCTTCTAGGATCAAGAAAGGATGTCAATCGGCTTTACCAGGCGATGGATATTTTCTTGCTACCATCGCGTTATGAAGGTTTGCCGGTTGTTGCCATAGAAGCTCAGGTGGCCGGGCTGCCCTGTATTCTGTCTGATCGTATCACCAAAGAGGTTAAAATAACTGAAGATGTAACATTCCTGAATCTTGAGGCAGGGAGCACACAATGGGCAGAAACTGTTCTCCGGAGAAAGGACAACCAAAGAACAAAAGAAGGACAAATTGACAAGTTTGACATTAAATATCAGGCAAAACGATGGGCGGATTATTATAGCGAGTTGATTGGAACGATAGCGAATTATAGTTAAAAGGTTGCTGGATAAATCACTTATTCTGAAATTATCAGGAAGACAGGACTGATGGAAAAGTTTCCAGTAATAAAAGAGAAACGAAGGGGGTGCACCCACGGATGGAAGTCGCTATCATTACAAGCGGTTATTTGCCGGTTCCGCCGACAAAGGGCGGAGCTGTGGAAAATATCATTTATAACCTGATCCAGGAAAACGAAAGGTTTCATGCGTGTGATTTTACAGTATACTCTTGCGCGGATCAAAACAGGGAAATTTTTCGCTTTACAAAAATCAATCAGATTCAGACAAGAAAATTGACAAAAGTGCTTGATCGAATGATCTATTTTCTTGCAAAAAATATATTTAGAAAGAAACATCTGATTAGTTATCGATATTTCTTTCAGCGAATGGCGTTTATGCGGCAGGTCGGAAAGGAACTGAGAGCCCATTCTTATGGCCGGGTTGTCCTAGAAAATAATGTTGTCATGTTTCGTGCGCTAGAATATCGTGACAACCTCGAAAAATACAAGGGAAAGATTTATTACCATGCACATAATGAATTGGGAAAGACACTTGGATACGACAGTTATTTGAGTCAGGCAAAAAAAATCATTGGAGTTTCTGATTATATCACGGGATGCTTTCAAAAACTGATTGGTATGCAGACGACAGAATATGTAACTGTACATAACACCATAGATGAAAAGCTTTTCGAAAAAAAAATTAGCCAGGAGGAGAAAGACACCCTGAAAAAGAAACTTGGAATTGATCCGGGATGTCCGGTTTTATTGTTTGCCGGGAGAATAGCGAAGGAAAAAGGAATTCTTGAATTACTGGAAGCTTTATCAGGACTGGAAGAGGAGTGTTATACACTCCTTGTGACAGGAAGCACATTTTATAATATTGATATAAAAGATGGTTTTGAAGAACAGCTTAAGCAAATTACAGAGAGAATAAGTGGAAAAATTATTTTCACTGGTCTTATCCCCTATCCGAAAATGTATCAATATTACCAGATTGCGGATTTATGTATCCTGCCGTCTGTATGGCAAGAACCATGTGGTATGAGTATGATTGAATGCCTTGCTTCTGGGACGCCGCTTATTACTACCCGGACAGGAGGAGTGCCAGAAAACGTCACGGAAGCCACTGTTCTTCTCGACACGGAAAATCTGACGGAAACGTTAAGAGAACAGCTTCATAAATATTTGAGTGATTCGGAGGAACTGTGCAAACTTAAGGGAAAAACTGCAAAATGTATTTACCGACCTGAAACTATTGCACAATATTATCACCATTTTATGCAGGCGCTGGACATTGAGGATCGACAGGGAGAGTTGTTATGAAAGTGAAATATGCCATTTTAGGAGCGGGCATATCCGGTCTTGCTTTTGCGGGCAATTTAAATTCAAATAATTTTGTAGTGTTGGAAAAGGAAAGCGATGCGGGTGGCCTTTGCAGGACTCACAAAGCCTGCGGAGAATATATTTGGGATTTTGCGGGTCATTTTTTCCATTTTAAAAATGAAGAAAGCAGGCGCTATTTTGAACCTGTGCTTCAGGGGAGTAAATGTGTTCGCCAAATTAAGAACACAAAAATTAATTTTCGAAACTCAATGATCGACTATCCTTTTCAAAAAAATATACATCAATTAAAAAAGGAAGACTTTATAGACTGTCTATATGATCTTTTTTTTAAAGAAGAAAAAGAGATATATACATCATTTAAGGATATGTTATTTGGAAAGTTCGGCAAGGGAATCTGTGATCGGTTTCTGGTTCCGTACAATGAAAAACTTTATGCCTGCGACCTAGATGAACTGGATCAGGATGCGATGGGGCGTTTTTTCCCATATGCGGACTTGACTGAGGTTATCCAAAATATGAAAAATGGGAACAACGTTTCTTATAACGACCACTATATATATCCGGTTGACGGTGCTTATACAGTCATTGACTATTTATTGTGTCAAGTAGGGAAAGAAAAAATCCACCTGAATGAAGAAGTGCTGAGCATAGACCCTATTGGCAGACGTATTGTTTCCACAGTAGACACTTATGAATATCAGTATTTGGTCAGTTCGATTCCGTTTCCTCAACTTTTAGAATTAATGGGCGAGAGCATACCAGAATGTCTGTCTTGGAATAAGGTGCTGGTATTTAATATCGGTTTTGACAGACCGTCAATCGACCGTTCGCTGCATTGGGTCTATTATCCTGATAAGGACGTGAACTTCTATCGAGTCGGGTTTTATAATAACATTCTGCGCCAAAATAAACTCAGTGTTTATGTAGAAATCGGATTCGAACATAGCCAGGAAGTAGATGTTTCAGGACAATATATGCAGACACTTTCTAACCTTGAAAGATGCGGTGTGATTGACAAACATAAAGTAACAGCGTATGAAAGCATTGTAATTGATCCGGCTTACGTCCACATATCCGCAGAATCTATGGCGTATGTGGGGGAGAAAAGAAAATCGCTTGAACAAAACAATATCTACACGACGGGGCGTTACGGCGAATGGACGTATTGCTCTATGGAGGATTGTTTTCTTCGGGCCAGAGAGTTGTCTAGTCGGATTAGTGATGGAGAGATAAGATGAAAGTTTTGACGGTAGTAATTGCGGCATACAACGTAGAAAAATATCTGGAATCTACGCTGAAATCTCTGTGTGACGCAAGGTACATCGGTGAGATTGAAGTGCTGGTGGTAGACGACGGTTCGAAGGATCAAACTGGCGAAATTGCGAAACGCTTCCAGCAGATGTATTCGGAGTCTGTTTGTTATATCGCCAAAGAGAACGGTGGACATGGCTCGACAATCAATAAAGGAATTGACTTGGCGACTGGAAAATATTTTCGAGTCGTGGACGGTGACGATGCGGTAGATCCAGACGCTTTTTCAAATTATATTGAAAAACTTCATAAATGCGATGCAGACGTTGTGGTAACGGATTACTGGTGGACGGACGAACAGGGAGTCAGATATCCGCACAATCATGCTGTGTTTGACTGTATTTCGGCAGGACAGAAAAGGAACTATGACAAATCGACAGACTCGTCCTTGTTTGGCCTTAGCACCATGTGCATAAGGACGGAGCTGCTCAGGCAAAATCATGCCCGCATTACCGAACATTGTTATTATGTGGATGTGGAATTTATTGTGTGGGCCATCGCTGTATCACGAAATTATATCTTTTACGATGATAAGGTGTATCTGTATCGCTGTGTGGGTACAGGAAACAACAGCGTGAACAAGGCAAATATGCTTAGAAACGTGGGAATGCAGGAAACGGTTGCCTTAAGCCTGTGTGCGCTATTGCAGCATTTTGAGGAAAAACAGATGCTGGATGAAGACAGACGTGTTCTTATTTTAGACCGAATCACGATGAGCATCGGCGCGCTTTACCGAACCTGGTTTTTGTGTGATAAATATAAAGAAAGTAAAGATAATATCCGTTATTTTGAGCAAAAAATTCAGGAAAGTTCGCCAGGAATCTATCAGTATATCGGTGAAAAAAGATTCTTCCACTTAATCCGAAAACATCATTACGCCTATCTGGGTATTATCAGAAACGCATATAAAGGCTATTTGAAATGGAAAAAGAAAGTACATTGAACAGGATAAGCAATTTGGAATTGTTAAGAGTGCTGTCCATGTTGTTTATTATATTAAATCATGTGGTATCCTTAAGTGGTGTTTTGGATGGGGTTACCTTGAATGGAAACATTATGGTATCTCTGTTTTTCTTGTTGGGCGGGAAGTTTGGAACCAACGTATTTGTGATCATCGGTCTCTATTTTCTGGTTGACAAAAAAAGATTTGATTCACAGAAAATTGTACGCTTGTGGTTACAAACCCTGTTTTACCTGTTAGCTTTAAATTTGTTGGATACTGTGGTCTTTTCCAGCAAAATTTCATGGCAAACTTGGGTAAAGTCCTTTCTGCCGATCTTGGGGAGAAGTTATTGGTTTGCTTCTTCCTATATGATTTTGCTTCTGCTTATGCCTGTATTGAACAGGTTGTATGAAAAGTGGAACATCCGATTGGTGCACGTTCTTGTGGGTATGTTTGTTTTTTCCGTTTTGCCGACTGTGACTTTCAATGGAAGGCTGTTGGGCAATTCTACCTTTGTGAAGATTGTGTTTAAGTTATTAATGTTTGGACCGGCATGGTTTTCGTTTTTATACATGCTTATCCGCTACTTGAAACCTCGGATGAAAATGTTGAGCGGGGGGGTAAAACTCTATGGGCTGCTCCTCTTTGTGGGCTCATATGGCTTTATGTTTTTAGTCGAAATTTGGATGTATCAGAAGGGAGTCCAAGGGAATGTGTTTATGAGAAACAACTATTCCACCATCCGGGATATGTCATCATTTCCATGTCTGACAGCGGCTTTTGGCTTGTTTCTTCTATTTGAAAATTTGCACATTCCGCAAAACAAATGGATTAACCAGATGGCCTCTAATACCTTTGGCATATATCTTTTACATAATCATGAAACAACAATTCCCATTTTTTGGCGAGGGATTTTCGCTTTAGATGCCATGGTCCAAACAAAAGGATATGTTCCTTACAGCGTCGCTTTAACCATAGGAATCTTTATTGTTGGCTGCGCTGTTGAGAATATCCGCAAAAAAATGGAACGATTGATTTTGAATCGGTCAAAGTTTGGAGTTTTCTGTCATAAAATCGACACAACAATTAACAAAAGATTTTACGGGACATAACAAGAATTGAAAAAGGTACTGGGAGGGAGAAAATGCAATGGTTATAGGGGCCTGCGGGTATGGCGCTACGGGTTCTTCTGTAATATCCGATCTGTTACAGGAATATGAGGATGTTCAAGTTTATGACACTTTTGAATCTTGGATGAGCTATCGTGTAGATGGACTTGAGGATCTGGAATACCATTTGATGAAACAGTACACCAAAGGGGAATCATGTGATGCGGCGATTAAACGCTTTTTGCGAATCTCGAAGTCCTATATGGTTCCGTTTATCCATAAACCGTGCAATGGAAAAGAATTCTATGAATTGAGCAGACGTTTTATTGATGAAATCACACAGTTCCAATTCAGAGGATTATATACGGCTGATGTATGTACAGGGCATATGATGAGGGATATCTTTGCGTTTGCGTCAAAGAAAATCATCATGCCAAAGATCATTGAAAAAATCGTCGGGCACAGGGTTTACTTGTGGCCATGCGCAAATAAATATTTTTCCGTTGAGCCGGAAAATTTTTACGATGCGGCAAGAGCATATACATCTGCGATACTTGAAATAATGGGAGCAGATATGAAGAAGCCGATTTGTCTAGACCAACCGTTTTCAGGTAATAATCCGGGCGACAGTTTGAAGTTTTACGCTGATTCGTATGCCATTGTGGTGGACAAAGATCCCAGGGATTTGTATCTGGCAGGTAAGTTTACAAAAGATCCTAATTTTAAATTTTCTCCAGTCGACGATGTAGATAAGTTTATTGTCTATTACAGGACTATACGAAAACATAAGTCGGATAATGAACGGGTACTTTATATTCACTTTGAAGATATGGTTTATAATTATGATCAAAGTATTAAAAAAATAGAAAATTTTCTTCATTTATACAACCATACCCGTCCAAAGAAAATGTTCGATCCAGCACGATCGATCAACAATACGCAACTACTTCGCTTGCACCCGGAAGAACAAGCGAATGTGGATAAAATTTGTAAGGCTCTGCCAGAATTTTTATATGATTTTGAAAAATATAAAAATATTGTTTTCCAGGGGAAACCGTTTGACGGTGCTGCAAGAAAGCAGTTTTGATGGATGCTGGCCGGGAGTGAAACCCGATGAATAAAACCCAAGAAAAACGGTTGATCATAGGAGTCACTAAGCATTAGCGGAGGTATATAATATGAAGTATTATGTGCGGGAAATTCCATACGAAAGTCAAATGCGTGGTGCATGGGGAAAGGCCCGGGGGGATATTAACGCTATTTTGGAATTCATGGGTTTTATCCCTTTGAGTATTCAGCAATCAAATCATAAAGGTATACATAAGTATACGCGTAATATTGTGTATCGTGATGTATGGGAAAAAACACTATCCATCTTGAAACAAGGTGATCAACTTGTTGTACAATATCCGCCGCTTGAGAATACGGTTTTCCTTTCGCAATGTTTACACAGAATATCGCAAAAAGGGGTAAAAATTATTCTGATTGTACATGACCTTGTTATATTAGTTGAGAAAAAAGGGTTAAAGAAACTTATTTATTCGATTACAGAACCTAAAGTGTTAAATTCAGTCACCAAGATGATTGTACATAATGACCATATGGCGCGGAGATTAAAACTAGATGAATCAAAATTGATTTCTTTGCAAATTTTTGATTATTTATTGCCGCACTTCCAAAGAAATCAAATTGATAGTAATAACATTAGAAAAGAAAAGCCTATTATTATTGCTGGAAATCTTGATCCTAAAAAAACACAGTATCTATATCATTTACCAAATGAATGTGAATTTAATTTGTTTGGCGTCGGTTATATCGATGATGGGAGAAAAAATGTTCATTATCAAGGTTCCTACGCGCCGGATGAACTTCCTTATGCACTTAACGGCAGTTTTGGGCTTGTTTGGGACGGGGATAGTGCGGAAAGTTGTATAGGAAAATATGGAGACTACCTGAAGATTAACAATCCACATAAAACTTCTCTATACCTAGCTTGTGGGATACCAATTGTGATATGGAAACAAGCAGCAATGGCGGATTTTATTTTGGAGAATCAGTGCGGAATTGCGGTAGAATCCCTATTTGAGATCCGTGAAAGAATTGATACTATGTCGGAAAAGGAATATAAGAAGTTAAAAATAAATGCGCAGCGTATAGGACAGCGCTTGAGGGAAGGAAAATTT